>CAYZRJ010000066.1:0-1522 GCA_964480825.1 uncultured Candidatus Saccharibacteria bacterium | reverse complement strand
GCACACATTTCATGGAGCCAAAGGTGGGATTTGAACCCACGACCTAACGCTTACAAAGCGCTTGCTCTACCCCTGAGCTACTTTGGCTGAGCGTAGCGAAGCCAAAGAGCGCGAAGCGCATCTTTGGCCACTGAACAAGGTTTATTCTATCATGTCGATCTTAACTGTTGCACAGGTTTTTTAATAGGAATATAATTTCTATCACCAAAAACCCACCAAAAAGGAGATTCTCTATGTCACACAGAAAGAGTACCAGCATACGTAAGAAACCAAAAGTGTTTGAACAGAGAGGTGTCGTAATTACCGTTGGTGTAAGAGCCAGTCCGCCGCCGGAGGAAGATATTTACGATGAAGGTGACGTTTTGACTATGCTCATGCCCGATGTAGAAACCGGTGCACACATCATGCGCGATTCATCTGGGTGTCCGTGTAGTGGTTGCCAAGGGTTAACCGTAACATCAATGTGCGGAAAACTCTCAAAATGCCCGGCTCGCTTAGTTTAAAGGAGAAAACGTTATCATAATAAAAATATCGCCAGAACAGCTAACTGCACTGGCGATATAATTTTGCCTAAAATAGCCATCTTTTGTTGACTTATAAAGCCCTCGCGTGGTTTAATCTACACTGTTATGTCAAAGATTTGCGATTTATGTCAAAAAGGATATCAAAAAGGTAATTTAGTCCCGCGAGGGATCGGCCGACGTGTTACCGGCAGAACAATCACCATGAAACAGGTGAATTTACGATCAAAACGTTTTGTTATCAACGGAACTTCGATGAAATTGAGCATTTGCTCTTCTTGTTTAAAAAGACTTAAGTTCGAAGAAAAACTTATAAAAGCTGAAACTGCCGTTAAAGCTACTGCTTAGCTATTTCCGGTACAACGTATCCGTTTTCAAAAGCTTTCCAATCTACTTTATTTTTACCTTCAAGTTGAACCTCTTTTATATCTAATTTACCGGTTTCAGTTAAATCGGCTCTAAATACTTTGATTTTTAGCTTTTGGTCAACCCCAGTCCGTAATTTAATTTTTGACAGCCGAAGCTTTTTATTATTCTCAAGTTCTTTAATTGTTGTCCAAGCAATTGGCCAAGAATTAAAGGCTCTAATCATTTGCTCGATTTTTTTTGCGTCGTCTTTCCAATTAATTCGGGCATCTTCTTTATAAATAAAGGTACTTTGCGGGTGAGACGTTGAATAAGTGTAAGTTGCAAGGTTCTCGTCCTGTATTCTGGGTTTAAACTGACCATTGTGAAACTCGTTTATAACGTAAGTCAAATTTTCGGAGGCGAGTTCAAAGAGAACACTATACAGGTGTCCCGAGGTTTCGTTGTTAGCTAGTTTGTACCCAATCTGATGAATTATCTTACCGCCGTCCATCTTTTTGTCCACTAAGTGATAAGTAACACCGGTCGTTTCATCTTTATTTAATATTGCAAATTGGACAGGGCTTGCTCCGCGGTATAACGGCAAAAGAGAAAAATGAATGTTTATAAGTTTTCCGTTGAAAAATTCAACGAGT
>CAYZRJ010000065.1:0-1609 GCA_964480825.1 uncultured Candidatus Saccharibacteria bacterium | reverse complement strand
TTCCTAATACTATTTCGTTGTCATCCGGGGTTACTATGTTAAAACTGATTCCCCTTACTATCCCATCCGCAAAGCGTTCTTTTATTTTTTCGCGAATCAACCCTAATGCTAACGGACCCGAGTATATCGGAGTGTTTAACTGATCAATTACATAAGGTATGGCACCAATGTGATCCTCGTGTGCGTGAGTAACAAAAATTCCTCTCAACTTTTGTTTACGCTCTACAACGTAAGAAACGTCCGGAATTACTACATCTACCCCATGTAACTCACTGTCCGGAAACCCAATACCGCAATCGACAATAATCATGTCGTCTCCACATTCATACACAACCATATTTTTGGTTGCGCCAACGTCACCACCCAGCTTTACTATTTTCAACGGCGGTTTTTTATCGCCCGCGATAGAAATTGTATCTATCATATCTTAACCTTTCAATTTATTTACGTTTTCGGCTTGTTCCAAAACTTTTGGAATTTGCAAAAAATCTTTTACAAAATCTTCCATCATGGAGGGGTTTCGCAAAGCTGCGGCAGGATGATAAACAGGGTAAACGTAAAAATCCTTGAGTTTTATCAAACAACCTCGATCGCGACTTATCTTTCCCTCGGCAAAAAAATAATTCATAGAGTAGCGTCCTAAAGTTATCACAAGAATCGGAGCTATTGCTTTTAACTGCATTTCTAAATAACCCTCGCACGCTTTTATTTCATCCGGCA
This sequence comes from uncultured Candidatus Saccharibacteria bacterium, assembly GCA_964480825.1. Classification (GTDB taxonomy): domain Bacteria; phylum Patescibacteriota; class WWE3; order UBA101185; family UBA10185; genus CAYZRJ01. Next base: position 889 of record CAYZRJ010000065.1, on the reverse strand, counting down.
AGGGGTCCCGATTTTCCGGCGGACGGTGTTTAATAATGTTGCCTATCCAGACATCCTCCCTCTTTAAGTCTATTCTTGCCAACATTTTTTCGAGTAATGTTCCCGCCCGTCCTACAAAGGGCCTGCCTGTTTTGTCTTCTATCTCGCCCGGAGCTTCTCCGATAAAAACTATTTTGGAGTTAATATTTCCTTCCCCCGGAACCGCGTTTAACGCCGTTTCGCAAAGTCTGCATTTTTTACAAACTTTAATACTGTTTTCTATTTGTTTTACAATATACTCTTTGTCCATGTCTACAATATAATGCCTTTTTCTTGCAACAGGCCCAACGCCTTCATTGTTATTCTTCGTTTGCCCGGTTGATAAATTTTAGAAGCCAACACCAAGCCCGGTTTGCTATCAAACCAATAAAATTCGTCGTATTGCGTTTCACTGAGATCTATTTTATCTGTCTCGCAGGCAAGGGCGTAAAAATAGTAATGTTTACCGACCATTTTAAAAACTTTTCCGTTTGCAGTAGTTATTTTTTCGTTGGTTTGTTTTTCGGGCAAAAATTCTACCTGATCCTCACCTAAATATAATGCTGTTTTCGCGCATTTTTTGATAAAAGTCGAACCAAGGGTTTCTTTAATTTCTTTTAGCCCTATTTTCACCGGATCTTCTTTGGCGTCTACTCCGCTTTGAGGGAGTAGCCACAAACGATAATCTTTTTTAAACAGCATTAAAACTTTTTTTTCATGTATACAACACACAACAACGGTGGGTCTGTATCCTGTTGCTCTCATCTCATCCAGTTGTTTTGGCGTCGGCTCTTTTTCCATATCATTTGGGCAGATAATATTTTAGATTATCCGCAGTTAGTGTAACCTGTTTAACTTTACCTTCTAATAT
>CAYZRJ010000064.1:0-1960 GCA_964480825.1 uncultured Candidatus Saccharibacteria bacterium | reverse complement strand
AGCTTCAGCTTGGTCTTCACGCACTTCGGTAACTATTTCGTCATGAACAGTAAGTGTAATCGCGCCGTCAACTTTTTCTTTTTTCAGCCTTTCACTGATATAAACCAATGCATATTTTATCGCATCAGCGTTTGTACCCTGAATGGGATGGTTTTTTGCTTCACGTTCAATTTGTCCTATTCGTTTATCATATTCCAAGTCGCCGGCTTCAGGTTTTTTGTACCAACGCTTTCTACCCGCCGGTGTGGCACTCCAACCGTTTCTAACTGCGTCTTTACTCGATCGTTCTAAAAAGCTTTTTACACTTGGGTAACTTGAAAAATATTTATTTATGTATTCAGACCCCTGTTCTTTTGTGACTTTTGTTCCGGTTTCCATTGTTAGTTGATTAGCCAAGCGCGAAGGGCCCATTCCGTACATCAGACCAAACCCGATAGGTTTTGCGATCTGCCTTAGTTCAGGATATTTCTTTTTAAAATCCGAACTATATTCTTTGTTAAACATTAGTGCCGCGGTGTATGAATGTATATCCAAACCGTCATTAATAGCTTTTATCATTTTTGCATCTCCGGAAAGTTCGGCCAAGATGCGCATTTCAAAAGACGAGTAATCTGCCACAACCAACTTATACCCCGGTTTTGGGTTAAAGCACGTCCTAAACGGGGCTTCGTCTGAATTTCGGGGAATTTGCTGTAAGTTGGGGTTGTTGCATGAAAACCTCCCTGTAGCCGTACCCATTTGGTTAAATTCAGGGTGAATACGACCGGTTTTTTTATTTATTTTTTCAAGCAAAGATTCGCCAAAGGCTGATACCAGTTTTTCATAACCTCTGTAGTCGCGCAATATTTTTGCGATGGGGTGATTAACTGACGATAAAATAGCATCTCCGGTTGAAGGGATATTAAGTTTAAGTCTAGTATTAAATAGTTCCATCAACTGAACGTTACTGTTTACGTTTATCAAATCAGAGTGATTTCCAAATAAATCAACCGCGGCCGTAAAGTAGTAAGGCTTTATAGCTTCTTGAAATTGTTTTGCGTACTCGTTTCGCTTTAGGTTAAGATGTTTAATAATTTCGCGCCACTTTATCTTATCTATAAAAATTCCCGTAAGTTCCATGTCTCCGACAACTCTGGTTACTGCAAACTCCAGCTTTGCAACATTTACTAAATTTTCTTTTCTTAACTTTTCTAATTGCTGTTCAAAGATTGGGAATGTGTAAAGTGGATCAAGCGCCGCATACTTTAGCTGACTTTCGCTTAGTTGGGACCCTTTTGTGGTAGTTTCAAAAGTTCTTCTGGTTTCTTTTTCCATTACAGTGCCGGTGTATTTGTTTACCAAATCTTTTAAAGCGTAGTAACCGCCCCCAAGTCCCGCGTTTAGTATTCCCTCAGCCAGCATGGTGTCAAAAATATTTTCTATTTTAATGTTAAGTATCGTGCTAATAAACTTGTAATCAAACTTTCCGTTGTGCAGTATTTTAATAATATTTTTGTTCTCTAAAAAATCTTTAAAGCGTGAAAAACCTTTTAAGTTAATCTTTCTTGCGTCAAAAATATACGCAAATGAAACCGATGAGATTTGCACTGAAATTAATAAACCGTCAAAAGGATTCAAGCTGTTGGATTCGATATCCACTGCAATTATTTTTTCTCCATCCAGTTCGTCCAAGGCCCAGTTCGCCAGTTCTAAAGTATCTAAATATTTATATTGAGGATTTTGCGGATCAAATTTTAATTCCATACCAAACTTATTATCCCTGAAAGTACTTCTTTAGCAATTCTCTGACTTTTGTAATTTCAGCCTTACCTTTGGTGACGCGCATAATTTGTCCGATTATAAATTCCAATGAGTTTGTGTTTCCTTTTTTATAGTCATCAACCGCTTTTTGATTTTCACTTATCACTTGGTCAAGTATTTTTTGAAGTTCTGTTTCGTCTGACACTAATCCTTTTTCTTG
>CAYZRJ010000063.1:0-2531 GCA_964480825.1 uncultured Candidatus Saccharibacteria bacterium | reverse complement strand
GTCAACCTGTAGTACTTGTGTATGATATAAGATTTGTAGGGAAAAGCATTATTGGTGACCCCACGGAGAATCGAACTCCGATTGCCGGGATGAAAACCCGGCGTCCTAACCGTTAGACGATGGGGCCATACTACGCTATTGTCACATAGTGAACTCAGAAGTGCAATCAAGGCAAAATTATATCAATCTGCTAAAATAAACTAAATATCATGATATTTCTTAAAGTACTTCTTCTTAATATAACGGCGTTTTTTATATCTTTGATGCCTGTTCCTTCATTTAAAGAGGGTGTTGCCGGACAACCTCAAAGCTTTTTTGCGAGCAAAGCTCAAACTCAGCACGAACGTTCAGTTTCCACTTTTATTTATCGAAGTTTATTTAAATACGATATATATGGTGTTTTAAACCCGGATCTTGCTGATACTTGGACCGTTGATGCTGACGGTTTAGTTTACTCGATTAAACTAAAAGATAATCAATTTTGGTCAGACGGCAAAAAAATTACCGCAGATGATTTAATTTACACTTCGTACAAGGTAGCAGACCTTGTTGGTGTAGCAACAGACAAAGTCGACGACTTAACAGTTAGATATACATTACCCAATAAATACTCTCCGTTTTTAAGTCTATTAACAATTGGTGTTATGCATACAGATAGTGAAGAAAAAGAAAATCCGCTAAAACCAAATGCAAGCGGCGACTGGAAGGTTGCGCGTACTAAACGGGTTGGAAAATCAATTACCCAAATAACACTGATAACCCGTTCGGATAAATATCCAATAAAAAAAATCATATTTAAATATTATGCAAACGAGGATGAGTTGGCTACTGCGGGAAAGCTTGGCGAAATTGACGGATTTTTGTCTACCAAAAAAGAAGAAATAAGCGGTTTTGAAGATTTCAAGTTTCCTACTCAGGGTATTTATTACGCGCTGTACTTTAATTTAAATAACGAGTCTTTAAAAGATTTAGCTTTTAGGCAGAAACTTGAAAAAGTCTTAGATATTAAAGAAATGATCTTTGACAAGGGGGTACCTGTAGAGGGATCTGTTAGCCGTAGTATATTTACCGACCGAAATCTTAAATTCGATAAATACGACCCGACATTTAGAGAGGATCTATCAGGACAAACGGTTAAATTAACAATTCCGGATATACCGGGTCACATTGATTTGGCAGAAAAAATAAAAGCAGTTTGGAAGGATAAACTGGGACTCGATGTTCAAGTTGAGAAAATAAATCCAAAAGACATGGTGAATAACGTCGTTAATCCACGAAATTTTGAAATATTGTTTTATGGGCAGGAGGTGGGGCGAGATCCGGATCGTTATGTGAACTGGCACTCAACACAAAAAATTACACCCGGGCTAAATTTAAGCAGTTTCGAACACGTACGCGGCGACAGAGCGTTAGAGGAGGGGCGTAAAGAGTTGGATAACGACAAACGCTTAATACACTACAAAGAATTTCAAAAATCGATTAATGAAAATACACCTGCCATATTTTTATACCATCCCTTTACTCATTATTACGTATCAAAATATATCTCCGGAATCGGTGAAAAATATACTTTTACCCAAGCCGACCGTTTCTTAGATTTTGAAAATTGGAAAATAATCCAGACAAACTGATTAGTGTACTCACGTACCAGCTTCGCTGGTATAATCGTCTCGTAAGTTACGTTTGGTGGCTGTAGCTCAATTGGTTAGAGCACCTCCCTGTGGAGGAGGGGGTTGGGGGTTCAAGTCCCCTCAGCCACCCCAAATAGAATTTTCACTTACATACAATTAAATTGTAGCCAAACTCGGTTCGAATGGCTATTTATTGTTTACGATGATAGAACCACGCTACTAAAATCCACCCCAAAGATTAAGGAGATACACATGAATATAGCAGTCGTTTTTTGTATTGTAATTGCGGCTTTTCTTTGGAGAATTTTGTTTTGGAAATACCTAACCAGAGAAAAAGCAAACAAAAGCTGGACACTTATTCCGAGCGCGTATATAAAGGAATATTTAAATTTCAGCGCCTTCGTGATCGGATTACTGTGGTTGTTCACATACTTTCTTTTTTTGAAAGACGCCCAAGTAATGTCCGATACCGAAGTAGTAGATCTACTCATAGGATTAAAGATATTTATGCTAGTAGTGTCTTTATTCTACCCAACAATTGGTGTTACTGCAGATGTGAAATACCAAATAAAGATAAGGATGCGCGACGACTAGACACTTAAAATTAAACTGTGACCAAAGTAGAAAATATAAACGGATCAATAGATCAAAATCTATTGGTTCGTTTTTTTGTGAAATCGTTTAAATCCCGGGGCGGTTGACGTTCCACTTATTATAAGTTATGATTCCGCTACCCAAAATACTATAGTTACAAAGGAGATAAAATGGCTAAATTAATTGCCTTGGTTTGTCAGGGATGTGGAGAAGCGCTTCCGGATTTCAAGGGTGGCTTAAGTAAATGCGAAAGCTGTGGAAAATCTCACTTTCTGGAAGGTTTCGATAGACTACCCCCGGTAAAGA
>CAYZRJ010000062.1:0-2553 GCA_964480825.1 uncultured Candidatus Saccharibacteria bacterium | reverse complement strand
CTCATGATTCCGCTAGCTTCCCAATAATATCCAGAACTTTTAGTATTTGCATGATCTGTTTTGGCTAGTACGTCCTTAAAACTTTCGTCGAAATATTTGTCAAAATCATATTTTCCGTTTGTAATTTTAACGTAATCTCTAAAAAGCTCAACTGTCGGTAACAAACCTAAATTAAGAGGTGTTCTCTTTTGAACTAAAACGTACGTATTCTGATCAAAATTTAATACTACTACAGGAAGTACGCATTGCGTGTATCTTCCAACAGCTATATGAGTTCTATGTCGTTCCATCTCCTTTGGACCGGGTGGAATTACATTAAATAGGTTTAAAACAGTGTCGTCGTTGATTATTTCAAAACCCCCGATATTTATTAAAGTAAATTCGTTTTCATTCATGCCGCGTTTTTTAAACGGCCGCATGGTTCCTGAAATAACTTCATTTATACTATCAATCGGTTCGAAATCTAAGCCGGATACATCGTATCGTTTTATACTATCAATAAATTTATGCTCATTAATCATATGTAAGGTGTTCCCATAATTTTTATATAGTTTAAGGCTAGCGATATGGCTGTGATAGACAAACTATCGTTTAAATAAAATTCCTCGTTTGTTGCATCGGGGTTTTCTAGTATTTCATCTAGTCTTAGGCTAATTTCGTCTAAACTTCTCAAGACAGGCTGAGTGTTATGTAGCGGAGGTCCCGCCTTTGGTTCATTATAATAATCATGTTTGACCCGTAAATTAATTTTAAACTCTTCAATATTAAAATTTTGTTTTGTTTTTGCAAAAACCAGCTGAACGGGAATTTTAAAACTAGTAAAATCCGGGTGTTGTACATAATTTCCCAAGTCTACAACCTTTAATATATCGACATAATCTTTAAGATATGGAATCTTTCTATCAACAAGATAGTTCCACAAAAGTTTATCGTCTATAAACGTACCTTCGCCAATAAAACCTTTGTTAACCTCGATCGAAACCTTTCCTGAGAATAAAAACCTACTTTGGCTGACAAGTAAAAAGTAATTTATTCCGTCGTTATTTATGATGATTGGTAGTATAACTACTTTTAGAGGTTGGGACCATATAAGTTTTTTTGAAATAGCGTTAGTTTTCTTGTCTTTTATAATGACTGTTACTAATTTATATAATCCTTCTACGTCAGTTGGTGCAGAAACTTCCATGATCTCGCTATCGTTACCGATATCCGCGGTATTTAGCGAAATATCTACTTCTTTAAGTTTAGAGTTTATTTCTTTAAGATCCATATCGTATTAATTATAGTGTTTTAGGCTCTGGATTCAACAGAGCTAAACGGGTATTGACTTATAGCTATAATATGGTACTATACCTTTGTAAGTTAATTTGTCGTCAAGCGACAATCGAATCTGCAACGACATACGCACATTGAAAACTCAATTGAGCGTGTCCTTTGGACGCGTCTCTAACTATGCCTAAGGAGGCTTAGAATAAAATGAACTTAAGAATTCGCAAGACCGTTAAAGGATATTTTGAAGGTGTGACTGCAGCCATCAAACGCCAGAGCCCGTTAAGCATCGGCGCGCTCATTCACAACCCGGCGAAACCTTTTTGGGCTGTCGGATTTTTCGATCCCAAAACGGACACTTCGTATGTCTTCGATCCCGGAGATGTCACCGGCTTCATTCCGTTCTTCGTTTCGAACGCTGGAGCTGAAGATCCCAACCATGTCGGTAAACACGGCGTGGCAACGATCGGTACTTACGCGAAAGAGAACGACGCTGTCCTTTTCACCCTTGGTGAATATGGCGGCGGTGGTGCGGGCATGATCTATTATGCCGTTATCAACCGCACATTGTATTTTGGTGTTGTTAGCGAAGCTCGCATCCGCAAGGAATTTGCGAAAACTCTAGCCGCACCCCGTGGATACGGCGATCTCGTCAAAAAGGCTGACAATATCCGAGGGTACATCGAAAGCTCGGTTGCAACCGCAACCCGTGAAAGTAAGGAAGAAGCTCTTCATCCTGGCGACCTTGAGTCCCGCCCGATCTTGTTTGCCAACGGCTTCGAGGCTCGAACGGACCAGAACGGTGGAGTTTTCAAGTGTGCACCTGGACAGGGATTCGGTTACGCTCAAATGCGTTGGCCGTCTAACCTGCTGGTCAAGCACCAAGATTACGAAGATGTGTTCATCCCCGATGAGTCCAACCTGGCTGTAAAGGCTGCGTCAGATGCTGAAGGTGCAAAGGAACACGGCCACACCAAGTTGTACTTCGTACCTTGGTACGACGCTTTGGATCCTAGCGCAATCAAAGGTCTCGATGCCACTGCACCGTTTGACGGACTTGGCGCTAGTGGTATGTTCATGCTCATGTCCCAGCTCGCGCGCGAAGAGAACTTTGAACTCATCGCACCGCGCTCTTAATTGCAAGAAAGTTTAGTAAAAGAAAGCCACCCCCGTCTATACGACTCGGGTGGCTTTTTCCTTTTCCGAAGTTTTTATGAAACAAAACGAAGTCTTAATGGTTCATAACATATGCGACAAGTGGGTATAAACTTGTTGTTATGCGAA
>CAYZRJ010000061.1:0-2743 GCA_964480825.1 uncultured Candidatus Saccharibacteria bacterium | reverse complement strand
TCGGCTCCCATACGGTTTAGATCTTTTGTGTATTCAAAGCGGTCAGTATAGACAGTATCATGAACCAGGCTCTGTCCGTCTGCCTGAGTAAGTATTAAGGTAGCTAAAGGTTGCCAATCCGGAACAAAGCCCGGACTAGGAGCGACGGTGATTGTAGTCGCGCTTATCTTGGTTGCGTTCCACACGCGCAACTCATCATCCTGAATTTCGAAATTTACACCAATCTTAGACAAAAAATTTACAAAAGGTACCATCGAAAGTTTTTTTACGTTTTTTATAACTATATTTCCTCGGGTAAGTATTGCCGCGGTTGCAAAGGCTGCGACTTCGTACTTATCCGACTGTACTTCAAAGGTACATCCCCTAAAAACATGAGTACCGGTAATTTTTATTTTCCTAGGCTCAACACGTTTGACAGATGCTCCCATCAAATTACAAAACTCAATCAAGTCATCTATTTCCGGCTCTTCTGATGCATTGTTTATTGTTGTTTCACCCTCTATTAGTGCGGCGGATAAAATTGCGTTTTCGGTACCGGTATGCGTGCTGGTTTTAAAACTTATTTCAGTTCCTTTCGGAGAGCTTGATCCCACGCTAATCCAATCGTCGTCTTCCACAACTTCAAATCCAAGAGATTTCCACGTTTCAATTATTCTGTTTATTGGAGCCGTTTTAAACGCCGATTCTTTAACTTTCGGAATTCTTGCTTTTCCGAAACGAAACAAAAGAGGACCCGCCAGTAAAAAAGCGGTACGGTATTTTGATCCTACTTCAAACGGTACTTCGTAAGTATTCAAACCGGATCCGTTTAATAGAAGTTTATTGTTACCGATCCATTCAGCTTTTCCGCCCATGCTTTGTACTATTTCCATATCGACGGCAATTGATTCCAGACGCGGAATGTTTTCTAAAATAACATCTTCGTTTGAATACATCGAGGCGAAAATCAATTTAATGGCGGAATTCTTCGCGCCGGAAACACTAACAGAACCTTGTAAGGGGACCTTTCCTTCGATAAATATAAGCGAAGTTTCTCTACCGGTTGGCATAAATTAACGGGATAGGATTAAAATAGCCAGTGAATTTCCTACCAACAAGATAGAAAATAAAATGGTTAAAATAAATACCAATCTTTCGACTCCTCTTCGAGATCTATACATGGTAAAAGCGCTTCCAATGCCGGAACTTAAACCCTGACTTTTTGATTGAATAAGGATAAGAAACATTAAAAATATACTGATAATTATTTGGATATATTTTAAAATGTTTGAATTCATTTTTTACTACTTAACCAATGAAAGAAATTTGATACTAAACTTATAACGGCAGAGGTGAAAATTCCCGCCGAGAAGGCGGTTAAGTAGGTTGATGGTATCATGAAGCCGAAAATAATGAAATCGGGAGTGCTTGTGGCTAAAAACCTGAAATTCGGGACAATCGCAACTAAAATATTAAGTAAAAGCGCAGTTAGAAAAAAAGATATGAATTGGAAAAAAATACCCTTTGAAGGTAGAGAAACAACGCTTAGTATTGATCGTTTAAATATGTTTAAGAGCGAGAGAGCAAATACGATTAACCAAAAAGACCTGTCGTCAAAAACAATGTAGGTTTTGACAAGTTGTTGCGAAAAGACTAGGGCAAGATACGAAAAAATGAAACCGCGAAGAAATGTTTTCATATATAAATTTTAGCACTATTTAGGTCAACAAAGATTTAGCTCTCAACTTATGATGATATGCTTGCGCGAATCTATGCGCCTCATCGCGCAACCGCATTAACAACTTTAACCCAACATCGTTTTTATCTAGCTTAAGCTCAACAAGCTCTAAGCCATCACGATAAATAATCGTCTCTTCCCGTTTCGCCAAACCGACAACAACTACACCCCACGAATTGTTTTTAACCGCCTCTTCGGCCGCGCTAACCTGTCCTTTTCCGCCGTCGATTAGTAATAAGTCCGGCACCGGCCAACTATCTTTGTGATTAGATCTGCGACTAATAACTTCGTAAATCATTTCGAAATCATCGGGAGTCTTTTTATATTTTATTTTAAAACGTTTATATTCTTTTTTTGTTATCTTTCCGCCTTCCGCTACAACCATTGAGCCCACAGCATCGGTTCCGGAAATATTAGAAATGTCGTAACATTCAATGCGTTTAGGTGATTTTTTCAAAGTAGGTAACGACACTGCCAATGATTTTAAGGACTCTTCGGCTCGGTCATCCACAAACGTCGGGTTTTCCATATAAATCTCGGGTAACTTATATCTTTGTCTCACGTAATTATACTTTGAAATCAAATCACGGTATCGTGCGGCCTGTTCATAATCATTATCTTTTGCAAACCCGTCCATTTTTTTAGTTAGTTCTTTTAGCACACTAAAGCTCCCACCCGTTAAAATCTTTTTTATGCCGGCTATATTTCGTTTGTAGTCGGTGATTTCTTGCGGCCAAAATTTTACACACGGAGCCAAGCACAATCCTATATCACCATATAAACAAGGTCTACGTTTACTGCGGTAGGCGTTAAACTTCGAAATTGAACAATCCCGGTAGGGGAATAGTTTTCGTAAAGTTCGAACTACAAACTTGGCAGTCGTGCCGTCCGGATATGGGCCAAATCTGACGTCCTTTGGCAAAAGTTCGGTTTTACGGGCCATAATAATTTTTGGCACATTAATTTTGCGGCCATTGAAAAAAATAAACTCATTTCTAAGCACAATATATAAATAGGTTTTGTCAT
>CAYZRJ010000060.1:0-3322 GCA_964480825.1 uncultured Candidatus Saccharibacteria bacterium | reverse complement strand
ATAATTTCTCAAACGTTTCTTCCAAATACTTAGTAATATAGTCAAACAGCTCGCTTAACTTTGTTCGCTCATTGATTGTGACAAACGGTTTCATATCTAAAATGAAATCTTCTCTCTTGAATTTATGCAAACTTTCTAACAAAGCTGATTTTTCAAACCTTTCTCCATAAAAAGCGAGCTTCTTTGTAATTAAATCTATGTTGGGAACGGAACCTAATTCGTACAATACCCACAAATCGTATAAATCCCTTTGCTTCTCTCTTTTTAGTATGGCACGGATCTTTTCTGCAAATATCTCGTTTTTACTTAAACAGTTTACAAACGATTGAATAATAATTGGATACTCGGTTTTTAGAAACTCCTGCACCGGATCCAAAACACTCTCCCTCATGGAAAAGTCAAGTTTTACGAATGTGTTTGACTTCAAGTTTGGTATTTCAGCAGTCAACAAGTATGTCTTACCTGCTATGACATCTCTTTCCTTAAACTTAAAGGGATATTTTCTGGAAAGCTGACCAAAAAATACATCTATCTTTTCAAGAAACTCATTTTCTTTGGTAATAACCGTAAAGTCTAGATCTTCTGAAAACCTTTTCCCTCCATAGATAAGTCTAATAGCAGTTCCACCTTTAAAAAAGACTTCTTTTGACAATCTTTGTTCGTACAACTCTTTAAGAAAAGTTACCTGAACAAACTCACGTGCAACAATAGACTCGTTGATTTTGTACTTTTTGGCAAAGACTTTTAGTTGCTCGATTGATATCATAAATATTTCTCCATAATAGTGTAGAAAGTTTTAAGTATTTTTTGAGGCAGCAGTTTTAAAAATACTTCTAACTTACTCATTTCAAATGTGGTCATGTCCAAACCTTCTAAGATTTTTTCGGTCTTAACAGACTTACTTATCAAATAGACTTCGTCAAAGAGGGCTTTTTCTTTGGTTGCTATTAGGTAGCCTGACTCTTTGTAATAACCTGTAAATAATTTTTTGTCTATTTTCGAGTATGTAAATAGCTGGCCATTAACCTGCTTTTCAACTTTTTTTCCAAGTGCTGTTGAGGTTATTTCTAAAGGAAATTGGCTAAGTAATCCATGGTGGTTTAATGCAGTTTCAAAAGATATATAAGAGGGTGCATATATAAAATTTGCTATTTCGAAATTCGAAGGTTGCTTTGCGGTTACATAGTATTTTCCTCTTTCCAATTGGGTGAGTACATTTTCTTGTATTAAACGTATTATCAAATCCTCCAACGTTCTACTTGATTTAATTTGCAAAAGGTTTTCTAAATCAAAGGTTGTTAACAGTGATATATTGCTTTCGTAAAGTTTGCTTACATTTTCTATGGTGGACATATACCACGTATTTTACGTGGTTTAGAGACCTGTGTCAAGTGGCTGAGCATGTCGGTCAGGAACCTTCCGGAGATATAATAAGTGTTGTATGGAAAACATAGAGTTAATAAAAATTGAAAATTTTGATGTTGGTTTCAAACGTTTAAGGGATGCAAAGTATTTTTGATCCCAAATTAATTGATGATTGGGCAAAGTATGGTAGATAGTTATATTTTCCAAGATATATGGCTGAGCATGCCGGCCTAGAGCCTATTTTACTCTCCAGGCTATTTGGCTGGATGCGTGGAAATTAGTTGAAACTTTTTTAGAGGTCACTGCAGTTTATAACCTCTTACGCTAAATATTTCCAGAAACCTGGAACTTGCCTAGCTTTCGTTGCCTAACAGGCTTGGGTCCGTTGTGTTGTGCATGGGTCCAAGAGACCCACTTGCACCAGCGCTAAAAGTCCTACCGGTAGTTTCCTCTGGTGGGGCCTCACTAGGGGTAGCTGTTTCATCGTCGTTTGGTTGGCGGCTTAGCTTTTCTATTAAATCCTTGTACTTATTTTTTAGAGAGCTAATTCTACCGATAGCTTGGTCCATACGCTTTTCATACTTAGTTGTCTCTAGTTTGTTGATAAAGATACCTAAAGAGTTAAAGAAATCGGTAACAAGTGTTTCGGCATCTAAAACAATATTATATTTGTTACCTTTATAAATAGCTGGGCGTTTACCGTTTCTGCTCACACCACCTCGGGGAAAGTATTCATGAACCAGGCCGTTCCTGAACAGGTCAGTAAGGATATCTATCGGGTACTCTTTTCTACTCGTAAAGCAGTCATCTATATATCTCATGACATTGCAAGCAAATCCCCTATCTTCTCCCCATAAAAATCCTCCTATAAACTCCATATACGCCAGTGTACATAATGCCAAAGGAAAATTTATATTTCCACTTTCACCCGATATGGGTCGAATAGCATCCCTCATCCCGGCAAGGTCGTTTTTGGTCCACCTATTAATGACTTCTTCGATAAAGTTTGCTTTTTCCATAACCACATTATAATCCTCTATTTCAAATATTTTAGCTTATTTGGAAAAAATAAGAGACAAACTTTTTTGGGGTTTGCCTCTTTTAGTGCTGTAGTTATTTGACTTGTTAATACTCGACATCTTCGTAGCGACCAGGCGCCCAGGGCGGGAAACATACCTCGTATCCAACAAAGGTTGAGCCGTTAAGTACTTCCCAGCGCATCAGATCACCAATCTCCACATCCACAGAAAGTTGGCCGGTGTCTTTTCCCACCTCGTAAACCCGTGTTGTCCCATCAGGTTTTGCTATCGTCAGTTTCGCTTGTCCAGAGATGTAACCCTCGACCGTTCTCGTTCCCTGACGAACCCTCTGCAGTGGCGTTCTCTTTTTGGTTGTGAAAAGAGCAAGGTCTTTGGTGTCATCCCAAGCAAATTTATACAGGTGGACCAGCACGTCGGGAGGAAGTTTTTCGGTTTCTGTAAATACAACTTCCTGCGTCCTTCCTTCGAAAGTAAAGCGTTTTATTTTACGCATCGTCTCGTCTCCTTCTTTATGATTTGTGATATACTCCGTAAAGTATTCGGTGCGATCAATGATTAATTGTGTTTATTGTAACAGGGTATCAAAGCCCAGTCAACCTATAGGAAGTAAGTGCTAGTCACAGTATTAACATGACAAGGAAACTACTAATTGGTACAAGAAACAAACATAAGCTAGATAGATTCAAGGCGTTGTTGTCATCGCTAAATCTGGAGTTGCACAGTCTGAGTGATTTTAATGTAGATATAGTTCCAGACGAGGATGGGTTAAAACCAGCCGAAAATGCTCTTAAAAAAGCAAGGTTTTATTTTTCTTTAACTAAAGTTCCAACACTCAGCATAGACTACGGTTTGTATATTGATAAATTTCCAAGGAAAAAACTTACACCTACGAATATAAAAGCAAAACCAAATTTACC
>CAYZRJ010000059.1:0-3426 GCA_964480825.1 uncultured Candidatus Saccharibacteria bacterium | reverse complement strand
AGCAGGTTCCAAGGGTCCGGCTGTTCGCCGGTTAAAGTGGCGCGTTAGATGGGTTCAGTACGTCGTGAGACAGTACGGTCTCTTTCCACAACGAGCGTTTGGAATTTGCGAGGACTCATTCCTAGTACGAGAGGACCGGAATGATCTAACCTCTGGTGTACCAGTTGTTCCGCCAGGAGCATCGCTGGGTAGCTATGTTGGGATTTGATAAACGCTGAAAGCATCTAAGCGTGAAGCATACCTCAAGATTAAATTCCTTCGACTTTAAGTCGACGCAACTCCTAGGAGAATACTAGGTTGATAGGCTATACGTGTAAGCACAGTAATGTGTGTAGCGAAGTAGTACTAATGTTTGCGCGTCTTCACTTTAGATTAAGTCCATAGCCGTAAGGCTATGCTTAATCGCTGTAAATCTTTCGATTAAAGTGAAATAACCGCGATTTGATTTTTTTGATTTTTCTCGCCGACTAGTGATAGTCAGCGTTAACCTTTTTAGACTAGGCATCGCCTAGGCGAAAAGGTAACCCTTTTATTCAGTTTTCAGAGTAACTTCTGATAAATTAACGGAGTAATTTTCAAACGAAAGTTTGGACAATAAAACCCCGGCGATGATTGCGGTAGGGACACACCTCTTTCCATTCCGAACAGAGAAGTTAAGACTACCAGCGCCGAAAATACTTGAGAGAATCTCTGGGAAGATAGGTCGTCGCCGGGATCCTGTCGGATCCGTCTCGACCAGCGCTCGAGCCATAGCACTTCGTGCTATAGCATCGATCTAATGGTCGTCGCCGGGGTTTTGTTGTACTCAATGCAAGTGTATTAGCCCTTGTGGCTGTTTATCTTCTTTGCTATCATCAGCCCTAGACCTCGATAGAGGAGAAAGGAGGTTGAATTTTAGTGAAATTTGGTGTCGCGCAGACCCATAGGCAATACCCACACGCCGAAACTGTATCACTGACGCTTTGATGCCATATTTTTTAGAATTCAAACCTAGCGTGTCAAAATCTTCAAAAGTCAAAATAGATAGCTCAGTAATGAGTAAGCTACTTGAAGGCAAAAGTATAAAGTTGCAGGAATTTAGACCGGGAGACCTGATACAAGGAGTTGTTGTCAAAATCGGCAAAAACGAAGTTCTTGTAGACGTCGGAGCTAAATCCGAAGCTATTTTAGCAACCTCGGAATTAATCGGTGAAAATGAGTTTAAAGATTTAAAAGTCGGCGACATAATGGTCGCTAAAGTTGCTCAGGCCGAAAACGATCAAGGTTATATAGTACTGTCTGTTAAAAGAGCCGAAAAAGAACGTAAGTGGAAAGAAGCCGAAGAGGCTTTTGAAACCGGAATGCCCTTAGAAGCCACCGTCATCGAATATAACAAAGGCGGTCTTTTGTGTGACTGTGCAGGGCTTCGTGGCTTTATTCCTTTGTCACATTTAGATCGAGTACATTTTACAAACGATGTGGCCAAATTTGCGGCAGGAAGTGAAGCAGAGCTTAAAGAGTCATTAAAAGTATTAGCGGGTAAAACATTAAAAGTTAAAGTAATCGAGCTGGACGTTGAGAAAAATCGGTTCGTGTTGTCCGAAAAAGAGGCTTTAGATACGTACAGCCAAACCGCAAGACAAGAAAAATTATCAGATATAACAATTGGTGACAAAATGGAGGGTGTAGTTACCGGAATTATGCCTTTTGGTATTTTTGTTGATTTAGGTGGGGTGGAGGGTTTAGTTCACATTAGCGAAATCGCTTGGGAAAAGGTAAATCATCCTACGGATTACTTCACGGTCGGACAATTAGTCAAAGTTCAGGTCTTGGGAGTAGACGATGTATCCAAAAAGCTTGCTTTAAGCGTAAAACGATTAACTACAAATCCATGGGAGACAGTTGATTCTAAATACACCGTTGGCGACAAGATTAAAGGAATCGTTAGTAAAATAGTACCTTTTGGCGCATTTGTGACTCTTGAAAAAGGTCTTGACGGGTTGATTCACATCTCAGAGGCTGACGGGCCGTTGACCGAAGGTCAGGAAATAGAGGCAGTTATAACTCAAGTTGACGGAGCAAATCAAAAGCTTGCTTTGAGCATCAAGCAATTGAGTGCGTAATTTATGATCCTTGACCGATTAACAAACAGGGCAAAATCAACGTTACTTACACTTCCTTCCAAAAAGAAATTGTCGAGTGCCAAAATTTTGGAGATTATAAAAGACTCCGAAGGAATAGGTAGTTATCTTTTAGGGAATGTTACTAACCTGCATATTCCGAAAAATAAACCAATCGATACCGAAAAACTAATTAAAGAAGCATACTACCAATCGATAAAATTTGAACATCCTTACGTTGGAACAGAGCACTTGCTTTTGGGTCTGCTTAAGATGTTGGGCTCTCGGGATATTCAAAGAGTAAAACTGGAGTTAGTCAAGATGAACATTTTCCCTAGCGCAATTAAAAGTTTAGAAAAGGGCAAGAAGACACCGATTCTGGACAGCTTTAGTGAAAACCTAAATCAAAAATCTCTCAAAAAATTAGACAATATTTTGGTCGTACGTGATGAATATGACGCGATGGTTTCAGCCTTGCTGCAAAAAAATACAACAAGTATTTTATTAGTCGGCGACCCCGGAGTGGGAAAAAGTACTCTGGTCGAGTTATTAGCCCGTAATATCACGTCTTTGGAAGTCCCTCCTATTTTGGTCGGATATCAGGTTATTGAATTTGATTTAGTTTCGTTTTTAACTAGCGTGTTTAGTAGGGGCGGTATAGACGTAGGACTTGCATCATTGTCCGACGAGCTAAAAGGTCTAGGTAGAGTAATATTTAGCATCAAGAATTTTCAAAACATTTTCTTTGCGACATCGGCAGGTTTAACCATGCCCATGTTCTATTCTATGTTTAGATCTGTTTTAGACGCAACCGGTGCGAAACTTATCGCAAACATGAATACATCACTTTACGAAAAAATAATCGGTGAAAACGACCACATGATTGAGAATTTCACAATTGTTCAAGTAAATGAGCCAAACGAACGGGACTCGATAAAGATTTTAGAAGCTAACGCCACAAGGTTGAGCGAGTTTCATGGAATACAGATTCCGTCAGATGTTATTAAAATGATTTACAAAAAATCCCGTGTCGGATCAAGCGAGGTCAAATTTCCTCAGCGCGGTATCGACATGATGGACAGAGTATGTAGCTATTTAATATTAAGGAAAAGTAAAATTCCACAAAGTTATAAAAAACTGGTCGATAAAAGTTTTGATTTGCTGTCAGTACTGGACGAAAGTGCCGAAAAAGGGCAATACGAAAATGCTTTAAGAGCCCGAAACGAACTAAGGAACCTTGAAGGCAAGCTGGTGCTAAAAGAAGAAAAAATATTTTTTGGAGATAGGCTGACTTTAACTCCCGGAGATGTTACTGACGCTATATCCA
>CAYZRJ010000058.1:0-3629 GCA_964480825.1 uncultured Candidatus Saccharibacteria bacterium | reverse complement strand
ATCTGTATTGAACAAAGTAAAAAACATTGATAATAAACAGCACACTAAATACCGCCGCAACGATGCTTTTTACATTCATAAAAATTTTAAGTCTATCTACCACGCCATTAAAATTAAATTTAGATTTGGATTCATTTTTTTCTTTAGAAGAAGTGGCAAAGTTTGCAATTCGTGAAAATACCCAATCGCGATTTACTAAATCAGCAGACAACGGTTCTCCGCATGAAGTACAAAAGAAACGATCGTAGCCACCAAGTTTAGCCTTACATTTCGGACAAATTCTGGACATTATAAAATTATACCAGTTCAAACACCTATCTACGCGGTCTTCGATCGTTTCCACCCCTAAAGTTTCCGCGTCCTCCGCGATCGTTTCTATCCTGTCTTTCCGGTCGAGGCCTTTCTTCGTAACCGGGTTCTAAGGCTCTGTGTGATAGACCAAATTTACCGTCGTCCGAGGTACTGATAACTTTAACATTTATTTTATCGCCAACACTAACTTTATCGGTAATGTTTGTAACGTATTCGTTGCTAATTTCGCTGACGTGCATTAAACCAACTTTTCCCGGAAGGACTTCGACCAACGCGCCAAAATCAAGCAAGTCAACGACAACGCCCTCGTATGTTTCGCCAACTTTTAGTTCACGTGTCATGCCGTCAACTATTTCGGCGGCCTTTTGGACATCCTCAAGTTTTTGTCCGGTAATAACCACCGAGCCGTCTTCATCAATAAAAATTACGCTATTGGTTCTATCCTGAATTTCTCTTATAACTTTTCCGCCGGTTCCAATAACCTGACCAATTTTTTCGGGATCAATTTTTAATGAAACCATTTTTGGTGCGTGTTTTGATACTTCGGCGCGAGGAGTTGTTATAACCTTTTCCATCTGATCCAAAACGTGCATTCTACCGGCTTTTGACTGCTCGAAAATGCGCGGTACTAAGTCCATCGGTATTCCCGTAGCTTTCATATCAGATTGAATCGCTGTAACACCTGTTCGTGTACCGGCCATCTTAAAATCTAAAAACCCAAACGCATCTTCCATGTAGGCAAGATCGGTCATTATTTTGTATTTTGTGAAGTCATCGTTTGTAATTAAACCGACTCCGACTCCTGCAACCATTGCTTTGATCGGAACACCTGCGTCCATCAACGAAAGTGTAGAAGCACAGGTTGAAGCCATCGATGTGGAACCGCTTGAAGATAAAATCTCGGTAACAACTACCATTGTGTAAGGAAAATCTTTTGCGTCGGGTAACATGGGTAACAAAGCTTTCTCTGCTAATTTTCCATGTCCGATTTCACGTGATTTAGGAGTTCCTATATTTCCTGTTTCACCGGAAGCATAAGGAGGCATATTGTAATAATGAACGTATCTTTTTCGGTCTTCACCGTACATATCCTGCACGATTAGTTGTTCGGACGGCGAGCCTAAAGTAGCAACCGTTAATGCTTGGGTAACACCGCGTGTAAACAAAGCACTTCCGTGTGTTCTAGGTAATAAGCCTATCGAAGCAGAAATGTGTCTGACATCATTAACACCTCTTCCATCAGGTCTTTTTCCTTCGTCTAAAATCAAATGTTGCATCGCGTGTTTTTCTATTTCTTCAAGTGCTAAAAACATATCGGCTTTTTTATATTTACCTTCAAGTTTTATCATAACTTCGTCTGATATTTCTTCTTGCATTCTTCTCATTTCTGGTTTGTCGAGGTTACTTTTCATGATTTCGTACGTACGGTCTTTTGCTACTGCTTCAACGTCACGTAGTAAATCTTGGTTTAATGCTTTAGAAACGTAATTATATTTTATATTTTTGGGATTAACTTCTTTTGCAAAAGCGATTATCAAGTCTGAAACACCGACCAAACCTTCGCGAGCAAAATCTATCGCACCCAAGATTTTCTCTTCGGGTAAGTTATTTGCCATTGCTTCTATGGCTAAAAATTTTCGGTCGACTCCTGCAAAAGACACTGTCATTTCGAGTTCGCTGTTTGTGTGCAGTTCTTCGTGGGTAGCGCTTAATGTATATTTTTTATTAATATAACCCACTCGCGCGGTAAGCATAGGTCCACTCCAAGGAATGTTTGACGCTGTCAAAGCCGCAGAAACTCCCACCATTGCAACAAATTCAGGATCAGAAGTTTCGTCTAGAGATAAAACTGTTGCAACGACCTGAACCGTATCCATGTAGTCTTTGGGAAATAACGGTCTTATTGCGTGATCAATCAATCTTTTGGAAATAACTGCGTCATCGTTTGCTCTACCGTCTCTTTTAACGAATCTAGACGATTTGATTGTTCCACTTGCGTACATTCGTTCTTCGTAGTTAACAGTCAAAGGAAAAAAATCTATGTCTTCTTTTGCGTCTCCCGAAACAGCTGTAACTAAAATTACAGTTTCACCGTATGTAACTTTTACCGCCATGTTTGCTGAAAAAGCTAACTCACCGGTTTCGAGTATTAATTTTTTACCGGCAAACGTTGTTTCTTTTTTAGCAATCTTTATGTTGTGCATTAGCCTCACTTGGATAATTCTAGCTTCTCGGTTAAAGAGCCGTACCTATCTTCGTCTTTCTTTTTTAAATACGAAAGGAGTCTCCTTCGCTTATTTACCATTTGTAATAGTCCGCGTCGTGAGTGATTGTCTTTTTTGTGGATTTTTAAGTGATCCGAGAGCTTAACGATTTGTTCGGAGAGTAACGCTACCTGAACCTCAGGTGATCCGGTGTCGGCTTCGTGTAATCTATGATTTTTTATAATTTTTGACTTTTTATCCGTTTGTAACGCCATATCCGAATAGTATCCTACCAAAGAAGCCTTTAAATTGCAACCAATTTAGTGGGTTTTATAGCTTCCTATGGGTTATTCCTGTCAAAAATGCTTGCGCGGCTTCCGATCCTATAACAAGATCCCAGTCTAATGCCGCGTGAAGTGTCAGTAAACTGACACTATCTTTCAGAGGATCAACAATATTGTAGTGTCCAAAACGAGTATTTCTATCCGTATTATCAAGATTAATAATTTTTCCCACCAACAGGTCTTGTTGAAGCTCTTTGTGGGTCTGACCAAGATCTTCGAGAACCTGCGCGCCGATAATAATATATGCGTCATGTTTGTGACCGTGTACTTCTGCCTTTACGTTATTAACATCGAAATCGCGCGAAACAGGACCAAATCTTAAGTAAAATACACCGTCTTCGGTCGAATATTGAATTTTTTCCACGTCTGTGTCGGAATAATCCACAGATACTACGAGATCGCGTCTTTTAATATTAGAGGTTACTTCTTTTTCGTTAATCACGCCTTCACAACCATCGGGAATTCGGCCGGGATAGATAAGTTCTACTTTTTTACCGTGACTTTTTAATACGTGAAATAGCCCTGCACCCGCGCAAAATGCGTCAACACCGCCTATTTTCGAAGGGATAACAGCAATACTTTTTGATTCAGTTATTAACTCATTTATAAGTTTGTTTTTTTCATTTTTGTGCATAGTGTAAAGTTTTGTGTAGAACAGGAGATTATAACTTATAAAAGTGAGGTTTGCAACAAACGTGTGTGGAAAGTGAATAATTAATCCATCACACCGTTAGAATAGATAGCGTAATCAAAGATGGATGACACGTAA
>CAYZRJ010000057.1:0-3731 GCA_964480825.1 uncultured Candidatus Saccharibacteria bacterium | reverse complement strand
CAAATTTTGTGTAACAAGAAACTGGGACAAGTCAGGCATGTGCATACCTACTAAAGATATATTTTATATTGTTGCAAGTTGGAATTCCTCCGAACCAAATGTCAGGAATATAATCCACGAGATCATGCATGCGTATATAGATGAAGTGGAACTTTCGATATCCGATGGTATTAAAACTATCATTAATAATTTACCAGAGGATGTTTTTAGCAATTATAAAAAGGCACATACAGTAGTGTACGAATCTTTGGTTAGAGCCTTAGTAGTTTATTTAAGCGATAAAGATAGTGATATTGAATCTCAGGAATTCTCCGAAGATGACATCGCATTACAGCTGCCTGAAAAATATCTACAGAAATTAAAAATTGACTCACCAAAAGTAATTTCAAAAGACTACCTTTCTAATTTAACGATATAGTTTTTCCAATATAAAAAGTAAAGGGCTAAATCTCTGTAGCTAATTATAATCATAAAGAGGCTTATCACAATATAGTAGGACAAGCCTCGATTTTATTGGGGTTTTGCAACGTATGTGGGTTGAAGTTAGGTAAAAATAGGAGCCCCGAATTTTATTTTCAAGGCTCCTTTGTTATTTGGAATACATTACCAGATTGCCGATAAAGCTTACTTCGACCCCGACAGGTAGTAAATACATTTTCTCCCATGCGTAACTGCCAAAAGTACTTGGTCTTTCAAGTAAACCAAACGTTTCTTGGTCAGAGAATTTGTATAAATACCACAGATCCTTGTTTTTTTCGACTTCAACGTTTGGATCCATGAAGTACCAAATGGCCGGGTAAATATCGGATCGCGAATAAATTGACAGAGTATAGAAATGCTCGCCGTCTATGATAAATACCTCGAACTTTTCTCCTTTTTCATTTTTCAGTTGTCCGTCGTATTTACTTAAGGCGTATTCTCTGTCTGTTGTAACCAGATACACATAAACTCTCTGTGATCCTAAAGCTGGTATGTTAACAGCGAGGGTTGGTCGATCAATTATCTCTGTAACATGTTCATTTACCCACGATTCGTTTATAGTGTTAGGCTCAAAAAAGTATTGCTCCGGCCAAGTAGCTCGTGCGTAAGTTAGTTTTGTAGCCAACGCACTTTTAAATGAACTGCTGTTAAAATATGGTGTCGTAGTGTCGTTTGAATCTTTATATCTATCCAACCTTGGGTTCACATAAAAGGTTCCATTCAAAGTGACAGTTTGTATCAAAGTTTCGCCGTTTCGTTGATACGCTACGGTTACTAGTAGCCAGCCGCCGTTGCCCATCCAAGTTTCGTATTGCCAGATTTCGTTTATCGACGACAGCATGGTTTTTTGCATGACATCCAACACGGTTGTGGGCGTAGGTTCTATAGTGGGTGTAAACGTTGGAGTGAGTGTAAATGTTGCAGTAGGCGTTGGCGTTTTGGTCAAAGTTGCACTTGTGGTCGGTAAAGCCTTTGCTGATACAGGCATACACGACGCCATAATCATCACGAAAAGACTTAACAACAATTTTCGCATTTTGGTCTCCTTTTCTCTCTTTGGGCGAATAATACTATAGACTGCCATTAAATTCAATGATCGTATGATTGACAATCTATAAACTAATTCGTAGCATTATTATAATGATCAAAAAGATCGGTATCGCAATTGTTGTTATTTTGTCGCTAACCTTAGTTTTCTTTTACGGTTTTAGACACTATACATTCAAAAACAACTCGGTTAAGAACGAAACCTCTGTTTTTAACGATATTGAAACTAAACTTAAGTTGAGTAAAGATATAGGGGACGTAATGGATCCGGAAGTTCTAAAATTTTTTGAAAACAACCCCGAGGGTCTTTCAGAATTTAAATACGCTTGGGGAGTTACCAAACTGGATCTGGAAACACCGTGGGATTATAAAACAACTCCCTTTTTATCCGAAATAAATGATTACGATGAAGAAAAGAAGCTTCTTTTGTTGACTGTTTCCGGTCCTAAATCTATGCCAAATATCGGCAAGTATTTAATAACCAGTGTTGAGTGTACGCCCGATAATACTTATATATACTTGGGAAAATATGATACAACTTATCACGATAAATATGAACTTTTCGAAGAGGTGAATGCCAGATTGGGTTTATTGACTTATTGCTTGGACGAATCTTGTAGTAGGATTGGAAGAATGTGTAAATTATTTGGGGCTGATAGGTATGACGAAAATGCGACACAATAAACACAAACTTGCTATATTATTCTTTATTTATTTCTCATTTGTTTTGATCTCCCAACAATTAGCTTATGGTAGGATGGTCGCAAATGGAGATAGATCCTCCTCAGCCAAGGCACCCACTAAACAAGTATATTCATATAGTCCGCCGCCAAAATCATGGTCCTGTTTTCCGGCAGGCACAAAAATATTGATGGCTGATAAAACAGAGAAAAGCATCGAAAACGTAAAAATAGGAGACGCGGTAATGGGTTATGACGGGCAAAAGTTCACCAAAGAAATAGTTTTAGAATTAGAATCCCCAATAAGAGATCATCTGTATGAATTGACATTTAAAGATGGTTCCACAATTAAATTGACAAGAGAGCACCCTCTTTTTAGCAGTGACGGATGGAAGTCGTTATCTCCGGATGAAACTTTTGCAGAAAATTCATCGCTTGTTGTAGGAAAACTGGAAATCGGAGATAAAGTTTTTAACAAAGACCAAAAATATATGGAACTTGTATCAATAGAATATATACCGGGCAATGTTCAAACGTATAATTTAAGTAAAGTTTCGCTGAACAGTAATTTTTTTGCTGATTCGTTTTTAGCACACAACAAAGCTACTATAGACATAGAAGCAGAATGGGCTCCCCCTCCTCCTGCGAAAGTTGCACCTGCGCCTCCTCCCCCTGTAGTAGTTAAGGCTCCTGTGGTAGTTGCACCTCCTGCTCCAACCAAGTCGTCAACAAAATGCAGTGACGGTTGGTATTCGTGTGGTTCGGCCGGCTACTGTTGTAAAGGCGGCGGGTGTCCATCGAATATTTGTGGTGGTTGTTCCACTCAATGGGTGGGTTTACCGGGTACCGGCAGTTCTCAGTGTGAGGCGACGAACAGCTCTTGCCCCGGTCAGTGTTATGGCGCGAGTAATGTAATCAACAGTAGTAAGGACACCAGTGAGCCGCCGTCTGTGGCACCGGTAGTGGCACCGGTAGTAGTAATACCCCTAGTTGAACCGGTTGCCGGTGCAGTTTGGGAAGATTTAAATGGAAACAACACGATTGACGCCGCAGATAAATTTTGGGGACAGTCCGGTAATTCATCTTGTACATCATCTGTGTCCTCAACAATGCAGGTAAGAGATAATACTGCCGGAACAAACTCTACTTTTGCGTGTGCAAGCGGTAGACCCAGATATACTACAACAGCCCACGTGGCGTCTGCATCTTTAACATTTACTTTAACTCCCCCCAATGGAATATCCTGTGTGGCCGGGTCATCGCCGGTAGTTTGGGAGTATTATGTGTGTGATAACGCTGCTTGTACTTTGCAACATTCGGGATCTGGTGCAGGATGTACCGCCACCATATTAAGTTCCAACGGAAAATATCAGCATACTTTAAACTGGCGTGTAGGCCAGTTGACTCCAAGAACAATATCAGGAAACCTATATGAAACATCAAATCCAAGTGTATGTAATCAAAGTGCCTCTTTGGCCTCAAGCGTAGCATCGGGACTTAATGTTACGGCATTTGACGGAACTA
>CAYZRJ010000056.1:0-3851 GCA_964480825.1 uncultured Candidatus Saccharibacteria bacterium | reverse complement strand
GGACAACTTGGAGAAGTTGCCGTAAAGAAATTCTTGAAAAGAGAGTTTAATGTAGATATTGAACTTGATTTTGATATTCGTGATGAAATTGTTTTGCAAGATATTACCGCTTTTAAGGAAAATGGGAAAATGAGAACACCGAAAATCGGGGTTGGCATAAAATCATCTAAACCTAAAAGTGCTTTCTTGGTACTTGGAGAAAATGAAATAAGAATAAAGGAACGTAGGTCAGATATTTATATCTATTGTCGCCCCGATATTCCCGATGATCATCTTTTAAGAATTGCGAAAGAGGAGATTAGCGAGGCCGTAAAAGATAAACCTCATTATTCCAAGTACAAGGATTTAATGCCGGACTTTGTAAATATACCTTGTGAGGTTGCTGGCTGGTGTCATTACACTGACTTGAGAGAAACAAAAGAAATTCCCGGACAAGAATTTGATGGTATCCGATTCGTTAAAGAGTCCGGTCTTTTAAGGAAAACAAAGAAAGACTGGCAAGGGTTTATAGAGCAACTGTAGTTCTCGTTTCGACTTTGTCGAACAGGCTTGCTACCTCTTGCGCGTTAGCTTCGCCGTTGGTAAGTTTTGACTCAATAGATTCATAAGGCACTCCCGCAAATATTTTTAGCACGGCAGAAATAACGGCTTGCGCTCCAACTGGTGGAACAGCCATGCCGATTTGTTTTCTCGCACTTTCTTTTGAACCCTCAAACACAAAGTCGTCGGGAAATGACTGTAACCGTGCTCGCTCCCTATTAGTAAGCGCCCGATGTTCTGACCAATGATAAACATGCGTTCCGCCACCACCGCTTCCGGTGATTGTATAAGCAGGTTTGTTTGGATCTAATCGTTTATAAATCTGACTCATGCGAGCACCCTTTACATTCAATCTCAAATATTCGGGTATACCCTCATACCATGCATTTTCTCCCGCAGGAATATGCTTTAGCCTCTCGACAACACTTGCGGATTGTTTTGTGAGCTCTTGATTCGGCGCGTTATCAGGTATTCGCGGACTTTCTAATGCCGAGCGAGCACTCACATAATTATATTTTGTAGTTGGAGCAGGAACTTTGAACTTCAAACCGAGGTCTTTTCGTATGCCAATAATCACAATTCTGTGTCTTTGTTGTGGTACTCCATATTCTTCAAATTTATATAAATGTGGAGTAAGGACATAACCCTTGCCCGCCTCTCTAAGGTCTTTCAGAATTTTCTTAAAAGCGTCGCCATTATTTGCGCTTTGTAAACCGCTAACATTTTCGGCAATAAACCATTTTGGATTGTGTGTGTTTATTGCTCTAACCCCGTGAGAATAGAGTGGTCCAAAATTTCCGCCAAAACCTTTTTGTTCACCAACAACACTGAAATCGTTGCACGGAAATCCAAAAGCAAGAACATCGAACTTTGGCACTTTTTCAAAATCTATTTCTTGAACAGGGGCGCAAACAACACTTTTTTCATTTCCGTTGTGAATGTTACGAGCGTATGTTTTACAAGTATCGGCATCGTAGTCGTTTGCCCAAACAGGTTCGATACTGTAGATAGTATTTTTGTTTTCGGCAAAAGACCGGATTGCGCCAAGAGCAAGCCCGCCAGGCCCGGAAAATAATTCTGCTAACTTAAATTTTATTTCTTTTTTCTTCATAAAATCTATAATCCTATTTTAGCATATCTTAAAACTCTTTCCTAAGAACACCTACAACCTTGCCCTGTATCTCAACATTCGTTTCGTAAAATGGCTTCATGTATTTATTCGCCGGAACAAGTTTTATGCGTTTTTTCTCGCGATAAATCTTTTTCAGTGTAACCGCGTTTTTATCCGGCAAATATGCAACCGCCTTTTCTCCATCATCAACTGTTTGCTGTTCACGAACAATCACAATGTCGCCGTCCGATATGCCCTCCTCTATCATACTTGTTCCGGCAATTTTCAAAGCATAGTAGTTTGCGCCTCTTGAAAGCATACTGCGAGGGACTTCTATCGGCTCGGGGTTTCTGATTGCTTCAATCGGGCCTCCTGCGGCAATACGTCCCATAAGCGGAATTTCTACCAAGTCCCTTTTTTGATCATTGAACGCTTGGATTGAACGCCTTTTGCCTTTATCCGCCGAAAGCAAATTTTTCTTTCGCAAATAGGAAATGTGTTGGTGAATTGTCGGGATAGAAACCCCAAAATTCTTGGCTATCTCGCCAAGAGAGGGAGAGTAATCTTTCTCTCTTTGAAATTTTGCGACAAATTGGAGAATTTCCGATTGTCGCTTTGAAGGCTTGCTTGACCCCATTGACTTCTTTTCCATACTTAGAGTATACTACCTAAAGATAACCTAAACAAGAGCGGTTATCCCCAGCTACTATGGCAATCAATGAATCACAACTTGAAACATGGTCACACCAAGGCGCAATTACAACCGCCAAATCAACAGCTGACTCTATTAAGAATGCCATAAACTCTTATACTGATTGGCCTAGTGGTGTTGATTTTGAAGTTTATTTACAGGGTTCATATAAAAACGATACCAACATTCGTGGCGATAGCGACGTAGATGTTACTGTCCAACTCAACTCGACTTTTTATAGCAATCTTTCCGAAGAACAAAAAAGTACATTGGGTTTATCTCCCGCTTCTTACAGTTTGATGAATTTTAGAGCAGATATTTTGAAAATCCTGAAAAATTATTATGGTCAAGACCAAATAGTCGAGGGCAACAAAGCATTAACAGTAGAGGCAAATAATGGAAGGTTGCCCGCGGATGTCGTTGTGTGTTCCCAGTATAAAAAATATAAAACCGTAAACAATTATGATTACGTTGAGGGAATGTGTTTTTGGACCAAAAACGGGGATAGGCAAGTTATAAATTATCCAAAAATCCATTATGACAACGGGGTTTCAAAACATGAAAACAGTAGTGAGTGGTATAAACCAGTAGTGAGATTATTTAAAAACAGCCGAGGAAATATTGACGGAGACACAACACCCTCATATTTTTTGGAGTGTATGCTTCACAATGTGCCTGACTCAAAATTCGGGACAAGTTACGGTGATACTTTCTGTAATGTTATAAATTGGCTCAATGAAACAGATTTAGACAATTTAGTATGTCAAAATGGGCAGTCCAAACTTTTTGGTCTATCACAAGAGCAGTGGGACACAAATCAAGCAAAAGTAACTATCAAAAATTTAATTTCTTTTTGGAATAATTGGAATAAAGGATAATCTATTATGAAAAATTACCAATCATTTATAACTTTCATTGTCTTTTTTACCGCAGGTTTTTATTTACTGGATCAAAAAGTTAGTATTCCATTTTTATCCGTAAGCATTATCAGCTTAATCATTTTTGGAGTGTTTTTATTTTGGGACAAATTTTTATGGAAGCAAAAACGATTCTTCATTCCACATCTCGCTAAATTGGCTGGATTGCATGACTATCCAAATCTAAATGGAAAGTGGAAAGCTGAATATAATAGCTCATACAAGTACGATGCCGAGAACGATCGTTATGTCACGACCGGGAATGGCGAAATAATCATAAAGCAAGACTATACTTCAATTTTTATTACCGGCCAATTTAGCGAATCTGACTCGGAGAGTTTTGTCGCTAATTTGAAACAAAAAGAAAACGGAAGCTGGTTTTTAATTTACGGTTTTAGAAATAAACCCCAAAGTGAAAAATTACAAAACTCTCCGAGTGGCGGAATGCATGAAGGTTTTTGCTACCTTGAAGTTCTACATAATAAACTAAGCGGGTATTACACGAATGACGAGAATAGAAAGACAAGGGGCAGAATGGTTTTAATAAAACAGTAGTCCGCCGAAAAATCCGTCCGTCCAAAAGTTTTAGGGG
>CAYZRJ010000055.1:0-4094 GCA_964480825.1 uncultured Candidatus Saccharibacteria bacterium | reverse complement strand
ATGCAACGGTAAACGGTATATTTATAAGTATTGGTACCGTCTTAGATGGCCATGCTTTACAGGGGATTGTCTTGAGTAAAAACTTACAAACCCAACTTAGCCGTGATTTCGCCCATCAAATTATACGGAGGTACACGGGAGAGCAAATCGAATTGGCAAAAGTGCAAGGTGTTGTTATTTATGTATTTCCAAAAACATTCGAGATTATTTGGTGTGACGGAAGTGAAAAATATTGGCAATACATGGGCAAAACACCGGAACCGCTTATCAATTAAGTCCGGCTGAGAGCGCTTATTTTATAAGCGCTCTTTTTTAAGTCTGCGCAATGAAATTTCTTTTCCCAACAAACCTAAAATATCAAAAATCGGAGGAGTTGCGGTTTCACCTGTTACAGCAACGCGTAAGGTCATAAACGCCTCCTTTGGTTTATACCCTTTTTCGCCTATCATTTTGTGAGAAGCTTCGTCTAAATATTTGCTGTCCCAATCAGATACACTTTCTAGTAAATCCATAAAACTTTTAATGATTTCTTTAGATCGTTCTTCGCTTCCGGCGTATGAAATTAATTTTTCAGAATCAACCGTGGGGTCGTTATAAAAATAATGTGTAAGTTTGTTAAAGTCAGATAAAACCTTCATACGATCTTTTATCAAATCTAAAACTTTTACGCTAAATTCGTCGGTGGAATCGTTTAAAGTCACACCGTATGTTTTGGCCCAAGCTTTTATTTCGTGCCACAAAGGCACAGATTCGGTACTGCGAATATAATGACCGTTATACCAAATAAGTTTTTCACGATCGAACGAAACTAAATCTGTTTTTTGTAATCTATCCAACGAAAAATCTTTTATAAATTCTCCCAAAGTATAAATCTCTTTTTCGGTTCCCGGATTCCAGCCTAAAAACATCAAGAAGTTAATTAAAGCTCTTGGTAAGTAACCTTCTTGTAAAAACTCCAGAGCTGTTACCGAACCAAATCTTTTGCTCATTTTCTTAGCACCATCAAGTTCTTTAATGTTGGGTAAATGAGCGTGCTTTGGTACTTCCCACCCGAATGCGCGATATAAAAGAATATGTTTGGGAGTCGACGGTATCCAATCGATACCGCGTAAAATATGTGTAATCTCCATCAAATGATCGTCTACAACAACTGCTAATTGATAGGTAGGAAATCCGTCAGATTTTAATAAAACCTGATCGTCAACATCACCGGAGTTAACGGATATATCGCCATGGATTTCGTCATGAAACAAGATAGTTTCGTTGTCGGGCATTTTCTGGCGAATTACATACGAAATTTCGTCGTCAAGTTTATTTTGAATTTCTTCTTTAGATAACTTTAAACAAAACCGGTCATATTTTGTAACCGGAAATTTTTGGTCACGCTGTTCTTGTCGGATTTTTTCTAAACGTTCGGTAGTACAAAAACAATAGTAAGCGGCACCTTTTTCTACCAATTCCTTTGCATACTTTTTATAAATGTCAAAACGTTGAGATTGAAAGTATGGTTCATGGGGACCACCTACTCTTGGACCTTCGTCCCAATCCAAACCATAATCTTTAATAACATCTAAAATTTTATCGGTAGCTCCTTCGATAAAACGAGCTTGATCGGTATCTTCAATACGAATAATAAATTTTCCTTTGTATCGGCGTGCCAGCGCATAATCGTACAAAACTGTTCTG
This sequence comes from uncultured Candidatus Saccharibacteria bacterium, assembly GCA_964480825.1. Taxonomy (GTDB): domain Bacteria; phylum Patescibacteriota; class WWE3; order UBA101185; family UBA10185; genus CAYZRJ01. Next base: position 2,408 of record CAYZRJ010000055.1, on the reverse strand, counting down.
ATATGTCCGATGTGGTATTCACCTGTCGGGCTTGGCGCCATTCTAGTGCGAACTTGCATATTCAGATGATATCATATAGATAATGTCGCTAACCAAAACTTCAAAGCAATTTAAAATAGGTGTAAAAATACTTGGAGTCGTTGTTCTGGTTTATTACGTAGCGATACTTTTTGTTATTCCTACAACTCGAGAATTCATTTTAAACTTGTTGGTAGATAGAAATCCTCCAAATCCTAAATACGGCAAAATGGAGGCTTTAAAGTTTGTTCCGGCCAATGTATTAACTGTAGACAACAAGGCTCCCGTGATAGTTTTAGATACAAAAGACGGAAGACTTCCGGCCGGATTACCCAGAAAAATGATTGTATATAAGTTTAAGGGTGTTCAATACTCGTATCTTGCGGGTAAAGGTTCACAAGCTGACGCGGATAAATTAGGATTTTCCGAAGCAGAATTAATATCGGATCTAAAAGGTAAAGAGTACAGTTGGAGAAGTTTAATATCCGGAGGAGTTTTATATATCAACACCGAAACAAAAGCTTTGTTAATCGGAACGGATCTTTCCGGAAAGGGTGATCAATTTAGAAGAGCTTCTATTAACCAGGAATCGGCTAAAACCCACGCAATTGAAATTTTAAGAGAATTGGGTCGTTATGACGAGACTGTTTACAAAAGTGGATATCACAAAGTGGCCTTAGGACAATTTATTGGAAACCGACTGATAGAGACTAAAGCCGCCGCCGATGCGCAAATAGCAAGAGTTGATTTGTTTGGGAAATTAAATGATTTCCCGATTTTGGGACCCGACGCAAGAAAAGGTTTGATTTGGATGATACTTAAAAATCCTGCGCAAGAGATATCCCCGTTTAATTATCCCGTTGCCGAAGCTTATTTTTGGGATTTAACAAGTGAAAACGACGCGTCATACCCTATTATCACAGTTCAGGAAGCATGGAAACACGTTTTGGCCGGAAAAGGCGTGATATCAAGTGTGCGGCCACGAAACTTTAATCCGTTTGATGACATATCCCCACCTACAGTTGAGAGAATTTTAGTAAATAAAATATATCTTGCCTACTACGAAACTCCGGATTTTCAAAAGTTTTTACAGCCTATTTACGTCTTTGAAGGAAAGTATACTAATGGCGGAGATGATGATGGTGGCGATATCGTACTTTACTACCCCGCTTTAACTGCAGAATTTACACGCGGTGTACCAATTACTGCCAAGAATAACTAGTTAATAACCAGTTTAAAAGAGCTCTTACGTCGGTAAAACGATCCTCACTTCCCATAACTATTATTAACAAGTCTTTAGTATCATCTTTGTATTCGTATATTAAAACCTCACCCGCCTCGGTTGTTCGCCCTGTTTTTACACCAATTGTTTGTGGGATCTCATATAATAATTTGTTAGTGGTCTCGATTTTACCAATAAATTTTTCATCAAAAGATTTTACGGCAAATTCTTTTGTTTTTACGATTTGGCGAATCACGTTATGATTCATGGCTTCTACCGCTAATCTATATAAATCTTGTGCTGATGAAAAATGAGAACTGTTTTCTCCATCTAGCCCAATCGGATTGGTAAAAAAACTACTCTGCATATCTATTTTGTACGCTTTTTGATTCATGCGAAAAACAAACTCGTCGGGTCTGATTTTACCTTCAGATAATGCGCAAGCTGAGTCTCCGGCTGATGAGATCAACATAGCATTAAGTAAATCTATAACCCTGTATGTCGTACCTTCGGGCAAACCTGCTTTGGTACTGTCTACTTCGGAACAGTTTTTAGAAATAGTTACTAAATCGTCTAAAGAATAAACATCTAGAGCTACTAGTGCCGTCATAAGTTTTGTGGTTGAGGCAGATGCTAAACGTACGTTGCTGTTTTTTTCGTACAAAAGTTTTTTGTTTGTTTTGTCGGCAATTAATACGGACTTAGCTGAAACTTCGGGTATAAAATTTTGATTTAATAAAATCGGAAATTCTTTTTTGGTTACTTTCGCTCCTAATACCAATGATGAAGCTCCGTTGCCAAAAGTTGAATCGTAAGTAACTGCCGCATAAACACCTTTTGATACTTGTTGTAAGTAACCGGTTTGTAAACTAAAAACTAAAAGCGCCAATGAGGCTGAAGAAAATGAAATTACTGCAAAGTAGCTGCCTAATTTAACAGCTTGTTCAAATATTTCTCCGGTAGCTACATCGATGAAATAAATTACTTTAACGATTAGTAACAGGGCAGTTACTTGAAGTCTTTGAAATAAGTTTATTGTCATTTTTTGACCACTTTTATGTTTAGCTCTTTTAGTTGTTTGTCTGTAAGTTCGCCGGGAGCGTTCATAACCGAAGTTTGACCGTTACCCGTCATTGGAAAGGCTTGAACTTCTCGTAGGTATTTTTCA
>CAYZRJ010000054.1:0-4100 GCA_964480825.1 uncultured Candidatus Saccharibacteria bacterium | reverse complement strand
TAGACGGTTGAACGTTTGTTTGTAGGGATCAAAATGATTTGATTCAGCCCGTTGAGCTCCCGGTTCACTTGAAATATAACTTTTTGGCATCCGCACATCGTTGGGGCAAAAGATGCACTTTCCTGGGCAGGCAAAGGGTTTAGTCAAAACGGTAACAGTGGTAACACCTGACAGAGTACGGATTTTTTTCATAGTTATGTTATTTAAAAAGTTATCCCTTTGTGTTGGTATAGTTTGATTTCGCCAGTTTTTTCGAGGTCGTTAAAGGCCTGCAACATTTTCCCTTTTGAACGCGTAACTAAAATTTTACTTATTTGTCTAGCTTTCAGATTAGGATTTTTTGCCAGCTCGTATATAATGGCTTTGATTGCTTCTTTGGTCATATGGATGATAAAACTATTAAGCAAATTTTAGACATAAATTGTCACTTTTACGAATCATACGCTAAGGAGTTTAGTGTAACAAGACAAGCTCCGTGGCCCGGATGGTTTGGGATATTGGGGATTTTATCGGCCAAAAAAGTGAAAATACTTGACTTAGGTTGTGGAAAAGGTAAAAACAAACGTAGGTCTTACACTTAAAAGAAACGATTACTTAGTTAAGTGGAACAATGATAAAAATAAATTTAGGTATGTTCACGTTTTTGACAAAAATGAACTTGATAAAATAAAGGGTGAAGTCACACGATTTGGTTTAGAATTAATTAATGAGTTTTCATCAGATGGCAAAAACGGAAACTCAAATGTGTATTTGGTTTGGAGATTAAAACGTGGTTAAAGAAAATTGTTTATTTTGCAAAATTGTTAGAGGGGAAATTTCGTCGTCGAAATTTTGGGAGAACAAGGATTTTATAGCGATACTGGATTTATTTCCGAACACCAAGGGTGCGTCGCTGGTGATTTCCAAACAACATGTTACTTCTGATGTTTTTAAGGCCAACTTTGATGTTGTGCACAAAGCGTTAGATGCAGCTAAGCAAACTGCCGATTTATTGAGTAAAGCTCTTAAACCATCAAGAGTTTCGCTGGTTACTGAAGGGATCTTTGTCGATCATCTGCATCTGAAGCTTTTTCCGCTGTATGGGGTAGATGAGTTCGAAAGTGATAGCGATAAGGTTTTTTTCGAAAAATTCCCCGGCTATGTTACTACTCAGGCCGGACCGGAGTGGGATCGGGGGAAGTTGGATGAATTGGCTGAGGAAATAATTAACCTGTATGAAACTAAGTAATATTCGGTCAATTGATGGCGGCACAAATGCTCTCGTCTTAAAGGCTACTTTCGATGAAAAAGATGTAATTATAAAACAATACGGATTTGAAAGAAAGATAAATTCCAAAGCACCGAGAATAAATAAGGATATTTTTGAAGATTTGTATACAGATTCGCTGGAGCTACGACAAAAAGTTCAAAAAAATAACGTTAAAACTCCACGCATAATAACTCATTATTACGCAAACGATAGTTACTTATACAAGGAAATTGGTAACGAAGAAATGGCAGACGATAGTAATAAGGTCAGATTAATAACAATGGAAGAATATTGTGGAATATCGTTTAAAGAGTTGATTCTCTCAAAATCTTTAAGTATAGATGAAATAAATAAATTTGCTGAAATAATAGAAAATTTAATATGTTCAATGCCGTTGGACGCAGAATTAGACACAGCACCTTCAAACTTTACTTTTCTAAATGAAGATATATTTTTTGTAGATTTTATGCCTCCGAAAATCGTTGGATATAGAAATAATGAAAAACTTAGAGATTTATTCCCAAGGATCGCCGAAAGAACAAATGAAAGAGAAGAACGAAGAATACGAAGATATACGACCACAGAAGGAAGAAAAGAAAGATTTAACATATACCTTGATGAAACTTTAAAACAAGAAAAATTTTTTAACTTTCATACCCCATAGCTTGCCGTTGCGCAAATTTCATTGTACAATACAAAAACCAAAAAAATTCCTCAAATAGACACAAGGAGATTCTATGTTAAATACACTGTTTTTGTCAGCCATTGTGATATTGATCATCATAATAGTGGGGCAGTTATTTGAGAGGCAGAATTTAGAAAATAAACTTGCTGATTCAAAGAAACGCGAAAAACCCGAAGTCATAATCATATCGAACATCACAGAACAGAACGACATAATTGAATTCTGTATCTACGGGATTCAGAAAAATATGTACTGGTCTCCGGCAGGATTTACGTTGAAAGAAAAAGACGCACAAAGATTTCCAACACGGGGTCTAGCCGCAACGTTTGCCAGCAATATGAACTGCATCGTGGTGACGGGATAAATAAACCAAAAAGCTTCTTGCTAAAAAAACAAGGGGCTTTTCTTTTTCCTAGTCCTTTGATTTAAACGCTAAAAGATTTAATAAAACAACGGTACCAAAACCAGCTGCAGCTTGTTGAGGAATAGTAAAGACATTAAAAAGCCTAAAGGTGACATCGGCACAAGACACGCCGGTTTTACATCCAAACAAAACACTGGGAACAACTCCTGCTTGCAAAAAAACCTGATAAAGAGCAATGAATAAACCGATTAAAGCCAGCGGCGTTGCGTAGATAACACACCTTTTATCTTTCGAGATTATTCCGACTAAATAAATTAAAATCAAAGGATACATTGCTATGCGTTGATACCAGCATAAATCACAAATGGGAACCAACACAACGTTGCTATAAATAAGAGATCCTAAAAAGCCGGCAATCGAAACAATCCAAGCCAGATATACAAATTGAACCCAAGTAAATTTATATCCGAAAAAAATCATAAATACTTATTTATCAGATACAACATTTTTTTCAAAGGCTTTGTGTTTTTTGTTGGTATCAAAAAAGTATAGGTAAAGTGCTAATAAACTTACTCCTAAACCCAGTGTTAAGGCTATTGTTTGCTCGGCTCCTGTTGCAGGTACAGCCGAGGTTGAACTACTTGTCTGTGTAGTTGTTCCTGTGTAATCTTGTCCAAGATGTAACGTAAAATCGTACGAAGCAGTACCCGAGGTAATTGATATATTGTAGTTTCCGACTGCTAAAGCTACAGTAATATCCCAATCTCCTTCTGTATTTGCACTGGCTTCATAAGTATTATCACCAATTTTCATTATCACATCATCCGCAATATCGGCCGTTCCGTAAAAAGTAGGATTTATACCTGTATACCACCATTCAGAATATACTTTACCCGCGGTATCCAAAGAGCCTATTTTTGTAAGTGAAAGTGAGTCAGCTAAAGATATTCCGGCCGTAAAATATAACGCGACTATAAAAGTCAAAAACGGGGCAGTTAATCTAAATTTCATACCTTAAGTTTATTACTAATATCAAAAGGTTGTCAATGAAGGAACTTCTACTAAAGCTAGAAAACGGTATGAGGGTGTGTTTATTACCCAACTCAGAAGTGGGGTCGGTAGCTGTATATTTAAAGGGTTTAGCGGGCAGTAACTACGAAACTTTAGACAACATCGGCACGGCACATCTTTTAGAACATCTCGTTTTAAAGGGTAGTAAAAATTTTGTTAATGAACGTAATCTTTTGAAATTAGTGACCGAAGAAGGTGGTAAATTTATCGGAGTAACAAGCAGAGATGACGTTCTTTTTGGAACACACACCTTACGCGATTGCTTAGAAAAAAGTTTAATATTTCTATCCGAGATATTTTACAGACCCCTATTACGGGAAGGGGACATTCTTGAAGTTAAATCCTTAATAGAAACCGAAATAAATAGATGTTTTGATAATCCCGAAAAATTAATCTCGCGACTTGCGCATGCATCTTTATTTCCTAACACCAGGTTGGCGAAATTTAATATAGGAAATACGAACAACATCAAAAATATAAATATTAACGGCGTACGCGATTTTTATAAAGAATTTTATACCAACAACAGGTTTGCTTTGGTAATAAGCGGAAGTTTTGATGTCGATAACACTGTAAAACTTTTAAACAGGTATTTTAGCGAACAAACCGGTTTATCGGCAAGTGATATCTCAATTGAGATATCAAATAAACCGATCACGAAAATTTACGACAAATATAATTTTTCGCAAGATTATATCCGTCTTGATTTTAACGGGTTTAAAACAAACGAC
>CAYZRJ010000053.1:0-4127 GCA_964480825.1 uncultured Candidatus Saccharibacteria bacterium | reverse complement strand
CCGAAAAAGAAAATCTTCAGGCTAAAATAATTGATCTCGAAAGAGTTAAAAGTGAATTAGTCGAAATTTGGACCAGAACAAAGCTTGAAGATATTCCTGATGTTAAAGAAGACGCGGTTATTAAAGTTGTTTCCAGAGCAACAGGGATACCTTTAGAAAAATTAGATATGAAAGAACGTGAACGTTTGCTACATCTGGAAGATAAAATCGGCGAACGGATAGTTGGACAAACCAGTGCCGTAAAGGTGTTGTCTGAAGCCATTAGGCGTTCACGAGCGGGTTTGAAAGATCCAAATAGACCAATTGGTACATTTTTATTTTTAGGTCCCACAGGAGTCGGTAAAACCGAGTTAGCAAAAGCTCTGGCCGAGTCATTGTATGGTGACGAGGATATGATCGTGCGCTTAGATATGAGTGAGTACATGGAAAAGCACTCGGTAAGTAAGATGATAGGAGCACCTCCGGGGTATATCGGTTACGAACAAGGTGGCCAACTTACAGATATTGTTAGACGAAAACCCTTCTCGGTAATTTTATTGGATGAAATAGAAAAGGCACACCCCGATACGTTTAATGCTTTACTGCAAATTATGGAGGACGGGCGTTTAACGGATAGCAAAGGACGTAAAGTTGATTTCAAAAATACTATAATAATAATGACATCAAATGTTGGGTCCGATTTTTTGAGACGTCAGAGTATCGGCTACGATAACGCATCTGTAAAAACTGTAGACATAGAACGAACTGATTTTGAAAAACGGGTATTTAGCTTGTTAAAAGATTCGTTTAGACCGGAGTTTTTGAACAGAATAGATGAAATTATAATCTTCGGAAGCCTTAGTAAAAAGGATATCAAAATCATTGCTAAACGAATGATTGAAAAAACCAAGAAAATGTTGGCAGAACAAGGAATTACCATAAAAATAGATGATAAGGCTATCGAGTACTTTGCTGAAAACGGTTACAGCGACGACTACGGCGCAAGACCGCTACGAAGACTTATCCAAAAAGAACTGGATAACGAGCTTTCGAGTAGAATTATAAACAGCGAGCTTCAATCCGGGGATATGGTTTCTGTGACGGTCAAAGGTACAGAAATTAAGGTTACAGTTAAAGCCGTCGCCAAGATGTTGAATTTAAAACACTAATCTGGTACTCTAACGAGGCTATTATGACAAATACAGTAACACAAACAACTGAAAAACAGCTTCCTCACTTTAGAGCCGGCGACACGGTTCGAGTTCACTACAAAGTTACTGAAGGTGATAAATCAAGAATACAGCCGTACGAAGGTATAGTCTTATCGTCCAGAGGTGAGGGAATGTCCAAAATGTTCACAGTCCGAAGAATTGGCGCCGATAGTGTCGGTATTGAAAGAATATTTCCATTATTTTCTCCGAATATCGACAGACTGGAAGTTGTTAAAAGGGGCTCTGTTAGACGCGCCAAACTTTATTACATGCGCGATAAAGTAGGTAAAGCTGCAAAACGCGTTAAAGAAGCTAAGCCTTAATTTCTATTAGACATAAAAATACCCGGACTTTTAAAAATCCGGGTTATTTGTTTGCACGCGTTTCTTACAAAGAGCAACCTTTAATGTACTCTTCAAGTGCTTCGGGCCCTTCGTTGAAGGATGAAAATGCACTGAGCGGATCGTACTTTTGTGGGTCAATGTAATCAAGACTGAAGCCAAATTCCGCCGCCCACTTTTTTGCTAAATCTATATTAGAAACATGCGTGTAGCCTTCGTCCTTCAAAAGAACGTGCTGGATGAACCTAAAACGCATTTCGTTACCAAAGCTAACCACATCAATTGCCATTTTAGTCTCCTTTTTGTTGTGTTTGAGAGTATATCAGAAAATGTACTAGAAATGGAAGATGTGGAACAGTATAAAAAGGGAGTGCTCTATTTCCGTTCTCCAGGCTTTTTGGCTGGGCGTATGGGAACTTGTTGGAACTTTTGTTTGCTCAAGTTAAATCAATAAGAGTGCAAAAAAATCCCCCCGCATGGATAGCCAATTGGGGGTTGCGGACAGAGATCTGTTTCTGGTTTTGCATTTCTATTGTGATGTTGATTAGCTTACCAGTACAGTGAGACCTTTTTTATGTGTGCGTTTTTCCAACTTTCGGATCAGGTCTTTGTAGTCTTCATCTGAGTAAGGACGGGATCTCCAAACTTCAAACCATTTTTTTGGTTGCTCACCTTTTGGATGGACCGACCAAATAGTTTTGTTCTTTCGTTTGAAGCCGTCTCCAAATATAATGCTTACGCAAACAAATTCGGCCCTGTTATAAATCTCGGTGGCCTGTTGACCAGTGGTCCATGACTGACTTTGCCACTTTGTATTATCTGGGCAAGCCTCAACCACTCTGATACTGGGACTGTCATGATAATAGTACAAGCGCGTGATACCATCGGGTTCCATTTATTTCTCCTTGTTTTGCACCAGAACACCTGATTTAGGTATTTGAGATAACTATTGATAAGTCCCATTATACAGGATTTTATAAACTAGTCAAATGCTATAAGTCGTGGTTGTCTTCTTGGTTATCCGTTGAAACCTTTCCATAGAGGGTGTGATCTAGAGACTTTTATTTTTATTAGTCCAATATAACTCTAGTTTGTTGTCCTTTGTTATGCTTGACCTTCCTTAACATAGCCTAGTGCCGTAAGTCGGGTTTCAAATCCGATACGTTTATAGAATTCATTAGGGTATTGTCCTTCTTCAGTCGCAAGAAAATGTAAGCTGTTCCCATTCTCAAGGGATTTTTGAACACAATATAATGATGCTTGTTTTCCGAAACCTTTGCCCCTTACAGTTTTTAATGATCCTACATTTGAAATGTAACCCAGACCCGCAAAATTAGTGAGGGTTGATACGGCTACAGGCACATTGCCGTCATGCACTATGAAATACTCGATTCTGTCAGTCTGGTTATGTCTTAGCCACGATTCCCTTGCTACGTCAATGTAATTACCTAGCTCGCCATAAGGATTTTGCGGATCGTTTTTCTTGTAGCATTCGTTAAAAGTATGTAGAAATATTTCAAGATCGGACTTTGTGGCTACCTTTTTTATATTTGAAAATTCATTACCCAAATCCTTGCCTGTATGAAACATCCATGAATCTTCCCACAATTTCTTATAACCATTGCCCTCTAAAATATTTACAAATTCTTTCTGTTTTGGCTTACTTTCATAATAAATTGCTGGTTTTCTTTTTTCGCTTATTAAAAGACGTTCTACCTCCCCAAGTTGAGATGTGTTGAGCACTATATTAGTTAAGGCGTGATTAAAAAAAGGTGACTCGTATGTGTTTCCGACAGCAACAGAAGCAAAACCCAAATCAATAAGTTTGTTGTACATTATTGTGTACTGTAGCTGTTGATAATTTTCTAAAAATAATCTGTTATCCATATTCACATTCTACCTCATAAAAGCTTTGTAGTAACGAGGAAAGGTATCGGGCTCAAATAGCATAATATCCGCTAAAAGTAAGAATACAAAATATAATCTTCCCGCAAGGTCTTCTGTATAAAAAGGATGTTTTCACAATCCCTGAAATTACTTGTTTGTATAGGGTAAAATTCCAATCTATGAAGGAAAAATCCTTGGTGAGGGCGGTGGGAATCGGACCCACGACACGAGGCTTAAAAGGCCTCTGCTCTACCACTGAGCTACGCCCCCAGATGCACGTGGCTGAGCGCCACGACCTTGCCATTATACAAAAAGATGATGGTAGTGTCATTAACCAGTTGTAAAAATGGTATTCTTATCGTATGAAATTAAATATCCGTCTTCTATACTTATATTTGTTTTCGTTTGTTGGTTTATTAATAGTTGTTGTTGGTAGTGTGAATATAGTTAATTTAGGTCTTAAAGCCTTTGTTTTTAAAGACGCTGATAGATACGAAGTGTACTCATCTCCGATTAAAGTGGGGAACGAACAACAGTTGTCTGAAGAAGAACAAAAAACTAGACAGGATAGAGAAGTTGTAAGACAACGTCAAAGAGAGTTTTCGAATGCCATTGCAATGATTGTTGTTGGAGCTCCTTTGTATTTATACCACTGGAAGACTATTCAAAAAGAACCAAAGGATTAAAACAAATTTTTGTAGTCATTATG
>CAYZRJ010000052.1:0-4164 GCA_964480825.1 uncultured Candidatus Saccharibacteria bacterium | reverse complement strand
CAAATTAGTTGCCGATGTTGGTTTGATCGGGTTTCCAAATGCCGGTAAAAGTACTTTATTAAATGCTTTAACACACACTAAAGTTAAAGTTTCTAACTATCCGTTTACTACTTTAAATCCGAATTTAGGCACTTTGCGTACAAAAGCCGGCAAAGAAATTATTTTTGCCGATATCCCCGGTTTAATAGAGGGTGCGTCCACAGGGAAAGGTTTGGGAGATGATTTTTTGCGCCATGTAGAGCGCACCGGAATGCTTGTTCATTTGATTGATCCGACTGATTTTACGTATACAAAAGAAGACGATCACGTTAAAAACGCAATGAAGATGTACGACGTAATTAGACAGGAATTAGCATTGTATAAAGCAGGTTTAGAGAACAAAGAAGAAATTATATTGATCAGCAAAATGGATTTAACCGATATTAAAGAAGTTTTTTTTGAAATAAAATGTGCGTTTGAGGCTAGAGGTAAAAAGGTTTTAGGTATTTCTGCCGCAACGGGGGAGAAACTTGAGGAGCTTTTGAACGCTATTTTAGAAAGACTAAGCAAATTGCCCGAAAGAATTTCGTTTGAGACATCCGAACCGACTAAAATATTTAATATCGGTAATTTGCCTAATAAACGTTTGGTGTTTAATAGCACTATACTTGAATTTGAAGGGGATAAGCACATTGGTTAATTTGGGCCGTTAGCTTAGTTGGTAGAGCGCTTCCATGGCATGGAAGAGGTCACCGGTTCGAATCCGGTACGGTCCACCAGTTTTGTTACAATAGATACATATGAAGCAAACTTTATTTGGTGAAGGTTACAATCACAACGAAAGATTTTCAAACGAAAGAGTTTACCATCGTATCTCAGAGCGCGATGTCGCCAAAAAAAAGCAGGGTTGAACTTTAAAAGCGAGGGTTCTCCAACGATTGTAAGTAATGATACAAATAAAACATATACTGTTCACAGCAAGCCCGCGTGGTATACAGCTGACGGGAAGGATTACAAAATAATTGATCCGGTTGCTAGGGGAGGAGCCGGTGAAAGAGAGGAAGAAGTTTTAGAGAGATTTAACGCGCAGGTTACACTGGCTAAGGAGTACAGTAATATGGCGCGTGAATACATTAAAAACGAGGTTTTACAGACGTTGCTAAAGATTAATAATGTTAGCTGTATACTAGGAAGGGGAGATATTTATGATCCTGAGCGCGTGCCGACAGTTGACTACGAACACCCTTCCGATATCGATTTGATGCTTTTTACAGAAGGTACCACTGACGCATTGGAAGTATTGCAAAAATTTGCCGAAGATCACCCAGAAACTGTTGTTGCTTATCAACCCTACAAAATTGGAAAATATGGTTACGAAGGAAAACAAGAAGTTATTTCTTCTCACACAACGGAAAACCCAATTGTTATAAGTATAGATATTTTACCGCTCGATGAACTACTAACTCTTGTTGAAAGTAACTCTTCTAAAATATTGAAACACATCTCTCCTTATGTAGCACACACGCTCGACCGCGGTGCGGTTGTCCTAAAAGAAGACTCCACAGGTAAGTTTGAAAGATTAAAGCGAATTGTTACAGGCGGTATAATTTTAAGAGTTGAATTTTCTTGCATGTTAAATCTTTTGGTTAGTTTTGCAACAAAATCACTTCGTTCCTCATGATTAAGCGCAAGATGAAACTATCGAAATATTTTCAAAACGACTAAAATGTTTTTCATCGAAAGTAATAATCTTTGAAATACCCTCGTTTACCATATCAAAGTAAGTGCAGGCATCCTCAAAATCGACATTTTTTTCAGCAAACGTGTTAAGAGCTGCCAAAATATTTTCTTTGCTGTTAATTAAAAGATTAGGAATCGATAAGATCGGCAATAACAGATCTTTTATGTGAGATTTATGAAGTTCATAGTAGCTTTCTAACACATATACAATTTCAGCAACTATTAAGGCATTTGATTGAAGTATAATTTTTCCATCCTGTAATAGGGCAAAGATTTCTTTGGCTTTAATACTCATCTGTGGATTTTTTTCATCTAGAATCAAAAATCTTAAGAATACGTTTGTATCGATAAAAATTTTATCCGACATTTTTTGATGATCTCAATTTTTTAGCCTCTTTAATCGCTACCTCGGGATTTTTTGATTTTTCTTTCGCTACTCTAACAGCGCTGTAAAGATTCATTATATCTTCTCCCGGAGTGTACGTGGGGTGCATAATTATTTTATTTTCTAATTTTGCAATTACCAAGGCAGACCCCTCTTTTAAGTGTAGTGCGTTTCTTATTTTTGAGGGAATCGTTATTTGACCCCTGCTGTTTATATATAATGTTTCGAGCATATACGCAATATATTAAAATTTCAGTATTTTGTCAATAATACTGGAAAGTCGTGTATTAAAAGAAACACCCCGCATATGCGAAGTGTTTCTTTGTTGTTGATGCCTAAAGTCTCTAAAACTTACCTTTTCACACTAGTTACCGTCAGGTAAAGCCTGAGGATTTAAACCCTGATTAGCGTCTTGATCCGGGTCACTCAACGGTTCTTGTGGAGTAGCTACCGGAACGACTCCGGTAATTTCCTCTACAGTTGGTTTTTTATCGGCTGTAGCAGTGCCGGCCGCTTCTTGTTGTAACGCAAGTTCCTTTACCTGCTGCTCCACAGTAGCATAATCAGCCGATCCTTGCGGGACCAGAGTCATTGTTATCTCTAATTCTTTTTTGGCGTTATCTATGTCCTTAAGATTTATAAGAGACTGCGCAAAGTTATAGTGAGCGTTTGCATAGTCGGATTTTAATGCAGCAGCTTGTCTAAATAGGTTTGCGGCGGCTAAAAAGTCATTTTTGGCGTAGTAAACACCTCCCAGATCTAAGCGTAAAGTCGGATTTGTAGGATCAAGTTGAATCGCCGTGTTATAAGCGTTTATAGCCCAATCGGCTGCGTTATCTGCAACATTGATCAAACTTCTGTAGATCAAGGCTCTTGTTTCCCAGTTGGCGACGTTTAATGGATTTACCACTTCGGTTGCTATTCTGGTGCTTCTAATTGCCTGTGAGACGAGAGTTTGAATCGTTTGTTTATCTTGGTCGGTTAGATTTTTATTTGATGCAAGAGCGTTAGCAAGAACCAAGTTAGTTTGTGCGTAAGATGTGTGGTAAGCATCTCTTTGCGGGTTAGTATTTATAGCTTTACCTTGCAAGTCATACGCCTGCGTTGCCTGATTATTCACTGCAGCAACAATAGCTTTTCTCATGTAAAACTCGCCGGCGTATGTTTTAGCGTAAAGATATGTACCGAATAAAGCCGCGAGAACAAAAGGAGTGACAGCAATTATATTGGCATACTCACGTTTGATGGCGCCGGTTTCACCGATTGTAGTTGTAGCAGTGCTAAATGACGTAAAGCTAAAGGCTACTAATTCGTTACTTTTTCTTCCTTCGTGCAAGTTAACATGCGCGGTGCCCAATAAAGTTAAGAAGAAGAATAATACAAATGTATTAAGTACCGTTGCGTAGGTGAACAAATAAGCAGTGGATATCATAAAGATACCGATGGTCAATGCTTTAATTACGCCGCTATTGTCAGAGCTCCTAAAATTCAACGACGCATACTTAAAAATATTTGTCGCTAAAAGTAGTACGGCAAAGAGTCCTAAAATTCCCAGAGTTCCGATTGTGTTAAATACTTCATTATATGGTTTGTCGAAGCGCACGCCCCATAAATTAGACATGTTCATCGTAAGAGGTCTGTATTTTGCGAAGTTCAAATGGAATGTAGATGGCCCTGTTGCGAGCATCGGATAGTCTTGAATTGTAGAAGCGGCAACAACCCAGCTTTCTTTTATAGGTAAGGTAATTTCAGAAGGATAATCTTTGTTTACAATTAAGCTTTTAGTAGCAGGAAATATGTTTAATACCGTGATGGCGATTAAAATTGTAGATATAAACATAGTTGTAAATCTCTTTGCGCCGATTTCATTTGGCCCGACTGCGAGTACTGCAAGCACAAACCCGATAATAAACAGTACCCAGCCGATGAATCCACCCATCAGAGCTATAAAGGTAAAGTTGGTCAAAACTGCTGTTATAAGTAGTACCTTTTTGGATAATTCGTTTTCTTTGTAGATGAAGTACATTGCCAATACAGATGAAATTGCGGCCAGTATGGCG
>CAYZRJ010000051.1:0-4211 GCA_964480825.1 uncultured Candidatus Saccharibacteria bacterium | reverse complement strand
GGGACACACACTCTTTTTTATCGGGCAGTAGATATTGTTGGCAACATTTCAGCGACATCTAGTCTAGCCGTTAAGTTAGATACCCAAGCACCAAATGTATCGTATGAAATTACCCCAACAACTCCGAATGGAGAGAACGACTGGTATGTTATTAAGCCAAACATAACCATAAGTTCATCTTCTTCTGATGTAAGTAACTTACAATACAGCTGGGACGAAATAAATTGGACCGTCTACGCTGTTGCTGTAGAGATTACCGATGGTGAGAAGATATTTTATTATCGTTCAAAGGATAACGCCGGTAACCTTTCTAGTATAGGTAAAGTTAATACAAAAGTTGACACAATAGCGCCGGACGCAGTAAAAGACTTTGACGCCTCACTTGACAAAAATACGGACTATATTAAATTGACGTGGGACGTGGAAGATATAGATTCAAACTCAATATTAATAGAAAAGAGTGAGAACAAGGATTTTAAAGACAGTAAAAAAATCGCGGAAAACCCAACTTCAGATGAGAATCACACGTATAAATCCGGTAAGCCCGGGAAGAAATATTATTTTAAAATATGGGTTACAGACAAAGCAGGTAATTCGAGTGATAGCGAAAGCACCTCAATGAGTATATCTGAAGAAGTGAAGGAGAAGGAAGTGCCGGGAAAAGAAGTTTTGAGTGGAAAAGTAGCTGATATTTTAACGTTTCCAGAAGAGCCTAGCCCCGAACCGGAAGTTAAAGGTGCATCCACTCAAGCAGTAGTAAAAAAACTTTTGGTTGAGCCTTACGATCCCGTAGTTAAACAACCTTTTGATTGGAAGCGTTTCGCAATTGTTGTTTTATTTACATTCACAATTATTTATCTTATTTTTAGACGAAAAAAGAATAATAGTTAGTGTGATTTTTAGATTATGTGTGCAACATACTTTACAAATTTTTCCGTTTCTTCGTAAGTTACAGAATGGTCTATATTTCTATTTCTATGTTCTTCTCGCCATTTCAAAGCATTTTTAATTAATTCAGCCCATTCAGGAAGTTCATCCATCACCCAAAGTGCAGCTTGTTTCTTTGATGTTTGTTTACCTTTTCTATATGCGTAAAGGGCCCTACACATAGTCAATATCGCGTGACTTTGATAAGGTCGCGAATCTTTTGTATTAATTACCCAATTATCCCATTCCTTTGCTTGATCCCTAACTCTTTCAATAAATTCCTCTTTTGATATTGGCTCAATGATTTCAACTGGAGGTGGCCCAAATAAAGTTTTACTCTGTTCTAGTACGTTGTACCAATTAATTAGCCAATCAATCCCCACTTCTTTTTTATGAAATGGTTCGCCCGGGCTAATAACCGATATCTCGCTTGTTTGTCTTTTGAAACTCTTAAGCGCAGAAAGAGGCACATATGCAATTTCAATTCTGTTGTCTAGATTTTTATAAATTTTGACTAAGTTGTGGTGCATTTGTTTTAATTGTTCGAATTTATTAGCAACGAGAGGACTTCTTGTTACAACTAATAAATCTATATCGCTAACATCTTCGTCAAAATCTCCCCAGACCAGAGATCCGAATAAGTACATCCCAACGAAATTTTTTTGCAGAATTTTCTGCAATCTATTTAACGTTAGATTTAAGAAAGTGTTAATCTCCGGATATTCAGTGTGATTCATTCAAGTGTATTTTAACTAAACTGCATAGGAATAAGAAGATTATCTCCAACAACTATTCGGGTTTCATTTGGTATATAATATAAAACATGGAAATAAAAACAGTTCAATCTAAATCCATACTTACACCAAGTAAACTACCTGACACCGATTTTGTGATTAATCCTTACACCGGATGTAGATTCGGTTGTACATACTGTTACGCCAGTTTTATGAGTAGATACGTAGGAAAAGACATAAAAGATTGGGGTGAGTTCGTTTACGTTAAAGAAAACGCTCCGGAGCTTCTTAAAAAGGATCTCGATCGCCTTGGCGCTTCGCGCTCGCCCGAGTACGGTCTAAAAAACAAGGGCAGAGACAAAAGTATCTTTATTAGTTCTGTTACCGATCCATACCAAGGACTAGAAGTAAAATATAAACTTACCCGCCGATGTTTGGAAGTGTTGTTAAATTGGGGATTTGAGGGAGAGATAAGTATACTTACAAAATCGGACCTGGTTCTTAGGGATATAGATTTACTAAAACAATTTAAAAATGTAGAGGTGGGTTTAACTGTTACAAGTACCGACGACACAATTTCCAGATATTTCGAAAAATATGCCCCTGATGTTTCAAAAAGATTTAAAGCCCTGAAGAAGTTAAACGAAGAAGGTATTCGGACTTACGCTTTTGTTGGACCGCTGCTTCCACATTTTGTTTCAGAACCCGATAAACTAGACGCACTATTTGAAGCCATCTATAAAACCGGCACTAAAGATTTGTACGTCGAGCATATAAATTTAAGTGCGTACATTGTCGGGCGATTAAAAGCAGAAATGCCAAACTTGAATAAAGATATTTTAGCCAAATTCTATTTATCACAAAGCAAAATTTACAGAGATGATCTAAATAAGATTGTAGAAAGTTTAGTTAAAAAATACGGACTCAATCTTAGATTGGGTGGCACTATTTACCATAGAAAGAAATAGGGTAGATAAGTGATTTGGTTGGGCATGTCTGTCTAGAAACTTAAATTACTTTGTATATTTTTTAAGTTGTGGTAGATGCTCATTTTTATAATGATCTACATCGATTTCCAAGAACTTTAGTGGTGTAAATTTGTGAGCTTTCCAGAATCTTTTGCTCCATAAACCACTAGGTAGCGTTTCGTATTCTAATATAATCTTGGGGAGCAATGTATTAAATTCATTATAAACATCGTTCCAAGTTTTGTTTTTTCTAGCTTGAATACCTTGCTCATTATACTCATCTATACCCGGTGGCCAGTAAGGTTCTTTGCCTTCTTTTAACGCTCTGAAACATATCAAATCATGTACACACCAGTGGTTGAGATGCGCTACAACATTCTTTAAACTCCATTTGTCGAACAATATTTCTTCTCTTTTATCTTGCGGAAATTTATCGATTACCTCTTTAACATCTTTATAAAGATTCTTAAATTCTTGTATGAGTTTTTCTATCATATTATGTGCTAATTACGTTTGAGCATGTTGATGTAGAACAATTATACTCTTCGGAGTGTAAGTTGGTGGTGTAAAATAGTAACGTGGATCACGTAGCAATTTTACGTAAAGCAAAAATTTCCAAAGGAGATGATTTACTCGGAGATATTCTTTCTGAGAAAAAAACTATCGAATCGAGATGGTATGTTAATAAGATTAGCCCCTGGAATAAAATTGAAAAGAACGACTTAGTATATTTTAAAGAATCAGGACATTCTGTAACTGCTGTTGCAACGGTTTCTAAAGTAATTCAATACAAAAATTTAGACAAAAAACTTATTAACCAGATAATAAAGGTTTATGGAAAACAAATAGCCCCCTATACTTCTAAAGGCGATTTTCAATCTTGGGCTGAAAAGGAGGACAAAAAAAGATACTGTATCTTAATTTTTTTAAAGAATGTAAAAGAAATAGAACCATTTGACGTAGACAAAAAAGGTTATGGTATCTTCTCAGCGTGGCTGGTAGTCGGAGACATAAACAGCGTCAAGTACTATTAGGGTCACTTGGCTGAGCATGTCGGTGTAGAACAATTGTATGAGAAAAAGGCAAGCCCACCATTATTAGTAGCGGGCCTGTGTTGATAACGCTTCAATGTAGATTAATTCTCCAGGAAATCGGGGTATGGAAACTGTCCTGCAATCGCTACGGCCTTAAATGCGAATTTGATGTGGTTCGGGATGGCCGTCTCAGGTTGAGCAGTTTTGAAATCAGTGGTTAGCATAACAATCTCCTTTTTAGTTTTTGTTAGTATGCTCGAAGTATAAACTTTCGAGGTGTGCAAGTCAACCTATAGATGCTTGGCTGGGCACGTCAGTCTAGACCCTCGATCACTTACATATTACATCTAACAAAGTATGTTGCAGTTTTGTTAAATGGTCACGTTGTGTCTTCGCATAACTTTCTCCTTTTGACCAATCAATATAGGCGCCTCCTAGGAATATAACGAATGGTATATTTAACGAGTCTATTAGATCTCTAATAAGTTTGTCTCTCTTTATTAAATCTTCTTCATTTATATCCTGTACCCCACCCATTCTATCTGAAG
>CAYZRJ010000050.1:0-4227 GCA_964480825.1 uncultured Candidatus Saccharibacteria bacterium | reverse complement strand
TTTTGCCGTTATCACTGTGCAAATATATCATCTTTACGCGCACCGGTGTAATGTGATATAGACTAGCTAATGGATCAAATATCACAGATTAAACAAAAACTCGACATCGTTACTTTAGTGGGGACTTACGTTTCGTTGAAAAAATCAGGAAACAGCTATAAAGGTTTGTGCCCGTTTCACTCCGAAAAATCACCTTCGTTTATGGTTTCTCCCGAATTGCAGATATTTAAATGTTTCGGCTGTTTTCCTACTGGAAGCCCCGTTCAAACACCGGACGGTCTAAAAAACATTGAAGAGATCAGAAAAGGTGATTTAGTAATCAGCGGTAAAGGTCTGAGTAGGAAAGTACTTTTGACATACGAAAGGTTATTTAAAGGTTTATTAATAACAGCAAAAGTAAGAATGTTAGGAGGAAATATCGCTTTTACTGATGATCACAACGTGTTCACATTGGGACAAGGTTACACAACCTCGTATAAGTATTTATCTAAAAGGTTAAAAAAGTACGATAAGGCTTTGCCAGAAAAGAGAAAATTATCCAGTGCTAAATACTTTCCTATTAGAAAAGTTAAAGCAGGAGAGTTAAAATTAGGACAAGCCCTCTTGTACCCTATAAAGCAAGGCAATAAAGATATTGTGTCACTTGATTTAAAAAAGTATTACACTAAAATACTTCCTAACCACGGCACAAAACCCCGAAAAATAAACTACACAGTACCTGTCGAAAAAGACTTCTTAGAAATAGTTGGTTGGTACCTGTCCGAGGGTAGTACTAATAGAGCATATCTGAGATTTAGCTTCAATTCTAAGGAAACAAAAGCTGCATATGAAGTTAGAGGTGCATTTAAAAGATTGTTCGGGTTAAAAGGTAGCTTTCATAGAAGATATAAAACCAATGGATTAGAGTTGACCGTTTGTCATTCGGCTTTGGCCAATATCTTCGAAAATTTATTCGGTAAGCTTGCAGAGAATAAAAAGCTTCCTTATACCTTTACTTTGTTGCCTAAAGAAAAACTACAAATACTCTTAACAGCTTATTGGCGTGGGGATGGAACGCTTAGCAGGAGGGGTAAGAAACAAAGACATTCTTCAAAGAGTATAACTACTGTTTCTGAATGCCTTTCAATACAAGTAAGAGACATTTTACTTAAACTAGGGTACTTTCCTTCAGAGCATCATGCTGGCGCGAAGGTCGATAAAAATAATGTAAAGCATCGTTCTTTTTACACAACACGTTGGTATAGAAATACTTCGTACCAACGATATAACCTAGTGTATGAAGACATAGATGGATCTAAATACTGGGTACTTCCGGTTGCAAAATTAGAAAAGAAGCGTTTTACAGGTAGAGTTTACAACTTAAGTGTGGAAGCGGATAGTTCATACTTAACTCCAAGTTTTGCTGTGTCGAACTGTGGAACTGCAGGAGATATTTTTGAATTTGTCCAAAAAATCGAAGGCGTGGATTTTCATACCGCTCTTGAGGAGTTGGCCGAAAAGGCGGGAGTTAAGCTTGAACGCGAGAGAATTGATCCCGACGCTAAATTTAAAAAACAATTGTATTGGGTTAACGAGATGGCCGCTAAGTTCTATAACTACCTATTAACCAAACACGTGGGAGGAAAAACGGGTTTGGATTACTTTCAACAAAAACGAGGGCTTTCGGAAAAAACAATAAAATCCTTTAGCTTGGGTTATGCTCCTGATCATCCGGACATATTATTTAAGTATTTTTCTAAAAAAGGGGTAGAAACCGAAATTTTACTTAAAGCAGGATTGGTTTTCCAAAAAGAGAACGGCGAGTATACGGATAAATTTCGCGGAAGAACAATATTTCCTCTAACGGGAATTGATGGCAAAGTTTTAGGTTTTGCAGGAAGATCGTTATCACCCGATTTACAACCAAAATATTTAAATACAGCAGAAACACCGGTTTATCATAAGAGCTTCTTTATTTATGGTTTGGATCGAGCAAAAGTAGCAATTAAAAAGGAGGGTGCTGTGTTTGTCGAAGGCTATATGGACGTAATTAGTGCTCACGAGGCAGGAATTGCCAATATTGTAGCTACGTCGGGAACTTCGTTGACACAAGGTCAATTAAAACTGATTTCCCGTTACACAAATGACCTTACTTTTTGTTTTGACACTGACGCCGCGGGCGTTGCCGCGTCGTTTAGAGGTATTGAGTTAGCTGAAAACATGGGTTTTAATATTAAAGTTGCCATCATCCCTTCGGGACTAAAAGATTTAGATGAGTTAATAAAGTCAGATCCGGATAAAGCAAGATACATGTTTTCAAACGCTGTTCCGGCTTACGACTTTCTGCTTTTTTCGATAATAAAAAAATATAACAAAGATTCTCCTGAAGGGAAAAAGAAAATAATGGACGAAATTGTTCCATGGTTCTCGCGCATACAAAACAAAGTGCTTTTGGATCATTATACTAAAGAGATTGCGAAAGAGCTCGGTCTTAACGAAGAAACCGTTACAGGAACCTTAAGTGCCAGTCAAAAAGGTAACTACGTTCAAACAGCTGATTACGAGCCGTCTGAAAACACAGTAGTATCCCCACAATCGCTGGAATCGTATATAATTGCTCTACTGTTAAAAAGCAGCCTTGACTTTATAAAGACTACGGGGTATAAAATTGACCCACAGGATTTCGCAGATCAAAAATTGCGCAAGATCTTAGAACAGCTACGGGAGTACATAAAAGGGGATTTCGACAAGTTCGATCCCAAAGATTTTAAAAAAACCCTAGATGTTGATCACGCCGCACTTTTTGAGAATCTGTATCTGCAGGAGATCGACCTGAAGGCCGATCTAACCGGTGAGTATCTTAAAAAAGAGTTCGAGTTAGCTTTAGTAAGGTTAAATAAAGAATCCGCACGCAGGCAAATGCAAAAATTATCCGAAGAGATAAGACTCGCCGAAAAATCTAACGATCTGGATGCGGTTAAGAATCTTACAAGTGAATTTGAGAGCTTAAAAAAACAATTAAAGTAAATATATAATTTCATCACTTAGTTAAAACTATGCCAAGAAAAAAAGAAAAACCTACAGTAAAGAATACAGAAATTAACGAAGCAAACATAAATAAGCTGGTTTCCCGCGGTAAGAAACAAGGATATTTAACAGTAGATAACATTCTGGAGCTGTTCCCCGAAGCCGAAGAAAAAATAGATCTGTTAGATTATCTTTACGAGAAATTACTTGAAGCCGGTGTAGACGTGTTTGATGTCGCTTCCGAAAAAGAGGCTGAAAAAATCGCCAAAATCGAAGAAATAGATCTGTCTAAAATTAAACTAGACAAAACGGTATCATCCGATCCAGTAAGAATGTATTTAAGAGAAATCGGTAAACACGATTTGCTAAAGGCCGAAGAAGAGGTTAGTTTAGCCAAAAGAGCCGAAAAAGGTGACGAAGAGGCCGCCGAACATTTAGCAAGAGCGAACCTAAGATTAGTTGTATCCATAGCCAAAAAGTACATGGGTCGCGGTCTACAGTTTTTAGACTTAATCCAAGAAGGAAATATCGGTCTTATGCGTGCAGTCGAGAAATTTGACTGGCGACGTGGTTTTAAGTTTTCGACTTATGCCACTTGGTGGATTAGACAGGCTATAACCCGCGCAATTGCTGACCAAGCTAAAACCATTCGTATTCCGGTGCATATGGTTGAGACCATTAACAAGTACAAAAAAATTGAACGTGAGTTAGAGCAAAAATTTGAACGCTCGCCGACTCCGGAAGAAATTGCAAAAATAATGGAAATTACACCGGAAAAAGCTTACGAAATTATTAAAATCTCTCAAGAAACTACTTCACTTGAGACGCCGGTCGGTAAAGAAGAAGACACCCGTCTGAAAGAGTTTATCGAAGACGAAGTTACATTATCTCCATTTGAGGCCGCAAGTCGTGAATTACTAAAAGATCATATCGAAGACGTACTCGATACCTTAAACCCACGTGAGCGAAAAGTTTTAGAATTGAGATTTGGATTACGTGACGGACGAACCCGAACTTTAGAAGAAGTCGGTAAAGAGTTTGGTGTAACTCGGGAACGTATCAGACAGATCGAGGCAAAAGCTTTGCGTAAGTTGAGACATCCAAGCAGAAGTAAGAGATTGAGGGACTATTTATAGTCGCTTCGCGACTCGCCCGAGTACGGTCTAAGTCGCTTCGCGACTCGCCCGAGTACGGTCTAAGTCGCTTCGCGACTCGCCCGAG
>CAYZRJ010000049.1:0-4228 GCA_964480825.1 uncultured Candidatus Saccharibacteria bacterium | reverse complement strand
AAATTCTCTATTTTGCAGAACGGATTTTTTTACTTTACGCATACGCATGGCCGCTATTTCTTCGTACGACTCTACTATGGTTTTCATACCGTTAAATACATACATATCAGCCGTTATACTTTTTTTATTAGACATATTTTTTTGACAGTTCGGCCTCCAAAGGCTTAAGTAAGTCTTTAGATTGCGCGCCCACCTTCCCAAGTAAAATGTTAAAATCAGGACTATCTTTTATAAGCGCATCGACTTTACTTTTAAATGAAGTGTCTGTCTCATATAAAAGTGTGGCTTTTTCGCTTAAAAGGTGAATTTTTGCGGAACTGTCTTCAACGATAGCTCCCACCCATATAAGGCAAAATAAATATATCTGCACGTGTGAGTGAACAATTTTACCCATGGGCTGGTCAAAAAACGAAAGCAGTCTTGAACCCATTCCCAATGTAATACGAATGCCGTCATTTATTTCGGCACCGAAATGAATAAATCGCTGTGTCTTTTCATATAATGTCATGAAGCTACTTAATTCACGGTTGATTCCCCAGCGTACCTTAGTTTGAGTCTGTCTTCCCACCCTTGTCACGGATAGGAAGTAATTTACAGGGGGTCTGCGACCCTGTTCGAACAATTCGTGGTCAAAATAGATGTGACCGTCGGTAATTGACATAAGATTTGTTTGTATATAACCTGAAATATCACTTTCGATGGTTTCGGCCGCGGCAAGACATGTTATGGAATTATTACCGTTTGGTGTGACAAAATTACCGGCTCTCTCAAGCAATCTGGAATGAGCATAAAACATGTCGCCAGGGTATGAGTTTCGTCCCGGAAATCTTTTTCCTATTAATGAAATTTCACGGTAAAACTTAGCGTGAGCCGATAAGTCGTCTAGTACAAGTAGAACGTCTTTACCGATAGAAACGAAATATTCGGCTAATGTCATAGCCGCGTAAGGAGTAATGTAAATTAAACCTAATGGATCTGTCGAACTTGTAGAAACGATCACAAATTTATTCTGTAACCCGGTCTTTTTAATAAATTCTTCGACACGTTTTACGTCATTTTTTTTTCTTCCAATACCTGTGTATATGCATATCACGCCGCGTTCGGCCTGCGTCAACATTGCCTGCATCAAAAATTCAGTTTTACCTGTTTTTCTATCTCCTATAACAAGTTCGCGCTGTCCTTTACCCAAAGGAATCATCATATCGACAACAGTAACACCTGTTTCGAAAGGCTCTTTTATTTTAAACCGCTTATCTATACCCGGAGCGTCCTGTTCTATCGGCATAGTTTTCTTGGGTTTAGGTATGTAAACGCTTTGAGCAGTAGAATACCCTAAGGGGTTGATAGAATGTCCTAGATATTCCTCACCGACAGGTATATGTAGCGAAGTACCACATCGGGTAACACGTGTTCCGATTAAGACCGGTTCCGGAGAGAAAACTAACACTTCGCACAAAAACTCGTTGAGTGACAACACAAATCCCATCTCTCCGCTCTCAAAATATACTACTTCGCCGAAGTGAACCTCGGGCAAGCCCTTTACATAAACGATTGGCGGTAAAACGGATTGCACATAGCCTATTTCGCCAATACTTTCTAGGCTTTGCGCAAATTCATTTTTGTAATTCTGATATGACTGCATCTTTGTGGGCACTAAAATAACTACTTAACTGATTGTCTAAACTAAAATCAAAATATTTACCGTTTATGGTAAATTGTATACCGCCGATCATCGTTGTTTCTACCTTAATATCCAGCAAAAACGGGCGGGATATTTTGGGCGACAAAATATTGTAGAGATTTTCAGTAAACGCGTCAGTGGGTTTAAAAGCTAAGACGATATTTACAAGCTCACAACCTTCTACCCAATGTATTAATTTTTCTATATAGCCCAGAGAATCTTCGGAAGACGGCGTAATATATTTACCGATAATAGCTGAATACTTGCGGTTTAAAGCCAAAAAATTGTCTGTAGTATAATCTTTTTTTGTTTTGAACATAGAATCCTTAAATTTAAGAAGTTCCCGCATAAAATCATTGCCCGCCTCTTTAGTCTTTAAGTACTCTGTTATATTTCGTTGTGATTTTGAATCAGAATCTACCATATATTGTTAAAATAAGTTTTGCGCTTTAGCGTCCTCGAGGGTTTTAAGTACTAAGTCCTGATGGTCAGAGATTGTCATAATTCTACCCAGTGCTTCCTTTGACACCACGGTAAGAATATCAAATATACGCTCGTCCACTTTTCGCATACGTAATTCTTCGTAAGCCTTTAGACGTGTTCTGATATCTTTTAAATCGCCCTCCATCTCGTTGCGCAAAATACCTTGAGTGTCTAACATATTTTGGCGGGTATCTTTGGCTATAGTTTGTATTTCATCGAGAGTCTGTCTTTTAATATCTTCGGATATAGAGCTATATGAAGCCAGTATCGTAGTTTTTCCGTCATCCAAGCTTTTTTTGTAGCTATTTAAAATGTCACGTGATAGTTTGTCTAACTCGATTTTATATGATGCAAATAAATCACTTACGTTAGTCTCTAAAGACTTTTGAAAGTTGTCCGTAAATAAGGTAGCGTCGGTTATGAGTTCTTCGGCTTTGACTTGAGCGTCTTGCAGTGCTTCACGAGCCTGTTTATAGGCAGTCTGTTTAATAACCTCATCGTTGACTCTTTTTGGTTTGGAAGATAGAAATTTATCTAAAAATAAGACCAGTAAAACAAGAACAAGGGCGCCTTGAAAAACAACAGCTATAATAAGCGGGTAAAAATAATTCGATATAAGGTTTGCTAAATCTCCGGGCAGGAATTGCATAAAATTAGTTTAGCATACTTACAGAACAAGTATAAGATAAGCAACAGCTAAACCGGCGATCATAACACCGAAAGTTAATACAAAATTAAAAAATACAACTTTCTTTATCTGACTACTCGCAAGCGGATTACGGCCCAATGCCTCTACGCTACTTCCTGATATCTTGCCAAAGGATGAAAAACTAATGACAAAGGCAACTCCTGCTACTAAGGCCGCCAATATATACCTTAGTGAGATAAGAGGAGCCAAGAACTGTGAATCTAAACCTGCTTTTAGAGCTGTCAAAACGTTAGGTGTAGTCGAATTATTAATAAACTGCGAGCGTATGTCCAAGAAAACTAAGATTGTACCTACGGCATTTTTATCATCCGATGAAAAATCCTGCGCGGCTATACCGATAATCTGACCTGTATTTGTCGCCTTCATGCCTATACCTGCGCTTGACGAACTGGTGATAAAATCTCCTTTTTTTATGGATCCGTTTTCCATAGAAACTTTAACATCTGCGTCTCCGTTGGCTACAACTAACTGTGCGTTTTGCATGTTTGTATCTTCTACCGAAGTTGCGGGCTGTTTAGAGATGATTCCGTAAATATTTATGTCATAAGGCGTGTTGGATAAGACGTAGTTGCCGTCTTTGTAGCTTACGATGTTGCCGTCTTCACCCGTGTCGCTATCTAAGTCTATTGAAAATCCCATACCGGATGAGGCGGCAAAGGAAACGCACGTAGAAGCTATAATTAACAACACCGTGGAATATGTTATGACTAATCTTTTATTCATATATTAATTAAATGGTAAACCATAAATATATAATAGACAATAGATTGTCAATGTAGCAATACTAATTATTTAACACTTTATCATTGTCAAATGTTATCAATATAACCTTTGATAAGGTTCTCAGACACCCGCTAAATCCTCTAAATAAAATTGAATACAAATAATACTCGTAACACCATTCTTGTGGGCACAGAGGAAAAACAAAAAATTCATCAATTTACCTCAGTCAGGTGATTTAAACCTAATAAATTTAATTAACAATCCAAAAAAAAGAAATTGATACAGAATTTTGTGCTATTAAAAATATTGATATAAAGTTTACATCAAATACGCTACAAGACGAGTTAAAATGTACGGAATTTGTACAAAAAATTCACGCAGGTTTTGTTATAAAATCTATAATTTCAAATGTACTTTTTGAATGGCGTTAAAACAAGCAGAAATAAATGGATAAGTTATTGACACAGTGTTATTAATTACCTAACATTTAATCGTTGTCAAATGTTACCGATATAACGTTTGGCAAGGATTTATGCCCATTAACTCTGCCAAGGAAAAATTGAATACAAATAATACCCTAATTAATGTTTCGGAAGCCGGCCGATAAACCGCCGGGTCGGCTTTGCCATCGC
>CAYZRJ010000048.1:0-4341 GCA_964480825.1 uncultured Candidatus Saccharibacteria bacterium | reverse complement strand
CGAGAATGTTTGGAAAAATGGCACTTTTATCTTATGAGGATGTAAAAAGACTCGAACTAAAGTATGGTGTTGAGCCAATATCTCAAAATTTAGAAATAGATAAACTTTACGAAACTATAAAAAACCGCCGAACAATCATTAAAAATCTATTGATGGAACAAAACACAGTCGCGGGACTTGGTAATATTTATGCCACAGAAGCTTTGTTTTTAGCAAAGGTTCACCCGCAACAACACGTTAAATCACTTTCGCTAGAAAGATTTCGAAATATAATGGGGGCTGCAAAGTCTGTTTTACTGATGGGAATTAAAAATCGCGGCTCTACTCTGCCCGATGAAACTTACGTTGATATTTGGGGCAAAGGTGGTTCACAGCAAGATCACTTTAATATTTATCTCAAAAAAACATGTCTCGTGTGTAACGGTAAAGTAAGCTTTGTAAAAATCGGAGGTCGAGGAACCTATTTCTGCCCCAACTGCCAACCTCTGGAACAAAATGCTAATTAACGAACTTAAACTAAAAAACTTTAGAAATCATATCAACAAAAGTATAGAGTTTGACGAAAAACTCACTCTAATAACCGGTCCTAATGGTTCAGGAAAAACAAATATTCTCGAGGCAATATTTGTGTTGGCAACCGGAAAATCCCAAAGAGCGAGGTACGATCAAGGTTTAATTAATTACGAACACATTTTTTGTTCATTAAACGCGAAGGTTACAAATCAGGACGATGCCTATACGCTGGAACTACAAATTTTAAAGCAAAACGACGAGTCTA
The DNA here is from genome assembly GCA_964480825.1 of uncultured Candidatus Saccharibacteria bacterium. GTDB lineage: Bacteria > Patescibacteriota > WWE3 > UBA101185 > UBA10185 > CAYZRJ01. The sequence continues at coordinate 3,563 of CAYZRJ010000048.1, read as the reverse complement.
ATTATTCGTCAAAAATAGCAAAAGTTAACAAAGTAATAAAATTCATAAGCGGCTTCACCGGAATATTTAATGCCGTCATATTCATGCCCGAAGATATATCCATAATCACGGGTTCGCCCGCAGAAAGAAGAAGATTTTTGGATCTGATACTTTCACAAGCCGATAAAAACTACAGACGCAATTTAAATACATTTATTAAAGCGGTACGACAGCGAAATAAGCTGTTGGAGATGATAAGCGAAGAAAGACGTGGGTTTGATCAACTATCGTTTTGGAATGAACAAATTTTAACCCACGGAAATACGGTACAGAAAAAACGAAACGAATTTATAGATTACGCTAACGCGTATATCTCAAAGCTAATTCACCAACTGGACTCTTCTAAATCAATGGCAAAAATAAGTTACAAAGAAAACCGTATAACTATAGATAGACTAGAAAAATATCAAGACAAAGAAATGGCGGCCAAAACTACTCTGCTTGGCCCGCATCGCGATGACTTTGAAATAATATTTAATAATCACGATGTAGCCGAGTTCGGGTCTAGAGGTCAACAACGAACAATTTTAGTTTCCTTAAAACTGCTTGAGATCGGCTTCATAGAGAAAACCAAAGGTGAACGCCCTGTTTTACTTTTAGACGATATTTTTTCGGAGTTAGATGATAAACACAGACACGCTGTAATGAACATAATAGATAAACAGCAAACAATAATTACCAGCGCCGATCACGAGGATATTATAGATCTATGCGGTAAATATGCGATAATTAAATTGTAATGTTTGTACCCGAATATACGTTAACCGCGAAAACTCTTAAAAGTATCAGCGCCGTTGAATACGGCAGAGCCATAATAGAAAACACCGTTATACTGCAGAATTGGGAAAAACAGATGCAAAACCAAACTTTAACAGACAGTGTTTACTCTAATTTACAGTTGGAAGGCTTTAATACAAGCACCGAGGACACAACAGAAGTTCATAACATGAAAACTGCGCTAACTGCAGACGGGCAGAACGAAATCAGCGAGAACGATTTAAAAAACATCAATCGCGCACTAACCGGCAAAATCGTGTATCGCAGTTCTCCGATACCCGACAAAATAAAACCGGCAGAAATTCTCGCGGAAATCGTAGAATTCTTTGACTGGTTAAACAGCATGGATGCGCGGGATTCGCATCCGGTTATCGTTGCGGCTATAGCTAAGGCCCAATTAGAAAAAATTGTTCCGTTTGAAAATTACAACTCTGCTTCGGCAAATATTATCGCGCTGATGGTTCTACGGTCATTTAATTACTCCTTAAGGGGGTTCGTAGATGTGTCATTGTACTTTAACCGCGGTAAAAAAGAGTATTTTGAACACATAAAAACCTTAACAACGCGCTTTAATGATTTTACACAATGGATAGAATATTTTTCCGAAGGATTTGCGGCACAGACAGTATCAGTACAGGAAAAGGTTAAACTACTTGCTAAAGATACTAAGATAGCAAAAGCTTCGGGCAGAATAAAACTTACTGCGCGACAGGAAAAAATAGTTGAATACCTGCAGGATTACGGAATTCTGCAAAACAAAGACTTTATAAAACTGTTCCCCGACAAATCGGAAGACTCAATTTTGCGCGACCTCAAGGTATTAATCGACTACTCCATCATTCATAAGGCCGGAAGCACTAAATCTTCGCGTTACGAACTAAAGTGATAAAATATATAGGATGAAATTCAGAGATTTCGCACAATATCTATTAAAACTGGAAAATACCTCAAAACGGCTTGAGATTACTGATATTTTGGCCGACTTGATTCAAAAGCTGGATGTTGAAGAAATCAGTAAAGCAGCATTTTTGATGATGGGACAGCTTAAAGCCCTGTTCGAAAACAATAAGTTTAACATTGCCGAAAAAATGATGGTCAAAATTTTAGAGTTTACCTACTCTTCTCCGGAAAAAGTTATAACCGTCGAAGAAATTACAAAGATGTTTTATAAAGTCGGTGATCTCGGGGATACTGCTTTAGAGCTATCGAACAAGGAGAAAAAAAGTACTTTAACTGTTTCGCAAGTGTACGGACGGCTCTATGAAATCGCTTCAATAGAGGGTTCGGGTTCACAGGAAGCAAAAACCAAAAAAGCTGCGTTTTTGCTAAAAGAGCTTGATAGTGTTTCCGCTAAATATGTGGTTAGAATAATTTTAGGTACATTACGACTTGGTTTTACCGAATTAACCTTTATTGACGCGCTTGCACAGTTTTTGGGAGATAAAAAGTTAGATGATCAAATTGAGGGTGCGTATAACATTCATCCGGATATCGGGCTTATTGCGAAAAGACTAAAACAAAAGGGCATAAAGGGAATTGCAGAAATCACAATTGAGCCGGGAGTTCCGGTGTTATCACAAAGAGCGCAACGCTTAGGTTCTGCTAAAGAAGCAATTGAAAAAATGCATTTGGTTTGGGCCGAATACAAATTTGACGGAACGCGGGTTCAACTACATATCAATAGAGATAAACAGATTAAGAGTAATAAAGATGATCAATCTAGCCTTTTTGGTACCGAGGACAGTAAGTATCTAACTAAAACTTATACCAGAAACCTTGAAGAGACCACGCATCAATACCCCGACTTGATAGAAGCGGCAGATAAACAAATACAAGCACGATCAGCAATTTTAGACGGAGAAGCAATCGGATACGATAAAAGGACAGGCGAGTTTCTACCCTTTCAGGAAACAACTCAAAGAAAAAGAAAGTACGATATCGCCGATGCCGCAAAAAATGTACCGCTTAAATATTTTGTTTTTGATATTTTATATTTAAACGGGGAAACTCTTATAGACAAGTCGTTGCGCGAAAGGAAAAAACTTTTGATCGAAATTATTAAACCCGGTGAAACGATTATCGTCGATGAATATCTTGAAACCAACAATCCGAAAATATTACACCAATACTACAAGACCGCTAAAAAGAAGGGTTTAGAGGGCATAATTGCAAAAAAACCCGGGGATCACTACCAAGCCGGCGGAAGGTCGTTTTCGTGGGTAAAGCTAAAACGAGCGGACGAAAAATTACTCGAAGATTCAGTTGATTGCGTTGTGCTGGGTTATTACGCGGGGCGGGGCGTAAGATCAAAATTCGGAATCGGCGGATTTCTGGCGGGTGTTTACGACAAAAAAACAGATACATTTAAAACTATAACCAAGGTCGGCACGGGTTTAACCGAAGACAGCTTAATAAAATTAAAAAGCATGTGCGACAAGGTAAAAACCAAAGAGGTTCCTTCAAATGTCGTAATGGATAAAATTTATACTCCTGATGTGATTGTTCAACCAAAAATAGTTATTGAACTTGGAGCTGATGAGATATCCGACTCTCCTACACACTCTGCGGGATTTGCGCTCAGATTTCCCCGATTGATTAAGTTTAGAGGAGACAAGACTTCAACCGAAGCTACAACAGTCGAAGAAATTAAACAAATGCATAGGCGCCGAAAGCGCGGCTCTTACTAGCAACACTTAATGGTTCATAACATATGCGACAACTTCCATCGGTGTTTTTAGATTGATACC
>CAYZRJ010000047.1:0-4728 GCA_964480825.1 uncultured Candidatus Saccharibacteria bacterium | reverse complement strand
TATTTTTATCAAAAGTTTGCGGAAGAAATTTTTTTAGAGCCAGTAACTCAGCTTCGTTTTCGTAATCTCTGCCAAACCAATACGAAGTGTAATCGTAATTTTTGTCGTTGTAGTCTGCACCGATCATAAACTAAGTATACATTAGTTGTATAATCTCCTAATGATCGAGATGCACCCGTTTGGAAACTTTGTTCCCCAAAATACTCAGTACTTATTTTTAGGTAGTTTTACAGGCAGACGTCCGCTTGAAAACGAAAAAGACAGTGACTATGACTGGTTTTTTGGCACAAAAAGAAATCAATTTTGGACAATTATGGAGGGAGTTTACAACTTAAAGTTACAAAATAAACAAGAAAAGCAGAGACTTTTTAAAAAAATCGGACTTGCGATCACCGACATTATACTTTCTTGCGAACGTAAGGAAGGAAGCAATTTAGACGAAAATCTAACAAACATAACTTTTAACTCCCCTGCGATTGTAAATATAATTAAAGAAAATAAAATTAAAACTATATTCTTTTCCAGCCGTTTCGCGCACAGCTTATTTAGAAAACAATTCAAAAGAATAATTCAAAACCATCCTGAAATTAAACTGATTACGTTACCTTCGCCGTCACCGAGATATGCAGCAGTGAGTAAATCAGAAAAGATTAACATATATAAAAAGTTGTTACCGCAAATTAATTAATGAAACTTTCATTTGATCAACAACACGCACTTAATAAACTTTTAAACTGGTATAAATCAGAGAATAAAAGTCAATTTATTACTTTAGGCGGGTACGCCGGAACAGGAAAGACAACTTTAATTTCGATACTTAAAAAAGAACTAACCGCTATAAATAAAAAAATAGAGATAGCTTTTTGTAGCTACACAGGAAAAGCCTCTCAGAATTTAAAAAATAAACTTAAACTTCACGACAAAGTTTCATATAAAGATACGATTAGTACAATTCACGGTTTAATTTATGACCCGATTGAAAACGCGAACGAAGAAATTATCGGCTGGGAACGAAAGTCCGTCATAGAAAAAGATCTAATCATAATAGATGAAGCTTCCATGGTAGATGAAACAATTTGGAACGATTTATTGTCTTACGGAATACCTGTTATCGCAGTTGGAGATCACGGACAGTTACCTCCGATAAAAAGTAACTTTAATTTGATGGAAAAACCGGAAATCCTTTTAACCGAAATTCATAGACAGGCAAAAGAAAATCCGATTATCAAAGTTTCTAAATTTGCCAGAGAAACTGGAATAATACCTGCAAAAGAATTTGATAAGAAGGTAATAAAATACTCGAGAGACAATTCAGATTCGCAGGCGATGAGCTCAGAACTACTAGAAAGTTACGCCTTAGACACCTTGATATTATGCGGATACAACTCTACAAGAACTAAGATAAACAGGTTTATTAGAAGTACCTTAGGTTTTGAAAGTGAACTTCCCGAGTCCGGAGACAGAGTAATTTGTCTAAGAAACAACCACAAAAGGGGAGTGTACAACGGAATGCTGGGAACAATTAAACATTTAAAGCTTAAGGAAAAAGATTGGTATGAGGCCGAGATTAAAATGGACGACAACACAAAACCTTACGTCGGACTAATTTACGCGCTGCAATTTGGTGCTAAAACGGCCATAAACTTTACCGAAAACCGAAAATACGCTCTAAAAGGAGATCTCTTTGATTTTGGTTACGCTTTAACAGTACATAAAGCACAAGGAAGTCAAGCTAAAAAGGTAATACTATTTGAGGAACGTTTTAAGCAGATGGATGATGATATGTGGAAAAAATGGCTTTACACGGCAGTTACAAGAGCCGAAGAAGAACTATATATTTTTGGTTGATTTATATACTATTGATAAGACTCAGAGTAGACTTAATAGCAAGGGGGTGATTTAAAATGCAAGAAAACGAAACAACTCCTTCTGAGAAAAAACAGAAGAAAGTTATATTTAAAACATACATGGTTGTGTGGTACATACTTGGAGTTATAGAAATACTCTTGGGATTTAGGTTCGTGTTAAAACTACTTGGAGCCAATACAGCAAGTGGATTCACTGCGTTTATCTATTCGATCAGTCAACCATTTATGATTCCATTCCAAGGGATATTTAGAACTCCATCAGAATCCGGTTATGTTATGGACACAGCAACTTTAGTTGCAATGGCAGTATATTTGGTAATAACTTATCTTATTGCCGAATTTTTACGTGTAGCTAAACCCGTATCACCTGCGGAAGCTGACCAAGAAATGAATAAGTAATTTGTAAATACCGCAGAGGGAAAATACATACTTTGCGGTATGCTATACTGCACATTGGATTAATGGTCTAAACGTATGGAAGGATTAAATTCTTTAAAACCACAAACCATCTTTAAAGGAGATGTAAAAATAATCAAAAAAAGCAAACCGGGCCCAGTTGTTTTTATTGTTACAAACGGCATTGGTGCCATTGAGGCAGTAAAAAAAGATTCTGATTTTAAAGCCGGAGATGTTGTTTATATTGAAGGCACAGTTAACGAGCATCGCGGACGACTACAAATAGAAATTGACAAAATAGTTCCTTCGAAAATGGACTTTGAAGCTATTATTACAGCAAAAGCTAAACCATCAAGAACTACATTTAGCATACAATCCGAGCGATACGAAACTATGAAAAAAGTTATGCTTGGTATAGCCACACGGGTTAGAAGAGCAGTACTAGAAGGTCAACCAATAATGATTCGTCACCACAGCGATTCTGACGGCATTATATCGGGTATTAGCATAGAACACGCCTGTTTAGGCTTTATGCAAGACTTAGGAATAGAGTCACGTTACTTACTATTTAGATCTCCCTCTAGAGCGCCGTTTTACGCTGCCAGCGATGTATTACGCGACCTTGTGCTATCTAAAAGACTACTCGAAGCCGATGGCGAACTTAAACCTTTAATAATTGTCGCTGACAACGGCTCTACTCCGGAAGATGTATTGGGTCTAAATATTTTAAAAACTCTTGGCTATGAAGCTGTAGTTATCGACCACCACAATCCAATTGTATTAAATAACGGGATTACAGCAGTTGATTCGTTTGTTTCTCACCACTTAAACCCTTACAAACTAGGCCTAGATAGCAAAACCTCGGCAGGAATGCTTTGTTACGAAGTAGCACGTTTTATATGGGAAAAGTTAGACGAACCAAAATTACCCGCAGTTGCAGGTATATCCGACCGGTGCGACATTCAAGAAACCGAGCTTTATATAACAAACACAGGTATGACCAGAGAAAATTTATCCAAGATAGGAACTGCAATTGATTATATTTCGTACCAATTAAAATTTGATTCGGGTAGGGGAGTATACGAAGAATTATTTGGTAGCGAAGCTTTTGTAGAACTATTAAATCAAGAGGTTCGAAAAGGTTTCGAGTCTCAACTGCAAAGCACACTGCCGTATTTAAGAACCCAAGAAATGAAAGCTATGGTTTTTTCAACGATTGATTTAGAGAAATATACAATGAGATTTACATTTCCCGGTCCCGGAATGGTTACAAGCAGAGTCCACGAGGTTGTTGTATCTGAAAACGAAGGTAAAGCTTGTGTAACACTCGGTTGCATTGCGGACATGATAATACTAAGGGCGAACAAACCTGTCTTACCATCTCAGATTGTTATAAAACATCTTAAAGAAAAATTCCCTACCGCCAATGTTGATGGAGGCGGGCACGAAATGGCGGCGGCAATTAGATTTGTTGCGGCACACAGAGAAGAGATTATAGAAGAAATTAAGAGTATGGCAAAAGAGATAGAGGTGCTCGTTGAAAATAGTGATGAATGATTTTTGTTTCTTTGTAAAATAAAAAGCGGCATTTTATATACCGCTTTTTTGGTTTCTTAGTTAATTTCCCACAACGACTTCGATGTCATCAATAACAATTATTCCAGATCTTTCGAGACCGAGGTTGGACAGGTCAATGTTCGACCCCACATAATCTTCCAACAAAAGTGTAGGCATCGTTGCAATCTGTTCAAAGGTCATCTTCGAGAAAATGCGATCAAGCTCAACGTATACCGCTTTGTAGTACGTGTCTTCATACTTTTGTTGGTTACCAAAGCGGCGTGCGTAATCCTCAATTAGCGAGTAATCAGTGGATAAACGCAAATCCATTGCGACATCGACTCTAAAGTACTTGCCGTCCAAAGTAGCAAATGTCATGTCGTTCCGAAAAAACCCTGCGTTTTGCTTCCAAACATCTACTTTTTCCACAAAGGGAACATGCCATGTCAGCTCATTCGATCTGATTAATCTCACATTATCGCCAGATATCAAAGTAATAGTGGTTGTTGGGGCACCGCTAAATAGGTTTCCGATCACAAACAGGCTTAGTGAAAGCAAAAGTAGGTGTCGCCAGTTTACAACCCTTAAAAACTCATAGAGCTGATTTATGGGTGTGATGTATGTCCATTTTGATCGCGAATTTATTGTCGCTTCAACATATGCAACTAAAACAAGCCACAAAAAGAATGCAAGCAGAAAATTGATGTTATCGTCTGCGTATGCCACGGCGCACATCACAAGAAACCATATCCAATAAAAAACAGTGCTTATAGTCTTTTGGTTCAGCATTTTATTCTCCTTTTGATTAAGTTGACCAAATTGTATCTTTAAGGGTAATATGTGTCAACTACAGCTTAATGGTTCATAACATATGCGACAAGTGGGTATAAACTTGTTGTTATGCGAA
>CAYZRJ010000046.1:0-4835 GCA_964480825.1 uncultured Candidatus Saccharibacteria bacterium | reverse complement strand
TTTTTCTTTTGCCTTTTATTCAGTTTTCAAAGTGCTTCGCCTTTGCGAGCTGATATTTTGGTGGACCCGACGGGATTCGAACCCGTGACCTCCTCGTTGCAAACGAGGCGCTCTACCAACTAAGCTACAGGCCCATATTAGTGGTTCTGTACAAGAAAAGCGCAGGTGCCACCTGACAAAAGTCTACAGTTAAATCTATTTAAATTGTGTAAAAGTTAGGATATCCAGAGCTTCCACCGACATGGTGTCGGCTCGTGCGTTGCACGAAAAAAGGAAGATTCGCTACCTATTTCCATTCCGTACTGTAATGTACTATTTTGACCTAACAGTGTCAATACGCTGTTTATTATCAGTACAAGTGATGCTAAAATGCGGTGTAAGGTTTGATTCGGGCGATTAGCTCAGGCGGTTAGAGCGTTCCTCTGATAAGGGAAAGGTCCATGGTTCGAGTCCATGATCGCCCACCAGTTAGTCTTTCTGGTTACTACATCAGTATTTTGTTAAACTTAAATTGTGTTAAGCAAAAATACTACTGACAAAACACTTACAGAAAAACTGTTTGGCGCATTTCCAACCCATCTACGAATTGCAATGAAAGCAATAAATCTGCTTGATCAAGACCCGAAGGTTTTGGGACTATATTTATCTGGTTCATTTTCCAAAGGAAAGCCGGATAATTACTCGGATATTGATATAAATATTCTAGTAGAGGAGCCGGAAAGGGAACAAATAATTAAAAATCATTCTCAGTTAATTCATGATGTTGGTAAAATTGCTGCTGTTTTTCCTGCAACTCATCTAGGAGATCCCAATCAGATAATTGTTTTTTATGAAGAAGAAATTCCGATACACGTAGATTACCAGTATAGAATCCCAAATGATCTAAAACCAAAGTTTGAAAGTAGCGGAATTACTATAATTATCGATAAGAATGGCACTTTAAACAGTTGGCAAAAAGAATGTAAAAATTCAGAGCCATACAAACCTGATGTTCAAACAAAGTTGCAATACTACGAAGATAGATTTTGGGCTTGGTGTAGCTACACAGATTCAAAAATAAAGCGAGGAGAACGTTGGGAAGCACGAGACGCTATCGAATATGTAAGAAGTAATGTGATATTAACTCTTACTTATTTTTACCTCGACTTACCAAACGAAGGAGCAAGGCGTCTAGAGATAAAGTTTCCAAAAAAGATTTTAGATTTACTATCAAAAACAGCTCCAGTAGATTTAGATGAACAGGCATGTAAATCTGCTCTACTTGCACTTATAGACATCTACCAATATCTGTTTAAGGAGACGTTGGAAAAGGATTCTACATTGAAGATTAGCCTGGTGGATAGAAACTTTTTTATTAAATCGTTTGAATAATCGATCATTCAAAGATAAGGGAAAGGTCCATGGTTCGAGTCCATGATCGCCCACCAAAAGCATGTGTTAAACTTAAAACACACATGAATAAAGCTATTTACCTTCTTGAAAACAAACAAACACCCATTACCGACGCTGACTTCTTAAAACTGACCTCTCTGTTAGAGTCTGTGCGGGGCGTAGGAATAAGCCTTCCGGCCGACGAAAAAAATACTGCCTACATGTTTTACGAAGGAGATGTCCTATCAGAGCTTCGACCAAAACTTAACTTGACCACCGAGTCTCCCACGAGAATAGAACTAGAAACGGAACTAACCGACGCTATAACAATAACCATTGTAAAAGACGTGGCACAAAAACTTGGGATGAGAGTTTATTTAGAAAATCTAGGTTGTTATTTACCAAAAGCAAAATATAATCACGATTGTATAACCTTTAGTGACAAAGAATTTTTTAAAGCACAAAAGGTAATGGGAGTGCTTGGGTTTACACCGATATTCAACCTTGAACCAAGTGACATTTATTACGCCAGACACATTGACGGTTCGATTCATATCGTCAACGACAACCTACTTAGATATTTAGTTTTACTTGATAATACTAAATCCGGTTACACCGAGTTTAGTTACAAGATCGCTGATAATATTGAGGACTTTGTCAGAAAATTCGACGCAGAATTAATTCCGACGAAGTTTTACGAGTATTATAATAAGTCATTAAAAATATTTAACTACAGCGGGTTAAACTTAGAAAACCCCGGTCGAAAGATATTTGTTAAACCGTACATTCTTGAATTCGACAACGATAACTTGGATTTCTTTAAAATTGCTTGGGATAACTCGGCGCTTTTGTTTATGGATAAAATTAGAGATGGCGAAGATTTAGATGAAACAATTTTACGTATTTTAAAAGATGAGTTAAAAATAGCTAATAATTACATCGGCGCGGGTGTTTCATCAGAGGTGGAATTTGATTTAGACAAAAATAATATTCTTACACCGCGTATTGTTGTTAAAATATATGTGACCAAGGCCGATCTAACGCTAGAACAACTAGAAAAAAAGGACAGAACTTGGATTTCGTTTGATCAAGTTAAAGATATGAATAAAAAATAACGCAATGATTTCGGTAATAATTCCGTCCCTAAACGAAGAGAAATACATCGGTGCTTGTATTAAAAGCTTAAAAGACCAAACCATTAAAACACCTTACGAAATAATAGTTGTTGATAATAATTCAACAGATAACACTAAAAAAATCGCTCAAGACATGGGAGCAACTGTAATCGAGGAACCAACACGTGGGCTTGCTCGCGCAAAAAATACGGGCGCGAGAAACGCAAAAGGTAATATTTTATGCTTTATAGACGCCGACTGTATTGTTCCAAATAATCACTTAGAAAAAATAGAAAGTTTATTTTCCAGATTTCCAAGAATTGATGCTCTCGGTGGGGTTTACATTTATCACGACGGCGGGATTTTTATTAGATTCGTTACTGATACTTTAAGGTATTTTTACTTCTACCATAAATTGGTTAAATTACTAACGGGTATTCCCTCAATGTCAGGAGGAAACACGACAGTTAAAAAGCAAGTATTTGAGGGTGTTGGCGGCTTTAACGAAAAAATGAACAGCATACTAATGCCTGAGGATTTAGAGTTTAGCCTTAGGCTAAAACTAAAAGGACATAAAGCTAAACTATTCAATGAACTCAACGTGATCACTTCGTTTAGAAGATACAAAGATAAACCGAATAGAGAGGGAGCAATAAGGTTTTTTGAAACAATAAAAATATTGCGTCAAAATCGCTGGGCAAAATAAAAGTTATTTGTTCTTCATTTTGTATTTCTTTGATTTATTTGATATAAACTTAGGCATTTCATCCAGTGCTATTTTAAATTGTGAGTAAGTTACTCCGGATTTTAAACACTGTTTTAGTACATCTACAAGCCAATGTTTAAGATAGCTGGGCACCGCATCTTTCGATTCAACTTTTTGAATCTTCTCTATATGACCTAGACCTTGCAACTGAATATATCTAACTGTTTTATTTTTAAAAGCTGAATTCAAAAGAGCTTCGACACCAAATTTACTTTTTTTCATCTCTGCCAACAACATAAACAGTTCGGCGCGCTTATATATACGTTGGCCTGAAAACAAAGATAAAAACTCTCCATCTTCATAGGCTATTACCACGTCTACTCCACTTTCGTTAATCACAGGTTCGACCATTTTTTTAATATGTCCGATATTCAATTTTGACAAATCAGCATCAACTAACGCCACAAAATCCCCGGTTGCTTTTTTTATACCCAAACTCAAAGCATTACCTTTACCACGATTAACTTTACAGTTAACAAGTTGTACTTTCTTATTCTTTTTTATCTCGATCACGCTGGAATCGGTAGAGCCATCATTCACACATATAACTTCGTAAAATACATCTGAATCCACCAAAGTTTTTAGAACATGACGAACAGTTTTTTCCTCATTATAAACAGGAACTATCGCGGATATGGTGCTCATTTTGATATATTATCATGCTACAATGTTTTTACCCTATAAAAACTAGTGAAAAGAGGAGTCAAAATGCAAGGTTACGATTTGAAGTTCAACGACTTTTGGTGTCGCCCGTTGTTTCAAAGTTATATGAGAATAAGAGCAAACGAAATGGGTCTCACTCAAAAAGAAATGGCTAAAAGATGCTCGGTGAGTGAATCAACCCTGCTAAGATGCTACGGCGGATCAGACCACGCTTTCACCACCTTTGCTGTTCTTTTTGGTTTGTGTCGCGGTCACAAGTTTAACCTTACGTTACACATGGGGTCGTCGTTAAGACCCCACCGCTCGTACACAATAAAATACGGCGGAGACTTTGAGAAATTTAAACACGATCTAGGCTCTGCGTTGACACGTGCTCACTACAATGTCGGTGACAACACAGCTAAACCAGCGACTGTTCACAAGGTTTTCGATGCACTGAATGCAAGCTTAATTATTAAGATTAGAATCAAGGTGTAGCTAACACAAAAACCCCCGACGATTTCGCCGAGGGTTTTCTTTTTTATTATCGTTTGCTAAAAAAATTATCAAAAAACTTATTCAAGTACCAAGAGGCACGAAGAATACCTCATTTAAAGATTTCAAACTCTGCTTACGCAAAATCTTAGGCTAATCTTAAAACCGCGCTCTTGTTGTGTTTTGTGAGGGAATATCAATTGTACACGTACATTTGACGCACAACGTTTTTTGCTTTCGACTCACGTCTAAGCTAACACGGACTCGTAGAGCTATCTGAGTACATGTTGTACCTTCCTATTTCGTTGGTCATTGCACAGGCAAGCTGTACTCATGGGTCCGACGATCAAAGATACGTGTTCTTTGTCGAAGACAAAGACATTTTTTCTCCTTAGAAAGGAGGTGATCCAGCCGCAGATTCCCCTACGGCTACCTTGTTACGACTT
>CAYZRJ010000045.1:0-4871 GCA_964480825.1 uncultured Candidatus Saccharibacteria bacterium | reverse complement strand
CATAACTATTTCCTTCCTAATTAACTACTATTATTCCCCTAGGAATACCCATGGCACAGGTTATTTGGTATTTGCCCACTTTAGTTGGGGTGAAATTAAATATTGCTTTTTGACCTTTTTGAAGAATGTAATAATTCTGTGCCAGGCCGGGTAAGGCAATACTTCCCATACAACCGTAACCATCGTCTTTTACATCTATTTCAAAACGCACCGGTATATTAGTTTTTACGGAAAAATTGTTTGGCACTATATCTTTATCCGCTGTATAAGTAGCTTTTATTAACTGAACATTTGTGTTTGTATTATCCGTTGAAGGTACTGTTTCGGGTTGAACTGACTCAGTGTCTATGGGCTGAGCAACCTTTTTAGTTCCACCGCAACCACACCCTCCTGAACTTCCGCAATTTCCCACCTGTTGTGCTGGATTGTTGTTATCGATCGCGGCAGAAGCGTATAAATTATCTTTTATATTAGTATTTGAGTTTGAACCAATTCCTGCTTTATCAACCACATTAAAAAATCCTGTGTACATTCCCATACTGCAAGAGAATTTAATAGTTCCTACGTCTTTAGGGGTAAATTCAATAATGTTTTCACCTAATTTTAGGGATTTTCTTATGTTAAGTTGCGAAGAGTAAATACTCGAAGCGCACGTATTAACATCAGTAGAGGTTACTATCCACTTTACAGGTATTCCCTTTTGAATAGTAAATGATCGTGGGGAATACCCGTTGAATCTTTGTGTCATTTTAACCACTTGCTTTCCGTTTACAAGAACAACGTTAGGATCCGATATTTTATCTATGGATTTTGCCGAAGCACTTGCGAATGTAGGTAGAGATAGCCCCGTTAAATTCATACCGTTAGAAATATTAAAAAGCGACAGCCCTATGACCATAAGACCGACAAATTTGAAAAATGGTTTTGCGAAAGCACCTTTTATAACAGATGTTAAACCGCCTATACCCAATAACCCCGGTGCAGTTCCTAATGCAAATACGCCCATCGTTAAAGCTCCGGTTAATATACTACCGCTAGAAATCGCGTAAAGTTGCATGGCTTGGGTAAATCCACAGGGCAAGAAAAACGTTAAACCGCCAAGCAAAAACGAACCTCTATTACTGTATTCATTTTGCTTTTGTGTGTCTATTCCTACTAGCTTATATAAACTTCTTGGAAGGGTGAATTTTACTCGTTCTACTATCGGAAAAATACCGACCGTTTGTAGTCCAAGAAGCAGCATAATTAGACCAACAAATATTGTTAGTACGCCAATAGAAGATGGTCCTAGTTGTAAAAAAGACCCAAAGTATCCGATAATCCCACCAAATATGATAAAGAAAAATATTCTACCCAAATTAAATATGACATGCGGCTTAAATTTGTGTAAGGAAGTTGCGCGGGGATGCTTTTCAGAAAATCTTGCTGAAACTCCTAAAACCAAACCTCCGACCAGTGCCATACACGTTGAAAACCCCGCCGTAAGGCCTACCAATAATACAACAGGAAGACTTGCTAGATTATTTGAAGAATTGAAAGCAATATTAAAAAATCCCAATCCTTTGGCTATGAAATATATAAAAGCTAGGGCAATTCCCGCTTTAATTAAATCATCGTAGTCTTTAGGGTTTTTTGAAACCCAACTTTTTGAGTCTTTACCCAAACTATATCCACAACCGCAAACCGCATCTTCTATATGAGCATCTAACACTTCTCCCTCATAAAATATTTCTGCAAAACCTTTTTTCTCGCTTACATTAACTTTATGAACCCCGTCAACTTTTAGAATTTCTTCTTCTATTAAAATTTCGCATGACCGACAGTGCATACCTTTAATTTGTATTATCTTTTTATTGAGTGAACCTTTGTGTTCTTTTTGTTTGGACATAGTTATATGATATCCGGTGACTTATGAGAAACCTATGAAGATGTCTTTAGAGTTATCGTAAAGATGCTACCCAGATCTTTTTTGCTCTCAATTTTAATCGAACCTCCGTGAGCTTTAATTATGGAGTCAGTTATTGCCAATCCTAATCCGTGTCCGGCTGTATTTTTATTCTGTTCAGTTTTGTAAAACCTATTAAATATGTCTTTTTGCTGTTCCACATCAATGCCAATACCGTTGTCCGTAATCCTTATGGTTGCCTGACCGCTCCGTTTACTAAGTTCTATGGTCACCTTTCCATTTTCAGGAGTGAATTTAACGGCGTTATCTACTATGTTGTAAATTGCTTGATATAGTTTTTCTTCTTTGCCAAAGACTAAAACATCCTCTTTAATATCTGATTCGATTTTAATATTTTTAGGAGATGCTACATATAAAGCAACGTTGTTAATCTCGAACAACAGCTGAGAGAGATCTACTTTTTTAAATGTTTTGAGAAGATCGGTACTTTGAGCCCACGCAAAATCCATTAAACTAATCATATTATTTGATAACTTATCAATTTGGGTTAAGGTTTGCGCAATTGATACTTGATACTCTTTGGGACTTCGTACCTTTGATAAAATGATTTCAGAGTTACTTTTCATGACAGACAGAGGAGTTTTAATTTCATGAGCCATTTCTCCTAGAAACTGCCGCTCAAGATTAAAGGCTTTACCTAGTCTGTCCAACAAAGAATTAAAATTACTAATCAATGTCTCAGTTTCTCCCGAGCTAACCGAAAGGTTTATTCGTCTTGATAAATTTTCTGAGGTTATTTTACTTATGTCCATTCCCAGCTTTATAATTGGATCAGTCGCTGATTTTGCTAACAGATAACCTATCAAGATTGATGGTGCAACAAGAAATAACAGAACTATAATTCCTATATTTTTTAATTGAGATAGGGTTTTTTCGTAAACTTCTATTGTATGGCCCATTACAACAGATCCTGACGCGATTCCCACGTTTTTCAGAGGGTACGCAATTACTCTCATTTTAAAATCACCGATTGTTTGTTGGGTAAATGCGGGAGAATCGCCGTTTGCTGCTTGAGCCGAAAGGTTTTTAAAATTAGAAGATTTACCTTCTGTATTAAATCCCTGAATATCAACTATTTCTACAAACATCCCGGGAATTTCTTGTTGATTAAAACTTAGAATATTTTTCGTTTGTGTACTGTTGGTATTTAGAGCGACATTGTAAGCTATTTGAGAAGCGTGCACTAATAAAGATCTATCGGTTTCATAAATTAGATATCGTTTAGTTAACAAATAAAAACTAGAAAACAAAATAACAGCAACAAGAAATATTATTAGTGAATACCACAAAGTCAGTTGTTTTCTTATGCTTAGTTTTTTAAAATTATTTCTAGTCATTTTTTGTTGAAAGTTTAAAACCGACACCATATACGGTTTGTATCAATTTCGTCTTTTTTGGTGAATCAATTTTTTTACGCAAAGTACCAATTAGTACGTCTACAATATTGCTGTTGCCGATATAGCCGGTATCCCACACATGATCTAATAGCATTGTTCTTGTAACAACCCCGTCTTTATTTCTTGCAAGCAGTTCCAGAATTGAAAATTCCTTTGGCGTCAATTCGATTTTTTCTGATCCTCTTAAAACCTCGTGTTTAAACAAATCTATTTTTAAGTCGTCTATTTCGAGTGTAGGTAGCTCTATTTGGTCTTTTCTTTTCAATAAAGATTTTATGCGAACAAAAAGCTCAACCATACTAAAAGGTTTTGTTAAATAATCGTCTGCACCGATATTAAACCCTTCTACCTTATCTTCTATTCGAGATTTTGCCGTCAGCATTAAAATAGGTGTACTTATATCTTTTTCCCTAAGACTTTTGCATATAGTTGCGCCGTCTATTTTTGGAAGCATTAAATCAAGGATTATCAAATCATACGATTCTGTTTCCGACATAAAACTGCCTTCTTCTCCATCAAGAGCAACATCAACAGCATAACCTTGTTCTGCGAGACCTTTTCTAAGATTTTCCGCGAGATCTTTTTCGTCTTCGACCACCAGTAATTTCATATTTTGATTATAACAAAGCACGGGATGCTTTCAGTGCTAAAATTAAATTATGAAACGAGAATGTTTCTCTAAAAAAGCCCTGTTATTTATTGCTATATCGTGTGTGTTCATCTTAGTCCCCGGTACAGTTCAAGCTAAAGAATATTCTCAACTTATATTTAATACGCGGACCTTTAATTTTGAGGATTTTTTTATTCAGAGTTTTGGTAAGGGGTTCGAAGGAGATTTAACCACGTTAACAATAAAATTAACGGATATTCCGGGTGCCCTTTATCCCTCTAACTTCACGTTAAAAGAATGGAGCAACGCAAACTATAAGTATAATTACTATGTCAAAAGTTTTGCACCATGTTCTTATGAAACTACACCTCAATGTAACGGAGTTGCTTGCAACGGTTCATCGTGGGAAGCTTCTACGGATTACGAGTTAAAACTGGATTATAGTTGTCGCGCGCATACTTTTAACCCCGACCACTACTACGCTCTGGGTATGCACGGCGGTAATCTAAATAATAACTTCAGACTGTTAGGCTCTGCCGCCGATACGTATGTTGACGGTCAAATAAAGACAGGAATCACAAATACCAGCGCGGATTGTTATTACGGAACAGGTTCTACTTGGGGAGCGTGGCAATATAATCAGATTTCTACACAAAGCGCATATTGCTATGTAGATCAAAGTGTTTCAGATATTTATTTTAAGTTTGCACAACCGGATACGACACCTCCTCAGGCCAATTTAGCTTCTATACCTGCAGTAGCCGACGGAGACAACGGATGGTATGTAACTGTGCCCGCAATTACACTAAGTTCCACCGATGTCGATTTGGATTACATAGAATATGTTTGGGATGATACAGGAGGGATTTGGACCACATACTCAACAACATTAAACGGT
>CAYZRJ010000044.1:0-4908 GCA_964480825.1 uncultured Candidatus Saccharibacteria bacterium | reverse complement strand
GAATTTCGTTTACCATCCCTTTAAAAACGTAGCTAGGGTACGCGTCTAAATTTATTTCGGCAGACATGCCGTTTTTAAGTTGACCGTAATCTTCTTGATCTATCCCAATTTCAAACTGCAGTTTAGACAGATCGGCTAGTTTTATTACTATTTCACCGGCGGTAGTTGTTTCACCAACTTCCTTTGTGACATCAATTACCGTGCCTTCAAATGGTGCGTACATATAAGTATTTAGTATTGTGGCCAGTTGCGAATTGTATTGTGCTTCTGCCTGACTAACGGCCTCATTATATTCACGAAGTTTAATGTCATACTGAGCACTACCGCCTAAAGTGTCCTCGTTAGATTCTCTATTACGTTCAAAAAGGTCTCTTTGTCTTAAATTTATATCGCGGGCGTCCTTGTAGGATTTTGCAGTTTGTAAAATACTTTGATTTTCAATTGTTGCCAGCAAAGATCCTTTTTCAACTAAATCGCCCTTTTTAACTAACACCCTTGTTATACGCTGACTGATCGGAAATGATAAATCTACTTTGTTTGATGATTTTATTTCTCCCGACGCCGAAACAGTTTTAACTACAACTCTATTTTCTAAATTCAACCTTCTTACAAGTACTGTTTTACTCTTTGATGTAAAATTAGATTTCGCTACAAAAAAAACTAGCGATAGCAATAAAATCAGACCAATGCGTTTTTTATATTTAACAAGACTTTTCATCGATATTTATTGTATCATAGCAGTATGAGGCATTTATTAAGATCGCATCACCCGGTTAGACAAATAAAAAGCTTTAAATACGCTTTTGAAGGTATTTTTCACGCCCTTTTACATGAACCTAACTTTAGAATTCAGCTGTCGATAGCTGTGCTATCAATCGGGCTGGGACTTTATTATAAAATCAGTACAGCCGAATGGGGAATTTTAATTTTATCTTTGGGTGCGCTTTTGTCGGCCGAAATGCTAAATACCTTAGTTGAAGAGTTTATTGATCTGTTTATAAAAGATCAGAGGCCGGGAGTTAAAGTAATAAAGGACATCGCGGCCGGTTTTGTTCTTTTAACCGCAGTTACTACTTCTGTGATTATATTTTTAATTTTTTATCAAGCAGTATTAGGGCAGTAAGATACAATAAACCGAATACATAGCCGCCGACTACGTCCCAAACATAATGTTGACCCAAGTAGACTCTTGATATTCCTACTAAACTTATAAAATAAATAGAAACTATAACTACAAGTATTCTAATTAGTATTGGAATTGCGGTGAGTTTAAAACATAGGTAAAAAAGAAATCCAAATAAAACCGTATATAGCACAGTGTGTCCGCTGGGAAAACCGTATTGATCGAATATGTAGTTATTGTAAGCAGTGGCAGGGCGCGGCTGTCTGAATATAAATTTTAAAAAGGACGCAAATAAATTACTTATAGTTGCTATGGCGACAAAAAATGTCTCTTTTTTGTAGCCGTACAAATACAGGTATGCCATCGCAGAAAAACTTATTATATACACTAAAAAGTTTTTATCCGCCGCGTCACTTACAAATTGTAATTGCTGAATAAAAAAAACTACCATCAAAGACCCTTTTCTCTAACTTCTGTTAAGGTGCCGGGAGGCATTTTATAAATACTTACCAGATCAGTACCTCCTTTGGACAAAGTATACACCGGAGGATATCTGCTGGCCCAGTATAATGCTTTATCGTTTAGTATGTGTTCTGTAAAACTTTGGGGAAACTGCAAAAAAATATAAAATCCCGCTTTGTCCGTATCTTTTAGTAAATTGATATGGTGTCTAGAGATAGATTCACGTTCGTTGGTTGAATAAGCCATAACATCGGGATACCCCGCAACAAATTCTGAAATACTTTCCCAATCTCTAAAATACGGAAAGCCAAACAAAGAAAGGTGATAAGTAGGATTTGGCGTGTGCATTGTCCATATCAAAAACTTTTTCTCTTGCCACGGGTATTCCTTGTAGTTATCAACGAAAACAAAATACGATTGAATCGCAAAAAACGAGAACATTAAAAATAATGGTATGTTTTTAATCAACACAGGTTTAATGAACCTAATCTTCTTGGTTACTTTTAACCAAACATCCTCCAAAAAAGATATTCCTATTGCTATCAAAATAAAAAGAGGCAACAGATATGTATAGATATGCGTTCCCGGAATAGAAACTATCGCCTCCAAAAAAATAAAGGGTAAAGCGAACCAGAACACAAGCGTAAAAAACTTTGACAAGCCGATCTTTTTTAATATAATCTCTGACGCCGTTTCAAAAACCGTTTTTATAGAAGTTAAATTAGAAAATAGTTTTTTAATAAAATTAGGACATATTGCCAATAGAAAGGCAGTAACTACAACAATAAAAAACGCAATATAAAAATGAATAACGTATATCGGCTGGTAGACGCTAAAAAGATAGTAACTGCTGGACATCTTGCTTGATACATCTCCGACCAACCTTCCGGCCCAATAAGCTTTGGTTTCCATCGATAAATACATTACAAACGGGATATAAAAAACTAAATTTAACGTTGAAAATAATATAAAAGCCAGTGCGGCTGTTTTCATTTTAAATTTATAATTTAAATCACCATCTTTAATCCATTTAATCACGAGTACTAAGACTACAGGCAGTATAAATATTCCATCGTAATGAGAAAGAATAGAAAGAGCCCAAAAGAACATTCCCAAATACAAACCTTTGATTTTCATTCCCGGATTGCTAGTAGCCAAAGTAAGTGCGTACAAACAGAGCACGGAAAACAATATTACAAAAGACTGGTATTGGGCAATTCGTGAAAAAGCTATAAAAAATCCGTTTGTGGCCAACAGCAAAGACGCGTAAAAAGCAATTTTTTCTCCAAAATGATGTTTTATAAGTTTATAGAAGTAGTAGACTGATATAAAACCGGCCAAGGCAAACGGAAATCTAACTAAGAATTGATTAAGATAAAGCGGATCAACCAGTTTAATTAAAAAAGTTATTAAAAATTGCACAGGTCCTTTACGCTGGGTTAAGAAAAATTCAGAAATACTGTCCGTCTCGTCGGGTAAAAACAGCGCCTTTATTTCATCGCCCTGAAAATCCGAGTAACCCAAAGACACAAAGCGTAAAATAAACGCAATACACAATACAAGTACTAATGATAAATCTACTTTTTTTGTCTTAAATTTTTCCGGCAAGTTCATTTAACCCCCAATACTACTAATTCATTCATGGCTCTTGTGACGGCTACAAAAGCTTTACGAGCTACTTCTTTAGATTTAATTTTACCCAAATTTAATCCTAAAATGTACACTTTTGAAAATTCCAAACCCTTGCAGTCGTTTGTGCTCATTAAATATACGCCTTTAGGAACGTAGTTGATTTTTTTAGTTTGATCCAGTTTAACAAATAGTTTCTGCTGTATTTTAGTAGTGCTAATTAATTTTTCTGCTTCCGCCAAGTATTTTTCATCAAAACAAATTATCCCTATACTTTTGGATACCACGTCTATGTCGCGTTTAATATGGTCGGAAAAAATATTTAAAATCTCCTGAGATGAGCTTAAAAACTGTATGTCTGGGCTTTTTCCGTTTCTGTTTACGGATTTTGGCAGATAGTCATTTGTATATTTGCCGAGTATTTCGTTTGCCAAATCAATGATAGGTTTAGTACTTCTAAAATTTGTTTCCAATTTAAATAGATTCGCGGTTTTAGCTTCCGGAATTACATCTTTTATCTCGGCCCAATCCTTGACCCCGTCGCTGTTTAAACCTTGGTTTAAGTCCCCAAATATGCCAAAACGTCCCCTTAGTACAAAGTTATTTAACACCGCGAATTCTAAAAGACTAAAATCCTGACCCTCGTCAATTATGCAGTATTCGTAAGGTTGAGCAACTTTAAATCCGATTAATTTACCGTAAATAAAAATGTAGATTAAAGTTTCAAGATAGCTCAATTTTGAATTAGTGTTGATATTAAACTCCTTTAAATACTCTGAGATGGTTTCGTGTTTTATTTTATATTTAAGGTCGTTAATTCTACGAATCAGCAATCTAATCTGCCTGATGTTATCTTTGTATACTAACGCCCGCATAGAATTAGGGTTTTCTTTTAACGCATCCTTTTGATTTTCTATCTCCTCGTTTAAGTCCTCAAAAACTTCACAAATATTTTCGTAGGGAGATAAATTAGTTGAGTATTTAAATCCTCCGTAGGAAATAAATTCCGGTTTATTAAAAATTTCCTTTATGCTTCTTTCGAATGTGTAATGCGTAGCTTCGACGTTTTTTAAAATATGCGTAATTTTTTCCAGATTGTAGTCAGCCGTATTTTGCTCTTTATCCAAATCAGTTTTAATCGGCAATTCCTCTCTAAATACCGCGTTAACGATAAGATCTCTAAGTGTCTTAAAGTTAATATCAAAAATCCCAAGTTTTGGAAATAACGTTGCGAGATACCCCACCAATATTTGATTCTTTACAACCAAGATAGATTTTTCGGGGTGAATGTAGTTAGAAAAATGGAAAAATATATGTGCCAATTTATGTATAGCAACCGTACTTTTACCACTGCCGACACAGCCCTGTACAATACAAATTTGTCGGGGGTCGGCCTCGATAATATCCATCTGATCTTGTTGAATTGTTTCGATAATATCTTCTAAGACTCCGCCTGTTCTGGTATTTATTTTATCGATAATGATATCTTTTTCATCAAACTGAATGTCGTTATTGTAAAGCTTCACCAACTGACCTTGATGAATATCAAAAGTTCGTTTTAATAAAAGCTCGCGTTTTTCGGTACCCACAACAGTCTTATACTCAACGTTTTTTTGGGGAAAACGATATCTGTAGTAAATAGATGCGACACTCGCCCGCCAATCTGTAACAACCGGAACCCTTTCTGTGTAACC
>CAYZRJ010000043.1:0-5369 GCA_964480825.1 uncultured Candidatus Saccharibacteria bacterium | reverse complement strand
AGATAGAATGTCTGCCGACAAAATTGTTGACCATGTTGACACCAAAAGAATTTACGTGTGGTTTGACGCGGTAATCGGCTATTTATCGGCGTCTATTCTTTGGGGCAAAGAAAACCAAAAAGACTGGAAAAGTTTTTGGCATGGGGACAAGTTAAACCATTACTATTTTATGGGAAAGGATAATTTGGTTTTTCATACTCTTTTTTGGCCGGCCCAGATAATGACTTACGACAAAAAACTGCATTTACCGGATGTAGCAAGTATTAACATGTTTTTAAATCATGAAGGAAAACAGTTTTCTAAAAGCCGCGGTACAAGTATTTCGGCAAAAGATATAGTCGAAACCTATGGCAATGATTCGGTTAGATTTTATTTAACTTTAATAATGCCTGAGATCAGAGACTCGAGTTTTTCGTGGTCTGACTTTGGCGAAAAAGTAAACGGTGTTTTAGTAGCAACTTTGGGAAACTTTATTCACCGCGTTTTATCAATAGCCAAAGAAATAGAATTTGACGCAACCATAAAGATTGACGACTACATCGTCAAGGCCGTTGAAGACGCATATCACAAAAGCAAAATTTATTTAAACAAGTGCGAGTTTAGAAACTATTTAAACGAAATTCTAGCACTGGCCTCTTTTGGTAACAGCGTTGTCGATAGGCAAAGAATATGGGAACTCAAAAAAAATGATCCTAAGAAGTTTAGAACTGTAATGACCGAACTTGTTGTTATTATCTTAGCTCTGCGTGATGTTATGAATCCTCTGATGCCTCATGCCACAGATCGCCTAGACGGATATTTAGGTTTGGATGGCAAGACAAAAGCTTGGCCGGAAAACGGTAAAGAAATGAAACATCTAAAGAGTTTATTGGCCGATACTGCCGTGGGTGACACGTTAAAACCTTTGTTTACTAAAATTGAACTAATTAAAACTTAGAAACCAAAGTGTAAACGTAATTAAGAACGTCGTTTTTAATCAAATCTATTCTATTTTTATTGGAACAAACATTATTTAGTTCATTTATATCAGAAACTGTCAGTTTTAAATTAGAGGATGTCGTCGGATTCATAATAGAATCTTCTTCGTCAACGTGTCCAAGTCCTAACGAGTGCCCCATTTCGTGCGATAAAACATGAATCAATTCTTCGCGAGATCCGAAAAAGAAAATATCTATTTTATTAACACCTGACGTATAAACACCGACTTCGGGCTTAATTTTAATTATTGAATTAAAATTGCCTACGTTTTTGTTTAGATTAAGGACTTGATTATTTATTTTTTCCGCTTCCGTATTTATCCGGTTTGCTATTATATTTAACGATTCAATTTTACTTTGAATTTCTTTTTGATCATCTAACAAGTTCTTATACTCTTTTTCGGGCGCTCCGCCCTTTGAATTCCAATAATCAACTTTTTCACTTAGCTCTTTAATTTCCTTTTCAAGTCTTGCTTTCGCCTGTTCGTACGTTTCATTTTGTGTCCCAAGCTCTTGTTTTTGTTTTTCTACTTCAGAGTCAAGTTCGTTTATGGCACTAATTATCTCTTGTCTTCCGTCATAAACAAGGTTAATTTCAAGTTCACCGTCATCGTCTTGTATAAATAGCGGCTTTTTATACTGTTTAGCCCATATGTTAGCCGCATCCGCTACCGTAGCGGAAAATGCTTCTTTAGTGACTTCAAATCTAGAATCAATGCTACCGATACGATATTTTATCGGTCGTTCGCAAAATGAAAAGTTTATCCATCTATCAAACGATGTTAATAGTTGTTTACGGTGATTCGGAGTGATTTGAGTTAATAACAACAACACAATTAAAAATAGAACCACGTGTTTAAAAGACCTCATATCCTTATTATTACATAGAGAACAGTGTAAATGTAGGTAGTCAAACAACATAAACATGCCTATAATTTAAATATCATGAATCCGTCTGCCCAAGACCTAACAAAACTTTTTAATCCCAAATCTATTGCAGTAGTAGGCGCTTCGCCAAACCCCAAAAAAGTGGGAAACATTAGTCTGCGAAACATTCTAGATTCCGGTTATAAAGGTAAACTTTGGTGCGTAAATCCAAACTATCCTGAAATCGTAAGTATAAAAAGTTATAAGTCAGTAACGGAACTTCCGGAAATTCCTGATCTGGTAATAATATCCATTCCGGTTGCAAGTGTTTTAGCAGTTGCCGAAGAGTGCGGAGTTAAAGGTGTTAAAAACCTGATTGTTTACAGCGCGGGGTTTAAGGAAGCGGGTAAAGAGGGACTCGCTTTGGAAAACATGTTAGTAGGGTTGGCAAATAAATACAAAATGAACTTATTAGGACCTAACTGTTTTGGCTATTTAAACAATTCTATGCCGGTAAATACAACGTTCGGGCAGGTAATTAAGACCAAGGGCAACCTTAATTTTATTTCTCAATCGGGTGCGGTAGCGGCGAGTTTATTTGATTTTGCACAACACGTCGGAATGGGTTTTAACGAGGTTGTAACGTTAGGTAATAAATCAGTCATTAGCGAAAACGACATTTTAGAATACTGGCTAAATAATAATCTAAAAAGCGAGTACACGCCGATCGGCATGTATTTGGAATCAATTACCGACGGTGTTAGATTTTTAGAGCTTGCCAAAGAAATTAGCTTACACTCCCCTATTTTTTTATTGAAACCGGGAAAGTCTGAAGAAGCAAAACATGCTATGCACTCTCACACCGGTTCTTTGGCGGGTGAAGATTTTATTCTAGAAAAGGCATTACAAAATTCCGGAATAATTAGATGTTACGGACTGGAAGATTTGTTTGATCTGTCAAAAGCTCTATCGTGGGAAGTATTTCCAAACAATCCAAAAGTAGCGGTTATATCTAATGCCGGCGGTCCGGCCGTTATGAGTGCAGATATAGTTTCGGAGTATGGTCTGGAGTTAGCAGTAATCGGAACAGACCAAAAAAAGTACTTGTCTGAGCATTTGCCCCGTTCGGCCAGCTTATTAAACCCCATTGATTTACTTGGCGATGCTCTGGCAGATAGATATGAAACAGCGTTACGTGAAGTACTAACGCAAGAAAATATCGGATCTGTTGTGGTTTTATTAACACCTCAGGTAATGACAGAAATCGAGGCTACTGCACAAAAGATATCAAATTTAGCACATGAACATAATAAAACTGTTCTATGCTCATTTATCGGAGGAGGTGCTACTCAAGAAGGTGAAGAAATTTTAAATAAGTATAAAATACCCTGTTTCGGATATCCCGAAAGAGCTATCAGAGTTTTAGGACTTGTATACAAATGGAAAAAATGGCAAAAAGATTACACTCATGATAAAGGAATTTCAGTAAGAGATATTAAATACACCACATTTATAAAAGCACAGAGTTTTGCGAACAAAGCCTTATCCCCGTTTGAGGTAGATAGAATTCTTTCGAGTGCGGGTATTAAAGTACCCGAAAGTTACCTGACTACCACAGAAGAGGAAGCAACACGTGCCGGTGAAAAACTGGGATTTCCGGTTGTTGCCAAAGTTTCTTTATCGGGGATTATACATAAAGCACGGGGCGGCGGAGTATCATTAAATATAAATAACGGCTCAGAGCTTTTGCAGGAATTTAACCGAATTAAAAGTATGGATTCAAGCGCAGGCGTATTTATTCAAAAACAGGTTGAGGCGGGTGTCGAGATAATAGTGGGTGTAAAAAAAGATTCATCTTTCGGATACTTTCTACTGTTTGGTGCGGGTGGAACTCACGTTGAAGTAATTAAAGACCGCGATGTAGCGCTGTTTCTGGATCCGTATCCAAATCTTCTAAAAGTTATCGGTTCAACTACCATATATCAATTAGTGGAAAATAAAAAAGATGTTTTAGATGTTATTGACTGTTTAGTAGGTTTAGTAAACGCAAATCCGATTTTTTCCGAAATCGAAATAAACCCGCTTATCATAACCAAGAATGATGTTTGGGCGGTTGACGGGAAGGCTGTTTTGCTGTGAGAAAGCATAAATAATTAACCTAATGTCACAAGGAATACATTTTTGGTACAAGGTAGTATAATTGTCGGATGAATAGTGACACCAAAAAATCTATCGCATTAATAATAGTAATCTCACTCATTTTAGTATTTCTATTTTCAAGAAAGCAGTCGGATGTTATGACTAAAATAATACCTCAAGAACCGGTACAAGCTACTGAAAGTACCTCGCCGGTTGAACAGACTACAGCGAGTGTTGTAGCAAAAAAGTACATAGTTACCTTAAAAACAACCAAAGGTGATATCGTAATCGCTTTAAATTATGACCAAACTCCAAACACAGTTGCAAACTTTTTGACATTGTCCCAAAAAAACTTTTATGACAACACGATTTTTCATCGCGCAATCAAAGGATTTATGATTCAAGGTGGTGACCCAACAGGAACAGGCAGCGGTGGTCCGGGATATAAATTTGCTGACGAAACTTTTTCCGGCGAGTACATTCGCGGAGCTGTCGCTATGGCAAACGCAGGACCTGACACAAACGGAAGCCAGTTTTTTATTATGCACGCTGACTACAACGCTCTTCCTAAAAACTACACCATTTTTGGCCGCGTTATAAAAGGAATGGAAGTTGTTGACGCCATTGCTACAGATGAGGTAGAAATCAGTTCAAACGGTGAGATGTCAAAACCGATTGAGCCTACTACGATTTTAACTGCTACCGTTTCTGAGATTGAGTAAAGATTTTTCTACACGAGAAAGTTTTTTTATCGCGTACTCACGCTTTAACGCTTCGCTTAAAGTTTTGTATTCTTCAAAATATTCTAGTGTAACCGGACGTCTTATTTTAGTGTATTTCGCGCCGTTTTTACCGGTATTGTGTATTTCAATTCGTTTAGTGAGATCGTTAGTATAACCACAATAAAAAGTATTGTCCGCGCATTTTACTAAATAAACGAAATAGGACATGTTTTGATGGTGTTTTCAACTTGTTCGTAATTTTTGCATAACATTAGATTTTTCCTCAAATCATCGGCTCCGCGAAATCCCGACACATATACTTTAAAAAATCTTTTTACCGCGTCAAAGTTTTTGGTTTTACCCCAAGTGTCGCTGTACAATTTAGTGTGTTTTAACAACAGTTCAATTCTCTCTTTTGGAGAATGTTCAGTTCTAATCTTCTCAAATGCCCATGGATTACCAAAAATTCCTCGGCCGATCATTACTCCGTCAACGCCAAAATCCTTGGCTTTTTCTTGTGCGTCAAAGTAGTCTCTAACGTCGCCGTTACCGACAATTAAAGTATCGGGTGCAATTTTGTCGCGCAATTTAACAGCTTTTGCAATCTCATCCCAATGCGCGGGAACCTTTGACATTTCTGTAGCTGTGCGACCGTGAATGATTA
>CAYZRJ010000042.1:0-5471 GCA_964480825.1 uncultured Candidatus Saccharibacteria bacterium | reverse complement strand
CGGAGACTTCGCAACCAACGCCGCTATGGTTATTAGCAAGATACTTAAGCAGTCCCCGATGGAGATCGCTAAGAATATTAACTATAAGATTAAAAACGAAAAAATAGATAAAACCGACCTTAACACCATGGGCGAAGTGTTTGACGCAATTGAAGTAGCCGGTCCGGGCTTTATTAACTTCAAATTATCGAGTAAGTGGTTACTAAAATTACTCAACGAAATGACGGGACCGGAAAATACCTATGGGATTAATTCGCATGGAAAGGGTATGAAAATAGCATTAGAACATTCGAACGTAAATCCCAACAAAGCTGTACACGTCGGCCACCTTAGAAACGCGTGTATAGGGCAGTTTATAGAAAGAAGTTACGAAAAACAGGGTTTTGATGTAAACGTTCAATACTATGCTAATGATCTGGGTGTTCAGGTTGCAACCTCATTGATGGGAACAGAAAAAATTACACACCTTTCCCCTATTTCGTATAAAAAGTTTGACCACTACGCTTGGGATGTTTATGCGGAGATGGAATCAAAAATTCAACAAAGCGAAGAATTACAGAAAGAAAGATTAAATATTCTAGCTAAACTGGAGAATCCAAAAAGTCCGGAAGCAATTAGACAAAAAGATCTTGCAAACAAAATTTTATCAGAACAGCTAAAGACCTTTCAAAACATGGGGTTTGATTACGACGTCATAATTTATGAATCCGATGTTCTGGCAAAAAAACTTTGGGAAAAAGCTTTTGAGCTTTTGAAAGTTAATTCAAATGTTTATTTGGCCGAAGAAGGTCGTTCTAAAGGGTGTTGGTTAGTACGATTAGGAGAAAAAGGCGTTGAAAATGGAGAAAATACAGACTCTGACATAGAGACGGATAAGATAATCGTACGTTCTAATGGAATCGCGACATATACTGGCAAGGATATTGCCTATCATATGTGGAAATACGGGCTTTTGGGTACCGACTTCGGTTACAAAAAGTGGGCTACAGAAACGCAGAAAAAACCGCTTTGGACCACAATCGCAACAGATGCACAGTCCGAAAAAAATATAAGTTTCACCGGCGTTAATTACGTTTTTGACGTAATCGGTGTTGAACAAACATATGCAATAGATGCAGTAAAAAGATCATTAGATTTCTTAGGGTTTTTTGAGCAGGCGAAAAATATGAAACACATAAACTATGGTTTTGTATTTTTATCCCGCGAAACGGCTCAACTGCTGGGTATAGATATATCAGATGGTAAGAAGTTTTACGGAATGAGCGGTCGCAGGGGTTGGGGAATAAAAGTGGATGATTTAATAGCTAAGGTTGACATCAAGTTGATAGAGAGTTTCGGAAATTTTGAAGCCGTAGATACGGTAAGAAATGGAGCGATAAAGTTTTCGATGTTAAAAATGAATACCTTTCAGGATTTAATATTTGATATGAATGACGCGCTGGATATAAAAGGATATTCAGGTCCGTATGTTCAATATGCCTATGTTCGTGCTAATTCTGTAATTAAAAAAGCCGGAATTGTTGCAGACGGTGTTTTAGATACTACAGTTCTTGATCCAAAGGAACGCGATGTAATAAAACAGCTGACCAGATTTGCGGAAATAGTAGAAAAATCATCTATATCTTTTGCTCCTAACTTACTGTGCGAATATTTATTCGAGCTATCTAAGAAATTTAATACTTTTTACAATGACCTATCTATATTGAATGCGGACAATGAAGATACTAAAAAATTTAGATTATCTTTGTGTCTGGCTGTGCGTGGTGTGATAAAAGAAGGGCTTTGGTTACTTGGAATAGATGTTCCCGAGCGAATGTGACGCTTCGCGCGCGTTCTTCGAACTAGACGTATAATTAATATATGGGAAGACCTAAAAAAAATAAATTCAGATTTTTCTCGTTTTTACACCCAATACTTACCGTTGCAGTTTTGACTGCGTTTGTCTTAGGTATTTCTTTTTTGGTTAAAACGATAGCTACTTCTGATAGCGGCGATTTGTTGTCTGCTTTAAACCCTTTATTAACGCGACTTCATGTTGACGACAAAAAACTCGAAGCAGTAGCAGGAATGTTTGTTTCCAGAGCCACTCAAACCGGTGTGGTAGATGAAAAAAAAGAGGTCGCACAAAGTAGTTCTTCTAAAGATCCGAACCAAGTCGAGTTTAGTATTGCGCTACTGGCAGATTCGCACGGATCCTATGACAATCTAGGAAAAGCATTAGAAATGATCAAATCCGAGCCCGTGTCATATATATTTTTCTTAGGAGATTACACTGATCTTGGAGTTTTAGAAGATTTACAACAAGCAAAAAGTGTAATGGACAAGAGCGGTTTAGATTATTTATCGTTACCCGGAGATCATGACTTATGGAAGTCGGTTGGACCGCAAAACTTTATTGATGTTTTCGGCAAAAATTATTTTTCAAAAACAATAAACGGTATAAAATTTGTCGCTTTGGACAATAGTGCAAACTACACGATAGTTAGCGATGAACAAACGTCTTGGTTCAAAAACGAGTTAACCGACGCGGATTTTGTTTTACTTTCACAGCCTTTGTATCATCCGTCAGTGGATAGGGTAATGGGCATAGTAAATGGCCAGGAGAACCAGAATGTACGTTTTCAGGCTAAAGAAATACTAAAGCTTATTCGTGAATCAAAAGTTAAAGCCGTTATTGCAGGAGATCAGCACCTATCAAGTCAAAATAAAGACACAGAGGCGCCGAGATTGACACATATTGTCATCGGAGCTTTGACGGAGGAGAGAAATCTACAGACTCCACGATTTGCCATGTTTAGAGCACTTAAAGGTGGTGATTACGCAATCGAGGATGTTCTGCTAAAATAACTCCATGACACAAAAATCCTTGGTTTTAATGAAGCCTGATGCGTTAAAGCGCGGAATAGTTGGTGAGATTTTGCACAGATTTGAACGCGCGGGACTGAAAATGGTTGCAGTCAAAATGATAAATGCTGATTTAGAATCAGCGGAAAAGCACTACCCTAATAGCGAAGAGTGGAAGAGGAATGTTGGTAGAAGAACTGTTGAGGATTGCGAAAAATATGGCATTGATCCAATGAAGAGTTTTGGAACGGCGGATACGCTGAAAATTGGTGAGATGGTGAAACAGTGGAACGTTGAATATCTAACCTCGGGGCCGATTTTGGCACTAGTCCTACAAGGATTAAATGCAGTTGAAAGAGTTAGAAGCTTAGTTGGTGACACTGTACCTGTTAGGGCTTCTGCAGGAACCGTAAGGGGTGATTTTTCTTTGGACTCGGCAATATCAGCCAACCAAAGGAAACGCTCAATTTTGAACTTAATACATGCATCGGGAGCTGTAGATGAGGCTGAAACAGAGATTGCTTTGTGGTTTAAACCCGAAGAAATTTTGTCATACAAACGTGTTCACGAAGATCTTTATAACTAGAAACTTATGGAGGGATCGCATAGTTGGTCTAGTGCGGAAATCTTGAAAATTTCTATACCAGCAATGGTATCGTGGGTTCGAATCCCACTCCCTCCGCCAAGAATCACATTTCGAAAAATCAAGGTTGGAAGCCTTGGCGACCTTTTTTAATTTCGCTGAATGTAAAACTTAGCGGGATAGTTGGCTAAGTTGCAGTGCCAAACTGTGAAAAGTACACTACACTGTGTGTTATCCATAACAACAAGAATCAACAAAAGGTTATTCTGGTTTGACGAAATGCCCTAGGCACAGTACACTATAAGGTATAGTAATCGAGTAATCCTTGCGCAAAAAAAGCGCACCAATCCAAAATAAGGAGAAACGAAATGGCTAAGAAACATGCAGGTGTCGCACGGGTTGATTACTCAAAAAATGAAACCCCCGTCGACTACAAGTGTGCCAAATGTGGTGCAACACACGTAAAACTGTGGCGAGAATATCAGACCGTTTCTCCGCAGTTACTGTGTGCCAAATGTGCAGGTGCTGACCAAGGCAAGGATATCACTGGCATTGACGCTGGTGGCTTTTGCCACTCAGACATGGGAAAAACTGACCAAATTGGTTGGTACGTACCCGCTGTACCTGATGAAGAAGGCGTAGGCTATTGGGGTTACACTTCCGTGCCCGATGCTGGCGTTAAATGGTGGCGGAAACTTCCCACGCTTGCCTGAAATCTGCATTTGCCCTAAAAAACCTTAGACACGTTGCGAAAGCAAGTGAAATTCTAGGGTTTTTTGTTTTCTATAAACTCTATTTTTTTGATAAAATATTCATTGGATACGTGGCTAGATATTTTCCAATATCGTCCCACACCCTCCGCCATGTATAATCAACTTATGCTTACAATTATGCAATCGATACTAATAGCGTTGATGTCTAGCGGTTTCACAATTTTTGTAACCCATTTAACTAACAAGAAGCTTGACCGTACCCAAAGATTTATGGAGGTAAGGAGGGAAATTTATTCGGCAGTACACGAAGAATTAGCAGGTTTCTTTGATACAACCGTAGTAGATGACAGACAAAAATCTGCTAAATCACTACTGCCGCTGTATAGACAGATTCAACTGTGGTCTTCAAAAGAGGTAGTAAAGCAATTTAACAAGTTTTGGGATGTATTTGACTTGAAGAATAAAAGGTCGCAAGAAGAAATTAACAAAGAATACACGAATTTAATAATAGCCATGAGAAAAGATTTAGTAGGAGACACTGTGGCCAGCGAAGATGTTCGCAGATACGGGTCGATTAACTAAGTAGATTCTCAAAGTGAGTTTCCTTAACAAAAAGTTCCAAGTGTGTCCCATGTCCTTTGCCATAAAGTTATATCATATAAATAATGAACATCACGAATCAAACCATTTTCAGTGAATTTATAGAATTTTTGCAAAACTTAACGCCAGAGCAATGGATGACTAAAGTTACAGATAAATGGACAGTTAAAGATGTAATTTCTCATCTTATCGGTTGGAATATCGATGCCTCGAGCGAATTAAAGAATATGTGGGAAACCGGAAGAGATGCTTGGTTTCTAACGCGTGAAAACTATGGGGAATTTAATGAAAAATATGTAACACTGTTCGAGAAATTGACGCCAGGTGAGGTGCTAAAAAAATGGGTTGAAAGTGAGGATGAATTCAATAAAATTGTTGGTCAAATTGGCGAGGAAAATTTAAGGAAAGACAATGAAAAATATTACTGGGTTTTTGATGAGGGTGAGGATAATCACTATTTAGAACATCTTAATCAATTAAAGAAAGCCATTTCAGAATCAAGGAATCTCTAGTCTTATCTTCCTACCCAGCCTCGAAAAAAGTTCCAAGTATGTCCCACGCTCTTTGCCAGTTGTCAAAGCAGCTCTGGTTGTCCTTTTCTATTTAATTCTAGTTTTATTTTAGAGTGCAAAGAAGCAGTTTAGTATGAAAACTTGAATGTTTCTCTAAATTCTTTAGCGCTTAAAGATAATGAAGGTGAGGAAGTGACCCGTTCGTAGCTGTAGACTGGG
>CAYZRJ010000041.1:0-5485 GCA_964480825.1 uncultured Candidatus Saccharibacteria bacterium | reverse complement strand
TCGGCGACGGATTCGATCATCGCGTGCTCAAGAGTATAACCGGTCTCTTCAGAAAAATATTCCTTTCCATGTATCAACGCATGAATCTTAACAATAAACTGATCGTCTTTTGCGGTATTCATAACTATACGAAATGATTTCGCGCCATCCGAAACATTTACCAGCTTGCTCTCGATTTTTTTCATTTTCTCGTTAGCTAGGTTGATCATACTTGGAGACATTTCTATATTGTCAGAGGTTATTTGGTAGTTCATTTTTTAATTTTAACACGCATGGAAATGTATTTACTCTTTGTGCTTTATAGCTTCGTTAACGCGGTCGATCATTTCTTGTATTTCTTCGTCACTCATATCGTGTATTTTTGCGGCGTCATTTATAGTATCAAAAGAACTGGCAAAACAACCTACACAATGAAGTCCGTAATCAGTTAGTATCTCGGCCGCCTGTGGATATTTAAATACCACTTCGCCAAGATTAGATTCTCTTTTCACTTTCGTTTTTGCAACTTGTGTCATAAAGCAAAGCCCTCTAACGCCCCACGAAGCGCGCTTAATACCAGTGTCGCACATTTTACACGGCTTGTAGTCAAATTTAAACCTATCAAATTTAATAAATCTTCTTTGGTTATTTTTTTGGCTTCTTCTACCGTCTTACCTATTATATGTTCGGTCAATAGCGCACTCGAAATGATGCTTATCGAACAAGCACTGCCGTTAAATTTAGCGTCTTTAATTTTACCGCCGGATATTTTTAACTGTAAATTGATCTGATCGCCACACAACGGATTTTTTCCTTCGGCTTGGTGGGTGCGATCGTCTAACTGCCCCTGATTCATAGGATTTTTGTAAATGTCCATTAGTTCGTCTCTGAATAAATCGTTCATATGTTAGCCTAAGATCTGTCTTGCCTTTTTTAAACCTGCTACTAGCTTATCGATGTCATTTTCATCGTTATACAAGTAGAAACTTGCTCTGACCGATGCGGTAATACCTAATTTTTTGTGCAGAAGATATGTGCAGTGGTGTCCTGAACGCACGGCAATTCCTTGGCTGTTTAAAACCGCTGCGATGTCATGCGGATGTAGACCGTCAATATAAAATGAGACTAAGCCCGCGCGCTTTTGTGGATCAATCGGCCCAAATATTTTTAAACCTTCTACTTTTTGTAAGCTTTCTATGGCGTACTTGTTTAATCTAACTTCATGTTCTTTGATATTTTCCATTCCTATTTTGCTTAGATAATCTATTGCCGCACCCAAACCGATTACACCTTCAATGTTTGGAGTTCCCGCCTCGAATCTGTTTGGAATTTCAGCCCAAGTTGAATCTGTTAATTCTACTTTTTCAATCATTCCTCCGCCAAATTGATAAGGTTCTATTTTAGATAGAATTTCTCTTTTAATCCAAAGCACTCCCACTCCGGTTGGCCCAAGCATTTTGTGACCCGAAAAAGCGTAGGCATCACAACCTAAAGATTGAATATTTACCGGCATGTGACCAATCGCTTGAGCACCGTCAACAACTACTAAAGCTCCGTTCTGATGCGCGATTTTCGAAATTTCTTTGACCGGAAATATCGTACCTACAACATTTGAGACGTGTGTAAAAGCAACAATTTTTACTCCTGCGCGAATCTTCTTTTCAAAGTCAGAAAAATCTATTTCGCCGGTTTTAGTAATTTCCACGTAATCAAGTCTGGCTTTTTTTCGTAACGCCAGCTGCTGCCACGGAACTAAATTGCTGTGGTGTTCCATTTCGGTTAGTAAAATCGTGTCACCCTCGTTTACAACGGCACCACCTAAAGTCGAGGCAATGAAATTTAAGCCCTCGGTTGTCCCTTTTGTGAAAATCACTTCATCACTTGTTGTTGCGTTGATGAGCTTCGCGACTTTTTTACGAACTTGTTCATACATTTCGGTAGCTTCCTCGCTTAATGTATGAATACCACGATGAATATTTGCGTTATGCGTTGAATAATAATCTACGATTGCGTCTATAACTGCTTGTGGTTTTTGTGAGGTTGCCGCGCTATCTAGATACACCAATTGGTTGTCTCTGATGAGTCTATTTAAAATAGGAAAATCTTTTTTTATCGTATTAAAATCCATATTAAAATTCTACCTCCCCTAAATTTTTCAGCACCTCTTTTTTAATTACCTCATCCTTTATTTCTTCGACAAGTTCTGCAAAAAATCCTTCAACGATTAGCTTTTCGGCTTCGTTACGGGATAATGCACGGCTGGTTAAGTAATAAATGTCTTCTTCGTTTATTCGTCCGGTTGTTGCTCCGTGAGAAGCTTTAACATCATCTGCGTCAATCATTAAAATAGGTTGGGAGTTATTTTTTGTGTCTTTGCCTACAACCAAAACATTATCTTCTAAAAACGAACTGGTTTGCCAAGCCGGTTTGTCGATAATTATTTTCCCCACATAATTAGAGGTCGAACCATCTCTTAAAACTCCCCGTACTTTAGTCAAACAAGAAGTATGCGGAACTTTGTGAATTGTAGTGGTTGTAATGTTTAACTTTCCTTTGACGGGAAGGGCGTACACCATTAGTAGTTCCGCGGTAACTCCTGACTTTTCGAATAAAAAGTCGAGCTTAAAACTTTCTTCCGAAAAATAGTCAGTAGGAACTAAAACAAACTGTGTGTCTTGGATTACATCAATTATTTCGTTTTTTGATACTTTTAATAATTTCGTAATCATAAGAAAAATTTAACCAACGCTTCCTTCCATTTCAAGTTCGATTAAACGATTAAGCTCGATTGAATACTCCATAGGTAGCTCTTTGACGATAGGTTCTATAAAGCCCGAAACGATTAAGCTCATTGCTTCTGCTTGTGAAAGCCCGCGTGACATTAAATAAAACAGTTTTTCTTCTCCGATTTTACTGACTGTGGCTTCATGTTCAACTCGTGCACCGCTTTCTTGAATTCTCATGGTGGGAAATGTATCTGAGGCCGAATCGGAATCTAAAATCAATGCGTCACACTCAACGTGACTTACAGAATTAGGAGCTGATGGTGCAATATGTACCAAACCCCGATAGCTTGTTCTACCTCCATAAGCACTAACAGATTTAGAAATGATTGTTGAGGTTGTATTTGGAGCCACATGAATCATTTTAGCACCGGCGTCTTGATGCATACCTTTACCTGCATAGGCTATAGATAATACTTCTCCGTGG
This sequence comes from uncultured Candidatus Saccharibacteria bacterium, assembly GCA_964480825.1. Lineage (GTDB taxonomy): Bacteria > Patescibacteriota > WWE3 > UBA101185 > UBA10185 > CAYZRJ01. Next base: position 2,296 of record CAYZRJ010000041.1, on the reverse strand, counting down.
GCGCGGGGGCCAACTAAAAAACAACTTGGATATTTCATGGTCACCTTGGAACCTAAATTCCCGTCAATCCATTCCATAATGCCGTCTTCTTCGACACGCGCACGTTTTGTGACTAGGTTGTAAACATCGTTAGACCAATTTTGAATAGTTGTGTATCTAAATCTTGCTCCTTTTTTAACGATTACCTCGACAACTGCCGAATGCAAAGAATTTGTTGTGTACACAGGAGATGTGCAGCCTTCAACATAGTGACAGTAGCTACCTTCGTCAGCAATAATCAACGTACGTTCAAACTGACCCATACGTTCGGCGTTGATTCTAAAGTATGCTTGTAAAGGTCTTTTAACATGAACGCCTTTTGGAATATATACAAACGAACCTCCCGACCAAACAGCGCTATTTAAGGCGGAAAATTTATTATCGGCGGTAGAAATAACCTTTCCAAAATATTCGTCAAAAAAGTGTGGGTATTTTTTCAATGCCTCATCGGTTGATAAAAATATAACTCCCTCTTCTTCGAGTTCGCTTAGCAAGGACGAATATGTAACTTCAGAGTCATACTGCGCCTTAACTCCGGACAAATATTCACGCTCGGCTTGCGGAATACCCAGACGCTCAAAAGTAGTTTTAACTGATTGGGGAACATCGTTCCAAGTTCTTTTATCTATTTCCCCGGGTCTGTGGTAGTAGATGATATCGTCAAAATTTATCCCGCTTAAATCGGCACCCCAATTTGGTATCGCGCGTTGATCAAATATTTTTAACGCGTTTAATCTAAAATCCAGCATCCATTGAGGTTCGTCTTTTGCTTTTGAAATATCCGAATTACATCTTCTCCTAAACCCCGTCTAGTCTTGAAAACCGAAGCTTCGGGCATTCTAAAACCGTATTTTTGGGTGTAATCCTGCTTTAAATCTTTAAGATTAGAGTTTGACATAACCTGTTTTTTCGAGTTCTTCGGCAAGGTTTGGACCACCGCTTTTTACAATTAATCCGTCTTTCATAACATGAACTCGAGAAGGATTTATATGGCTCAATATTCTTGCGTAGTGAGTGATTATCAAAAAACCGGTTTTTGCTTTCTCGTTTAAATAGGAAACGGCTTTTGCGACAATCTTTAAAGCGTCTATATCAAGGCCGCTGTCTACTTCGTCCAAGATTGCAAGTTTTGGCTCTAACACCAGCATTTGTAACATTTCCATCCGCTTTTTTTCACCGCCCGAAAATCCTTCGTTTAGATATCTGTTTAAAAAATCCGGCTTAATGTCCAAGATTTCTAATTTTTCTTTTAGGATTTCGCGAAATTTAACCGGTGAAACACTCGCATCGTTTTTTTTGTTGTATATCATTCGTAAGTAGCTGTTTATGTTTACGCCTGCGACTTCACTCGGATATTGAAAGGATAAAAATATACCCGTCTTTGCGCGCTCGGTCGGATCCATCTCTAAAACGTTTTTGCCTTCAAACTTAATCTCTCCCGATGTTGCGTGATAATTGGGATGTCCCATTATTACTTGGGCCAATGTACTTTTTCCGGAACCGTTTTGTCCCATCAAAGCGTGTATTTCTCCTTTTTTAATTTTTAAATCTATGCCGTGAATTATCTCTTTTGTATCAATTGATATTTTTAAATCTTTTGTTTCAAACATATTTAAGCCGGAAATTTTACTTCTTTTAGCACGCAATCCTGATGGAAAATTTTACAGGTATCGCTGATTTTGTAATAGACCTCTTTGCCGTCCCGTGTAGATTCTAAAATGCCCGAGTTTTTCATTTCGTTTAAGTGATACGAAACCGTCGGTTGGGTTAAACCAACGTGCTCAACAATAGCCGCAACACCGACCTTATCGTGCTGTCTTAAGTATTTATATATGGCCATACGCGAACCTACGCCTAAAGCATTAAAACAGGTTACGCACGAGTCACTTGTTGTCTTATTCATCTGTGAAAGCACGTATAGATAGTAGTCTATATGACCTAAGCTGTCAACCGATTCTTCGCCCATGTATCGCTGTGATATCATGTAGTTATGACAAAAGTAAAAACTTTTTTCCATATTTTTTACAAGAGCCTGACCTCGATAAACTACTACAAAAAAATGCTAAAAACGCGGGCGTCGCTCACAGTTAAATACTTTTTAACACTGTCATTGTTGCTTTCGATAGTTTTGTCGATAAAGATTTCGTTGGTTCAAATACCGCAAGTTCAAAAAGCTGTAGTTGATCTATCAAACTCGGCGCGCGATATGTTCCTTCAGGATTTGGTGATTACAATAAAAGACAATAAATGGATGATA
>CAYZRJ010000040.1:0-5587 GCA_964480825.1 uncultured Candidatus Saccharibacteria bacterium | reverse complement strand
ATACGAGCTGGCAAAAAGTCCTAACCTGAAAGCTAGACAAATAAGTAAAATTTTAGTTACCGTATCAAAGGGTAAAATATTGCAGGCGTTTAATGATTTAGAAAAAAACGGCGAAATAAAATTAACAGCAACACAACGGAAAAACTTTTTAAATAACATAACAATGAAAAAGATCCGTACTTTATCGGGTGTTACTACCGTTACCGTTTTAACTAAACCTTTCGCCTGTCCCGGAAAGTGTATATTTTGCCCCAACGATGTACGAATGCCAAAAAGTTATATTTCCAGCGAACCGGGAGCCCAGCGTGCTGAATCAAACCATTTTGACCCTTACAAACAAACATTCAACCGTCTGTTGGCGATAGAAAAAATCGGGCACCCTACGGATAAAATTGAGTTAATTGTATTGGGAGGAACATGGACAGCGTATCCCGAGAAGTATCAAATTTGGTTTATAAAACGTTGTTTTGATGCTATGAACGAGTTTGTTGGCGGTCACAAACCTGCGGTTGTATTCAAGCCAATAGAGTCAATTCAGACTAACGCCGTAAAAAACAAAGACAATGTGATTAACTACAACCTTTCTGTTTCACTGATCCAAAAAACAAGAGAAAGCGCAGTTTGGAAACAGCTTTTTGAAGCTCACACTAAAAATATAAATGCTCAAACAAGATGCGTGGGATTGGTTATCGAAACCCGCCCCGACGAAATTACTCAAAAAGAAGTAACGAGAATTCGCAGGTTAGGCGCAACAAAAGTTCAAATCGGCGTTCAGTCATTAAACGATAAAATTTTAAAAATGAACAAGCGGGGGCACAGTGTGGCGCAAACAGCAAAAGCATTTCGATTACTTAGACAAGCCGGTTTTAAAATTCACGCACATTACATGCCAAATCTTTACGGATCAACTCCGAGCGAAGACATAAAAGACTTTGCAAAACTTTTTGAAGACAAAAGATATAGACCGGATGAACTAAAAATATATCCATGCTCTCTAATTGAAGGTACTGAACTTATGACTTATTACAAATCAAAACAGTGGAAAACACATTCTAAAAAAGATTTATTACACGTGCTGTCCGAGTGTATGATAAAAGTTCCCGGTTACTGCCGCGTAACAAGAATGATTCGGGATATTCCCTCCCAAGAAATCGTAGACGGCAACAAAATTACAAATTTTAGACAAAACGTCGAAGAATATTTAAAAGAACAAAATATCAATTTGGAAGAAATAAGAAGCCGGGAAGTTAAAGATGAGCCGGTAAGGCCGGAAGACCTTGAAATTAAAGATATATTTTATCAAACCGAATCATCCGATGAACATTTTTTACAGTTTGTAACCGCTTCAAATAAAATAGCCGGTTTTTTAAGACTTTCGTTTCCTAAATCTAAAGCCTTTATTAAAGAGCTGATCAATTCTGCAATAATTAGAGAAGTTCACATATATGGAAATAGTTTACAGTACGGAGATACTAAGGATGGTGTGGCTCAGCACAGCGGACTTGGTACATTGTTAATAAAACGAGCCATCGAAATAGCCAAATCAAAGAACACGAAAAAACTGGCAGTTATTTCATCAATAGGCACAAGAAAGTATTACGGTAAATTCGGGTTTAAACAAAAAGAATTATATCAATTGTTAAATTTATAATCAGAGAGATAGAAAGCCAAGAAACCATCCGACAATTGATAAAACGATGCTAAATAGAATGGCGCTTAAAAACGTTTCGACGTGAAAACCATTCACTAAAGATGCTGTTAAAGTAATCATAAATGCGTTAATTACAAGTGTGAAAAGACCCAAGGTTAAAATGTTAACGGGTAAAGTAAGTATTATTAAAATGGGTTTAATTAGAGTATTTAAAATCCCGAGAACGACAGACGCGATAAGAGCTGACGTGAAATTATCTATTTTTATTCCCGGAACAATGCTCGCAGTAACGTAGACGGCAACAGTATTAATTAGTAGTCTTAATATAAATCTAATCATTCTCGTTACATTTTAGTTCTTTTCTGCACAAAAGTCTAGAGGCTTCGGTATCTTCCGCATCACATCTTTGACATATTTGCCTGCTTAGTTCCTCAGCAAATTCTTTGGTGTCAACAAAATTAATTTCCGGTGGAAGTACGAATTTAAAACTATCCGTTTCCCACTCTTCACATTTATAGTTTGCCGTGCCTAACAATTCTGTAAGATTTTGCAGTGTTAAAATTTGTAAAGAGTCCTGTGAAGGAGTCGATTCGATCGTATCTGTATTATTTGGTTTGATTGCTAACTTCATCCCCGCAACATGCTTATCGTACCAAAGATACATGTAATTATCTTTTATGATTGTGTGACTAAGTTTGTTCGGTTCGCTTTTGTCGGAGGTTGTAATATCGGTACGTATAAGTCCGTCAGCTACGTATATAATTCCGACCACTTTAGAGTTTATTAAATCCTGCGAAAACGCGCATTTTGCTGCCAATCCCCTATCAATAAGATTAGAAAGAAAGTCTTTTTTCTCAAGTTTTACAACCTTATCTTTATTTTGCTCAATAATTTTTTCAGCGTTTTTCCTGGAAGATTCTTTTAATTTAAAGATTCCAAGAAGTGAGGCAAATATTAACAAAACGTATAAAGTGTTTAGAAAACGTCCCTTTATTATTCCTTTTTTCATCCAAATCATTATACAACAGCCAAAGTTTCTTGTTATGATTATTCTAATGCCTAATAAACAAACTGATTTTGAAAAGCAGTTAATTAATCAAACTCTGCAAAAAATCGTTACCGATATGCGTCTTTTTATTGTAGGTATCGATAACAAAGGTAGTATCGTTTACGCGAATCCGTTTTTTTTAAGCGCCACCGGCTACAATCTGGTCGAAGTGTTAGACAAAGATATTTTTGATATTTTTATTCCCGTTAACAAAATCGAGACTTTTGATAAAAAAATAAAAGCTATTCTTGAAAATAATTACAGCATGCAGTCAGAAAATCCCATTTTAAAAAAGGACGGAAGCAAAATATACGTAGATTGGTTTAACTCCCCGATTTTAGAGGGCGGCAAACCTGTCGGAGTTTTGAGTATCGGCACCGATATCACATCGCATTTAGAAATAATTAATCTATTGAGCCTGAACGAAAAAACAATGAGAGACCGCGCAGAGTTGTTTGCTAGTCAAAACGAAGAGCTGGAAAAACTTGAAAAGGCGTTGGAAGCCGAAAAAAAAGGCGTAGAGAAAAAAGTTGAAGAGCGTACATCAGAGTTAAACCGAGAAAAAGCCCGTCTTCTAGCATCGATAAACAGTTTTCCCCATGGATTTTTAGTTACTGACGCCGACGACGATGTAGTTGTGGCTAACGAGACGCTGGGATTTATTTTTGGCGTAAAAAAAACGGAGTGGCATCTTAACGATTTGCGCGATTTTCTAAGTGGTTCGGTAAATCTAGTGAAATTTTATGGTTTAGTAAAAACTTCCAAAAAACCATATTTAATTAAGGACATCGACCTTGAAAGAAAGTTTTTAGAAATCTACATTGCTCCCATTTTTTTAAGTTCGCTTAGCAACGAAACAATTGGAAATATTATTCTTGTTACCGATATAACCGAGCAAAAGATATTAGAAAGATCAAAGGATGAGTTTTTTTCTATCGCTTCTCATGAGCTTAGAACTCCGTTGACCGCTATACGCGGTAACGTCGAACTTATTAAAAAGCATTACGAAGATAAAATTAATGATACTGACTTTAACGAAATCATTGAGGATATAGGTATTTCAAGCCTTAGATTGATAGGTTTAGTAAACGAGTTTTTAAATATGTCGCGTCTTGAGCAAGGTAAGATGCAGTTTAAACAAGAAGAGTTTGATATAGCGGAGATCATCGAAGATGTTGTAAAAGAATTGCAGTTTAGCGCGAATGCAAAGAATTTATTTATAAAAAGCACAGTTACACTTGGTAAATTGCCGTTAGTTTTGGCTGACCGTGACAGGACACGTGAAATTTTAATAAATTTAATTAGTAACGGTCTTACTTATAGCGATCGCGGCGGGTGTGTGGTTTCAGCTGTAGTTTTGGATAAAGGTGTAAAAATATCGGTTTCGGATAGCGGTAAAGGGATTTCCCTTCAAAGCCAAAACCTTCTGTTTAGAAAATTTCAACAAGCCGATGTAAACATCTACACGCGGGATGCGGCTCGAAGCACAGGGCTTGGGCTGTACATATCAAAACTCATGGTCGAAGCGATGCGCGGTTCCATATTTTTAGAAAAATCCGAAGTTGGCGTCGGTTCAACCTTCGCGTTTACCTTGCCAACGGCATAAGAACACATTACCTGTTGCATAGTATCAAAGCGCTATATACAATATTTATATATGCAAAAAGTATTATTAATCGAAGATGAAATTTTAATTTTACGAATGTATGAAAAAATCTTTAGTTTCGAAGGTTTTAGCGTAATTACGGCAGTTGACGGAATCGACGGTTTAGAAAAAGCAAAAGCCGAAAAGCCGAATCTTATTTTGCTGGATATCATGATGCCAAAAATGGACGGTTTACGTGTTTTAGAACAGTTAAAACTAGAACCTTTAACAAAAGATATTCCGGTTGTTGTTTTGACTAACTTAAGTAGCGATGTTGTTATCAAAGATGCGTTTGCTAAAGGTGCCGTAGCATATTTGGTAAAATCCGAGGTTATAAATGAGAGAATTGTTGAAGAGATTAAGCAGTATTTAAAGTAGAGCTAATCTCCGTATAGGATGTACTCAGCGATCAGCGAAGCTGTAGATCGTACTCGATCGCAAGTAATCTTGATTAGACGTACTCGTCCAGCAGTGCAACTGCTATAATACCCTCACTATGAAAAAAGTTTTTATTGGCGTCGCGTGGCCTTACGTTAACGGTGACCTCCATGTCGGACATTTGGCTGGGTATTTACTTCCGGCCGATATTTTTGCGCGCTACAACCGTTTAGTTGGAAATCAAGTTTTGATGGTTTCAGGTTCGGATTGTTTTGGAACCCCAATTACAATCGAAGCAGACAAGCGCGGCGTGCATCCCTCAAAAATTGTTGAAGAATATCATACAAAAGACGTTGAGCTTTTTAAAGATATTCTAGGTTTAACTTATGATTTATATACTTTAACCAACCATGAAAATCACATTAAGATTGTTCAGGATTTTTTCATTAAATTTTTAGAAGCGGATCTATTATTTATTGATACGCAAAGGCAATACTACTCCTCTATCGCAAATAGGTTTTTGCCCGACCGGTATGTTATTGGTGAATGTCCTTTTTGTCACTTTAAAGAATCACGAAGCGATCAGTGCGATAACTGCGGAAAATTAATTACCCAAGGCGAATTAATAAATCCTGTAAGTAATCTATCTAAAGAACATGTTGAGTTAAAAGATACTCAACATTACTTTATCAACTGGCCTAAACTACAAAAAACTTTGAGGGCTTATGTTGATTCTACCAGTAGCAAGTGGAAAGGTTGGGTTGCCAAAGAAACATACGGTTGGCTAGAAGAAGGGCTTAAACCCCGCGCAATTACAAGAGATTTAGATTGGGGTGTTGAAATACCTGTAGATCGAATGCCCGCT
>CAYZRJ010000039.1:0-5628 GCA_964480825.1 uncultured Candidatus Saccharibacteria bacterium | reverse complement strand
CAAAGTGGTCAAATGGGGCTGACTGTAAATCAGCTGGCTTACGCCTTCGGGGGTCCGAATCCCTCACTCGGCACCAAAATAAAGGTGCCCACTTAGCTCAGATGGTAGAGCACTTCCATGGTAAGGAAGTGGTCCGCGGTTCGATTCCGCGAGTGGGCTCCATAATATATAGGCCCGTAGTGAAATGGCATCACTTTCCTCTCCAAAAGGAACATTTTGGGTTCGAATCCCGACGGGCCTGCCAAGAATATATTAACAGCGTACACACAGTACGCTAAAATAAACTCATGAAAGAGATACTCCAAATCAACGACACGAACGCACGAAAAAACCTGTTTTTATTGATTGACCAGGTCGTAAAAGATACTGCTGGTTCTATAAAAACAAGTGGCTACAAAGCCAACGAATTCGAACTAGCTAAAAAAGAATTCACAAAAAGATACAAAAAAAGCAAAAATATTGACATTTGACAAGGATTTTAAAAAACTGGGTATAGAAGTTCCCTACACAATCAACTAGTGCCTGCCAATATCTTATAGCCTTTACATGAGGGGTCTTTAGTGTTAAAATACCCGTGCTACCAACGAGAAAAGAGGAAAATCCTCAAATAATATCCGTTTAGGTAAGCAGAAAAAGGAGAATTAAAAATGGATAGCAAATTCGCTACCACGATGAAGGCAACAATCCAATTGAATAGGTTGCCCGAGGTTCTTTCAATGCTTGGATTAAGCGAAGCGACTTCACTTCCTCCTAGCAAAATGTATCTTGGCGTGCTATTGCAAGAGATTAGCAAGAGCGCGTCATCCGATGTCACTGATTGCACGTTCGCCCTAGACATACCAACAATTATGGGTGAGGGGCGTAAGTTCTTCTACGTACTACTCCGGAGTCTTTCACCAACGGGTATGAATGGGCGAGAACTGTTAACACTACGCACGTGTATCGCCCCCGCGAATCTATCGAGGATAATTGATTGGCGTGAAGACGATCCCAAGCCACATTTTGACTTCTTTGCGCCGTTTAAAAAGACTCCTTCGACGACGTTCGAACGGGTGCAAAAGCATAGCTGGGTGTGGATTCGCAACTTCAAGAATGTAGATTCCGGCAAAATAGAAATCACCTTCGAACTCAATGTAAGACCGCTCGGAGATTGGTTTGGTCCTATGTCTGAGTTACTGGACTTTCTTGGCTGGAAAGAAGGGAAGAACTAAAAAAACTGTTTGTTCACTTTGAACCCTAGGTTATTCATTTGCCTAGGGTTTATTTTTATCAACGTTAACCTTCTCCAACAGGCGTAAAACTTAAAGTTTTTAAGGCAGATTTTGATAGAGATATATTAAAAAACAAAGGATATTTTAAATGACTGGACGTAGAAGTTCGTGGCATAATCGAACCCAAGTTCTAATCCTTTTGTGCTAAACTCTATTAGTGTCTGAAAATCCAACATATTTAAAACTCGAAAAATTAATTGAACTGATAGACAAACCTTATAAAAAATCCTGCCGTAAGTTATTAGAAACGAACTTAAAACTCTTTGGCGAAACATTTGGCTCTCTTAAAAATCACCAAGCCTATCCGGGTGGTTATATTCATCATTTAGAAGAGACGATGAATATAGCCGTTGTTTTGTACAGTACCCTTCACAAACTTAGACCTCTCGGGTTTTTGCTTTCCGACGCATTACTAATTTTATATCTTCACGACATAGAAAAACCTTGGAAATACGAAAAAAACAGTATTAGTGAATTAGAAATAAAAGCTTCTTTGTTCAATAAAGAAGATCAATATACCTTTCAACTAGCAAAAATCGAGGAATATGGCATCAAACTAACTGAAGAACATAAAAACGCGTTACGTTTTATTAACGGTGAAGCTGACCATTATACATATTTCAAACGAACAAGAGGTCCGCTAGCTGCGTTTTGTGGAACTTGCGATTCTATTTCTGCAAGAATATGGTTTGACTACCCAAGTGAAAAAGATACGTGGAAAACCCTTTTAGAGGATATAGAGGGCATTAATTCACCCAACTATATAAAAAGCATTCAAGAAGCAAGAAAATCATCTAAACTGTTCTCGGCTAAGGAAGTAAAAAAACAACTAAATATCGAGTAGTGCTAATATACTTACTTGCCCTTATAAACAGTGTCCTTTGCAACATCTCTCAATTTTTCAGCTAAATAAACCTTTATTAACGATTGATAAGGTACATCCTGTCGTTTTGCTACAACTTTAAGACCATTTAGCATAGATAACGGAAGGCGTAGGGATATCGACTCAGTAGAAAGTTTTAAATTAGGAAATATAACCTGCCTTGCCTTACTGTAATCGAAATATTCAGAAGTGTCTGCAACAGCCCAGAAATCTCTTTCTTCGTCTTCACTTTTAAATTTTGGTATGGTTTTTAGTTTTTTCATAAAATGCTTTCTCAATTTCTTAGTATATACCCTTGATATAACCCCCGCCATAATGCCAAAATTATATAAATGCACCCTGACCACATTGAAAAAATTCGGACGCTTGCAAACTACCACAAAAAAGTTGTGGAAGATTTTCACAAAAAACACGCCGACACGCTTAAGATGGCAAAGAAACATGCTTTAACCGTCGCAAGTGCGGCTGTTATTGCCTCGGCTACTTTGGGCGGAACTTATCACGTGCAAGCAACTGATTATGCGCGACAAAAACAACAACAAGACAAGAAAAATATCGAAGATTTTGTCAGACAATTAAAAGATTTACTCAAAGATAAAAGCGGACTTAATAGAAACGAAGAAAAAGTTATTGCCGAAGCGTTGTCTAAAAAGTTTGGTCTAAATTTAAAAACTACTCTGGACGGAAACAAATTAAACGAAATATACGGCTATGTGGGAGCCGAGCAACATCTTAAAAAATGGTCGGGTGATTTACTTTCGCATCACGAATTACAAAACTCGGGCATGGCCCCACGACAAGGAGCATTTAAAAACTTTGACAACGCCAAACAAGAAAAATATTACGTTGCCGTACAGCTTCACGAGCTTCCAAACTGGAACGAGCAGTGGCCTACGTTAAAGCCTTGGTATCGGTTTCGAAAAGTTTTTGTATTCAATCCTGAAAACCAAAAAGGAATCGTGGCAGTAATCGGTGATTCGGGTCCGGCGAAATTTACGGGAAAAACTTTTGGAGGCAGTCCCGAAGTTATGGATTATTTACAAATGGTTGACGGATCTAAAAAAGGCAAAGCGATTATATTGTTTATTGACGATCCGCAGAATAAAATTGCATTGGGGCCAACCGATCAAACGCCCGAGCAGATTTTGGTGAGTAAATGACGCTACGCGTCCCGATCGGACACGGTCTATGAAATATATTTTTGAAGATATTATAGAAACTAAGAATATTTATCTCGTAATAGACGAAAACTGCCCTGATGACGAGACAAAACAGTACCTCATTACTGTTGTAAAAGATGTCATTCACCACAAAATTGTGGACCTTGTTTTAGACGAACTGGACGAAGAAAAAAGGGTTATTTTTATAGAAAAACTGGATGACTCGGCTCAGCATCAGGAAATATTAAGTAAATTAAGCGGATGGATCTCGGATTTTGAGCACAAAGTCATATCGAGAGTTAAAGAAACCGAAAAAGAGCTTATTAAACTTATTAAATCGAACGATTTTTAAAGACCTTATGCAAATTTTTGATACTGCAATAATTCTAGGACATGTCGCGAACAACGGAGTTTTATCCGCTCGACAAATAAAACGCGCAAATAAAGCAATTGAATTGTTTAAAAAAGGCGAAGTAAAACACATTATCACAACAGGAGGAGTCGGCGGTCTTTTTAATAACACTTCTACTCCGCTTGGAAAACAGATTAAAAACTATATTTCTTCGAAAACAGTTCCGGAAGACATTGTTTTCGACGAAAATAAATCAACGGATACAGCTGAAAATGCAGTATTTTCTTTAGAAATTATGAATCAACATGCATTTAAAAGTGCGGTTGTTGTTTCATCCTTCCCGCACATACTTAGAGCAAAATTAATATTTGCCGGAGTGTTTTCTAAAGATATTAAGTTAAGTTACAGAATCTCTGATTTTTGGGGAGGATTTTCTTACACGATTTGGGACACACTGTGGGAAATCGGCGGGTGGCTAAAGTACTTTTTTAACACATTTAAAAACGGTAACGACATCTAAACCGTTGTTATTAATTATCCCATCAATTGTCGGACAATTTATTCCGTATGTAGGCCGCGGTCTTCGGGAATCTTTTGACACAACTAAATACCCGTCATCAAGCATAAGTGCTGATTCCAGTTTTCCTTTAAAATAGTAAGAAAATGATTCCACGTTGTAAGGAACAAAAACTCTTGTGTCACGCCCCTTTGAATTTAAATAATAAGCAGTTCGGGCAAAAAATTCTCCGCTATCGTCGTAGATACCAATCGCATAGGCACTTTTTGGGCCACCAAACACCTGCGAATAGTAAGCAGAATAATACGGGTGGTAATTTTTATACGTTACTATAAACGAAATTAAAATAATGCAAATAGCTAACTTTTGGGTACTTTTTGTAAAACGCGAAAGTGTAATTGCGACCAGTAAAAATGCGGCGGGTAAAAAAGATAAAATATATCTTTCAATCTTTTGCTCTGACACCGAAAGCAACACTAACTGACTAAAAACGTAAAAAACCAACAATATTGCGGTACTATCCTTTCGGCGGAAGGCTCTAACAGTTCCCACTAGCAGTAGAAAAATGGTAATTGGTGAGAGTTTAAAGAGTAAAATGACCGGATAGTAAAGATACGGATGGGTTTCGGCATATACAACTGATTGATAATCCCCTCCCCCGGAACTTTTAGCGGCATCTAAGATGTTTTTTAGAACCGAAAACGGTGTTACCCACATCGCAGGAAAAAATACAAAAAAAACTGCAATAGAAGTCAGCGCTAGTATTAACACCGATTTTGGGTATAAAGTTTTATCCGGATTGGGTTTTTTGTAAATCGTGAATAAAAATACAGCTAAAAGTACGGGCAATAAAAATAAGCTTGAAAATTTAGTTAATAAAGCGAAACCAAAAAATATTCCGCATTTAAACACATATGACTTTTTGCCAAACTTTGACCATAGAACAAGAGCTAAAAAAGCACAAAACGACAGCGAAACCTCAAGAGCAGTTAAATGATACCAACGGTTAATTCCGATAAAATACGGCTCTACAGCGGCAATAAAAACATAAAACAGTGCGACATTTTTATCATACAAAAGTTGAATATAGCCAAACTGAATCGAAAGTAATCCGAAAAGTACCAAAACTAAAACTATTTTACTTGCTCCGTCTATTACAAGATAACCATCTGTATTTTCTAAAGTTTTAAATTCTTTATTGTAGGTACGGTCGTAAACTTTAATCCCCCACTCTGTTACTGACGATAGCCACATTAACGTAACTCCGGGGTGATAGCGTTGGTAAGTTTGAGCAAAGTCCTTTGACAAAAGAGCCCGCGAAAAACTTTCGGATCTACGGTGCCAACGAGCTGCGTCACTGTTTGACATGTCACCGATTATTCCGTCAAGACGTAGAAAAAGAAATAACACAAAAGGCATAATCATTATTGCGTTTGTTGTAAGTT
>CAYZRJ010000038.1:0-6016 GCA_964480825.1 uncultured Candidatus Saccharibacteria bacterium | reverse complement strand
AAGAGGATAAAACCTCGGGTGTATATAGCATTGATCCTTTGCCAACCGGCTTTGGAGCTACTTTAGGAAACTCTTTAAGAAGAGTGTTAATGACATCTATAAAAGGTGCCGCAGTTACTCAAGTAAAAATTAATGGAGTAACGCACCAGTTCACAACCATTCCGGGAGTAAAGGAAGACATGGTTGAACTTACGCTAAACCTCAAAAAATTGAGATTTAAAATTCACTCCGATAGCCCCGTTATTGCAATGATAAAAATTAAAGGACCAAAAAACGTTACAGCGGCCGATATCGAAATTTCTTCTGACGCCGAAGTAATAAATAAAAGTCAACATATTGCAACGCTGGCTAATAATAAAACTGAACTAAACATTGAACTAACAGTCGAACCGGGGGAAGGATACTCACCTATGGAAGAAAGACAAACCAACAAAATCGGCGTAATCGTTTTGGACGCACTGTTCTCACCTATATCAAATGTTACATACGAAATTGAATCAACGTTGTTTGGACATAGAGCAGATTTGGACAAACTAATTATAAAGATCGAAACCGACGGCAGTGTCTCACCTCAAGAATCGTTGAAACAAGGTGCTAAAACGCTATCTTCATATTACGCGCACATAGCAAAAGGTGAATCGTTGATCGCAGAAAAAATGGCAGAAATTGCAGATAATAAACCAAAAAACACCGAAGCTATCGCCGTGGAAGAACTTCCGTTACAGACACGAACCGTTAACGCGCTCAAAAAACACGGTGTAGACACACTACAACAACTGGCAAAAATGACAGACGAAGATATTGCAGATATTAAAAATCTGGGTGAAAAATCAATCACCGAAATAAAAAAACTGCTCGAAAAAGAAGGGTATAGATAATATGAGACATAGAGTCGTGAGAAACAAACTAGCCAGCGATGTTGAACACATGAAATCTTTGTTAAAAAATCTTGCGTCAACATTGATCGTGCATGAAAAAATCGAAACAACATTGGCTAAAGCAAAGGCCTTACGACCTTACGTCGAAAAACTTATCAGCAACACAGGAAAAGCTATTAAGTCCGGGGATAAAATTAAAAGATTTAATGCTGTTAAAGAACTTAACACAAAACTGCATGTAAACGGCGCAATCAAAAAACTATTGGAAGACGTCGCCATACGATTCGCGGGTATTCCGGGCGGATATACCCGAATAGTTAAAATTGGAAATCGCGCCGGTGACAGGGCAGAAATGGCCAGAATAGAACTCACTAAATCTGCAGAAAAGAAAACGAAGGCCGTGGTTAGAGCAAAAAAGGCAAAGGTTGAAAAAGAAAATGAATAAAAAAACAACGGCAGTAAAACTTGAGACTCTCGAACAGGGATGGCATTTTGTCGATGCGAAAGACCGAATACTCGGCAGACTCGCGACAGAAATAGCCAAAATACTGATGGGTAAAAATAAAGCCGTATTTACTAAGACTGCAAATGTTGGAGACAAGGTGGTGGTTATAAACGCCGAAAAAATTATAGTAACCGGTAAAAAACTCACTGACAAAAAATATATGTGGTACACGGGATTTCCGGGAGGGTTAAGAAGTCAAAGCTTGACAGAAAAACTTGAAAAAAATCCTACACAAGTCATTCAAACTGCTGTAAAAGGAATGCTGCCTAAAAATAGACTTCAAAAAATTAGAATGGCCAACTTATATATTTACGCCGGTGCCGAACACCCGCACAAAGCACAGATAAGCCAAATCGATAAGGAAAAGAAAAGTTTAGAGCGTAGCTCGATGACGAAGGAATAAATATGCCAAGAAAAAAGAAAGAAATTCCCGCTAAGCCGGAAAAAATTGAAAAGGTGGTAGTAAGCCGCGAAAAACCCATTAAACTAACTCCAAGTTTTTCTCACGGCACGGGTAGACGTAAAACAGCTATTGCCAGAATATTCCTTTGGGAAGAAAAAGGTGATTTTACAGTAAATGACAAACCGATAAACGAATTTTTCAAGTCAGAACTTGAACAAAATACATGGCTAAAACCATTTCATTTGGTTGGAGTATCTCACCCTAAAGCTAAATATCGGGCTTCTATAAAGGTTTCGGGATCAGGCACGTCTTCGCAACTAGGCGCAACCGTGCACGCTATTTCACGCGTTTTGGCCAAACTAAGCGAAGAAAATCATGTAATACTCGCTAGAGCCGGCATGTTAACCAGAGATTCAAGGATGGTAGAAAGAAAGAAACCATTCTTACACAAAGCTCGTAAGAGACCTCAATACTCTAAACGTTAATCCCTATTGTCGGGCTATCTAATCAACTTGTCTTCAAGCTCGTATATTATATTCTTCACATAGTTGATTTTATTTATCAAATCAGCCTTTTTGTCTTCATCAATCGCCATAAAACCGGTATCATATACTTTTGATATTTTTTCTAGTACATGTAGAGAGGGAGCACATTTGTTGTTCTCATAGGCAGAAACTGTTTTACCCGAGACTCCGAATTTTTTACCGAACCGATCCTGTGACATATTTAATTTCTTTCTTATTGTCTTTATCTTGTTAGCGTGCGCTGAAGAAAAAAGTGAATTTTTATCGTTCAAGTTTTTATGCATTATTCCTTTTTAAATAGAATTTACTACGTTGCAATACGCGTTGCGGAATCTATTATGTGTATTAAATGCAGTATCTAATTCGTGACTTAAATCAAAATGAAAAACCAAGAGAAAAATTGACAAAACTCGGAGTATCTAATCTTACCGATGTTGAACTGATTGCACTGTTGTTACGTTCGGGCGGTAAAAATACTTCGGCTATAGACCTCGGTCGAAATTTATTAGATAAATTTCACGGGCTATCGGAGCTAGCTTATGTTGATTTACAGCAACTAACGCAAATAAAATTTGTGGGTATCGCGAAGGCTTCCAGCCTACTTGCCACCATAGAAATCGGCCTTAGGGTTCAAACATCCGTGCAAAATGAAGAAAATCCTTGTATTAAAAGGCCGGAGGATGCCGTAAACATTTTGAAAAAAGATTTATTTAAAAAACAAAAAGAGCATCTGTATCTAATCTCGCTAAATAGCAGAAATAAACTGATCGCAAAAGACTTAATTACTGTCGGTACAATAAACGAAACTCTTTTGTCCCCACGCGAAGTTTTTAAACAGGCTTTTTTGCGTAACGCGGCTTCAATGATTTTAATTCATAACCATCCGTCAAACGACCCGACACCGAGTAGTGAAGACATAAAAATAACACAAAAACTTTGTGATGTAGCAAATGAAATGGTCATTCCTCTACTGGATCATATAATCATTGCCGACACGTCATTTATAAGCATGAAAGGTACAGGATTATTAATTAATAATTTGAAAGATTAAGGAGGTGAAAAAAATGCATATAAAAAGCGCGGGAGTAATTAAATACGTTAAATATCTTGGCGTGATTGCCGCAGTTATTACCGCAGTAGGAATAACATGGGCGGCTTTTTCTGACAAAGGAAAGGTTTTAGGCAGTACCTTTTCTGTCGGTAATTCAGACATAAAATTGTTGGAAAACCTAAGTGGAATAACTTCGCAGGATAATCTAAAGGACGAGCTTTCCGGACCAAATTTCGTAAACTTAACTCCGAATTGGACACAGGATTATCTTCTTAAGATTTACAACAACGGCAGTACTGCACTACAAGTGACATCGAACTCTGAATACGAAACCGCAAACGATCCCGATGATCTTAGGTCATACATATACGTGGAACCGATGGATTGGGACGATTCTAACGGTAACGGTCAACTGGATCTCGGCGAAGAGGGTTCAAGCTACGGTAAAAAGAGTATTACAAAGTGGAAAACCGAGGGGTTTGATTTGCAAAAAATAGATATGGGCACAACAAGGGGATTTATACTAAGGTTCTCAACAACGAATCTAAGCGATACAAAACAAGGTAAAACAGGCTCGTACGATTTTGTGATTAACGCGATTCAGATGTAACAACTTGGATCAGATCCTCGGTACTACTTGTCACGAGGATCTGCTATCCTAATACCATGGGAAATTTCTTTAAACCGCCGCATTTATTTGTCCTTTGGTGGTTTGTTAAAGCTCCAAAAAAGATAGCTTTGGTAATTAAAAGAATACTTTTGGTTATAAACAACCAGCTCTCCTTTACTGTTAATCTGCGATTGATATTTACCCCACTTTTTGGCGATTACACCGTCATCGGAAGAGCAATCGGTTTTACCGTAAGGGTTTTTGAAATAACGTTTGGTTTAGCTGTTATGGCGCTCGTTGCGCTGTTATACCCTCTTTTTCCGTTGGCGTGGGTACTAGCCCCCTTGTATCTTTTGTATAAAGAAGGAATAGTTACGATATTTATTTTCGCAGGTATCTATGTCTTTTGGTCACTGGTAAACCGCAGCACTCCTGAGAAAAAGATTAACGAATGCACGAACGACTATTTAAATTCATTTCAACCAAAAACCCTATCTATACTCCGTTTGATCGCAGAAAGCCAAGTTGACGGAGTCAAAAAACTCCTTGAAACCGAAAGTATAAAAAATCTATTACAACGGTTGGAGCTTGCAAACACAGATTTTACCTCAAAGCTTTGCTTTACACTTTTAGACAACAAAGAAAATGTTGCGACTAGCGCTTACGACTTTGCCAAAAAAGCCGGTGCCACTTACGTAGACGAGATTTCCCTGTTTATGGGGCTTCTCAAGTCAGTTACAAACCCGGAAAGCTTTTTGGCTAACTTTAATACAAAGCTTAGAACTGTTGAAGAAGGCACAAAATGGATAATTGGCGAACAGGACCGTAAAAATCACATCTATCCGTGGCAGGATGAGTATTACGGTATGGTTTTGGGCGGTTTCGGAAAAGGTATGACCGGAAGAATCACTCCGTTTTTAGATTCGATGAGCGAGGATTTTACCGGACAAGCCTTAAAAGTAGGTTATGAAAGATTTTCCGTTCGAGAAGCTACTATAAACAGATTATCAGCACTTTTGGGAGCCAGTACGGAAAATGTTTTAATTGTCGGCGAACCGGGATCCGGTAAAACATCGATAGTAAAAGGAATGGCTTATCAAATAATGCGTGGTACAAGCAACATATCTCTGAGTAACAAGCGTATCGTCAGTCTGGAGCTATCTGGAATACTAACAGGCACAAAATCAATCGGTGAAATCGCCGAAAAAATTAAATATGCAATGAGCGAGGCCAAAGGATCGGGAAATATAATTCTATTTATTGACGAAATTCACAATCTGGTTGCAGGCGGAGGGGGTTCAAGACCGGAAGTCTCGGCGATATTTAATTTATTAGAACCGGAACTTTCGACAGGAAACATCCAATTTATCGGCGCGACGAACAAACAGAACTATCGTAAATACATTGAACCAAACGGCGCGTTTTCGAGGCTTTTTCATTTGTTTGAAATCCAAGAAGCGGACTTTGATGAAACTTTTAGAATTTTAGAGTACGTGGTTAGAGATTTAGAAAAAAGGAAAAATATATTTATTACTTACGGAGCACTGGAAAAAAGTATCGAACTTTCAAAGAAACTAATGCACGAAAGGGTTCTTCCGGATAAAGCAATACAAATTATAGATCGGGCCGCTACTTACGTCGAGGGAGGAAGCCGGATCGTTGACTCTAAACTTATTGCGGAAGTGATGGAAGACATCACCCACGTTCCTTCGGCGATTATTAATAACGACGAAGCCCAAAAAGTATTGACCATAGAAACCGAAATGAAGAAGATGGTGGTCGGGCAAGATCATGCAATCAAACAAATATCATCTGCTTTAAAACGTGCCCGCGCAGGGATACGCAACGAAGATAAGCCGATAGCCAGCTTTCTGTTTGTAGGTACAACCGGAGTAGGAAAAACCCAAACCGCTAAAGCACTGGCCAAAACATATTTTGGCAGTGTAAAAACTATGAATAGAATAGACATGAGTGAATATCAACAACAAGACAGCTTATCCCGATTATTGGGCTCACCTGATGGATCAACAAGAGGAATTTTAACC
>CAYZRJ010000037.1:0-6025 GCA_964480825.1 uncultured Candidatus Saccharibacteria bacterium | reverse complement strand
ACTTGCCGATCTTATGTACGCAATGGGCATTAGATACGGAAGCGACGAGGGTCAGGAGTTTGCGGCGCAGGTTACGGAGTTTATACGATTTCACTCCATGAAAACATCAATTGATTTAGCTAAAGAAAGGGGTTCGTTTGGATATTTTAAAGGTAGCATTTACGACCCGGATGGCATGAGTTGGAGCCCGCCCGTGGCACTTAAACCGTTTAGACGTGATTATGCCCGACCGTCTTTAAATTGGGGCGAGATAGTAGACGGCATCAAGTTATACGGCATTAGAAACGCCGCTCAAACTACGGTTGCCCCGACAGGAACAATTTCAACTGTAGCGGGTATCGAAGGTTATGGATGCGAACCGGTATTTGCTTTGGCTTACAAGCGAAATGTATATCAAGCATCCGGTGACGAACAAAAAATGACGCTGACATATGTTAGCCCGTTATTTCAACAAGCGTTAGATAACCTTCCTTATGATTCGGAAACAAAAGATAAAATAATCCACGAAGTTATTTCAACAGGTACCTGTCAGCATGTAGAAGACTTGCCCGCGGAAATAAGAGAGGTATTTGTTGTTTCTGCCGATATTACTCCCGAAGAGCATATTTTAATGCAAACTTCTATCCAAGCGTTTATTGATAATTCGATATCAAAAACGTGTAACTTTCCTGAAAATGCTACAAAAGAAGACGTTGCAAAGGCCTATATGATGGGTTGGGAACTTGGCGCAAAGGGTTTAACAGTCTATGTTACCGGTAGCCGTTCGGAAGTGGTTTTAGAAACAAATGACACGAAAAACAAGAAAGAAAGTACAGGCGGCACAACGCCCGAGGTATACGTTCCCCAAGGGCGGGTATATAAACTTAGCGGTGCTACGTACAAAGTACAAACTCCGCAAGGCAAGGCATTTATAACAGTAAACAAAGATCAAAACGGTAACCCGGTTGAAATGTTTTTAAATGTCGGAAAGGCAGGCACTGATGTCGCGGCACTATCAGAAGCATTGGGCAGATTGATTTCAGGATGGTTAATGGTCTCAGGCAATCCCAAACATACGGCAAAAGACATTGTTGAACAGCTTGCCGGAATCGGGGGCGCAAAATCCGTTGGATTTGGTAAAAATAAAATTACTTCGCTGCCTGATGCGGCTGCAAAAATCTTAGCTGAAGATCTGGGTTTGGAAGTTAAAACCAACGGACATATCACTGTTGAGGAAATATCCACGGCACCGCCAAAATCGGTATCTACCTTTGCCGACATGTGTCCTGAGTGCGGAAACTCTTCGCTGGTTCAAGAAGAGGGTTGTGCTAAATGCTACAACTGCGGGTACAGTGTCTGTTAAGATCTACACCAAAAATGGTGACAGCGGATCGTCAAAAACGATAGGCGGATATCAAAAGCTCAAATCCGATTTGAGTTTCGAGGTTTTGGGAACCGTTGATGAATTAAACGCCAGCTTGGGTTTGTTACACGTTTCAAATAAAAAAGATCTAATTAGAGTAATTACAGCGATACAATCTGATTTGTTTAGGATCGGATCTTACTTTGCAGGAATTAAATTTACTAAGGTTGAAGTTGCACGGTTAAAAAAGCGAACGGTTGAAATAGAACTTGGTATTGACGACATAGAAAAGAAAAACAAGACTCTGAAAAACTTTATTTTACCCGGCGGGTCTCTAGAATCCTCACATCTACATCTATCCCGAACTATTTGCCGCAGGTTAGAACGAATTTTAGTTAGATACTCTAAAAAGGGATTTCCTGAAGTTAAGATTTATTTAAACAGACTTTCGGATTATCTGTTCGTTTTAGCTAGGTTTTATAACGATAGGGGTAAAAAAGACATTGTTTGGACAACGGCTTAGGTCTTTATGAATATCCTTGTTACTGCTAGAATCTACCTAAGCCATGGCCAAATACAAAGTTCCAGACAATAAAACAATACCCCAACTCGAAGAACAAACGATAAAGTTTTGGGTTGATAATAAGGTTTTCGAAAAATCGGTTGAGCAAAGATCCAAAGACAATTTATACGTTTTTTATGACGGTCCTCCGTTTATTTCCGGCTTACCCCATTACGGACATTTATTGGGTTCGATAGCCAAAGATATTATCCCAAGATACTGGACCATGAAGGGTAAACGCGTTGAGAGAGTATGGGGTTGGGACGCACACGGTCTGACCGTTGAAAATAAAGTCCAGTCAAAATTAGGAATAAAAGGTCGCAGAGATATTATTTCGTATGGTTTAGAAAAATTTATAAAAGAATGTTACGTTTACACATCCGAAACTTCGGCTGAGTGGAAATGGTATATCGATAAAATTGGGCGCTGGGTGGATATGGAAAACGCGTATAAAACAACCGATCAGACATACATGGAAAGTGTTATGTGGGCGTTTAAAAAAATGTATGAAAAAGATTTAATCTACGTTGGAGTCTACACGTCGTTATATTGTACAACCTGCGGAACACCTGTATCGAATTTTGAAATAACCATGGACAATACCTACAAAGAAATTGAAGACCCTGCAATCACAGTCCAGTTCCCTATTACCTCTGAAGGTAAATTTAAAGGGGTAAAGATTTTGGCTTGGACAACGACGCCTTGGACGATTCCGTCAAACCGAGCTTTAGTAATAAAAGAAGACGAACTATATTCAATTGTAGAATTCGGCGGAGAAAAATTTATCTTAGCTAAACCAAGACTCGAAGCAATTTTTGCGGACAAAAAATATAAAGTTGTCCAAGAAGTCTTAGGCAAAGAACTAATCGGTTTAGCGTACGAACCTCCTTACAGATTTTTCGCTTCAAGACCGGAAGAGTTTAAAGTATATGCGTTTGAAGGAATGGTAACGATGGATGATGGAACCGGAGTGGTTCATTCGGCCCCCGGCTTTGGTGAAGTAGACACCGCAATGGGGCGTCACTACGGTTTGACGATAATGCTTACAATAGACGACGAGGGTAAATTTGTAGAAGGAAACAACGGCGAAAACCCGTTTGTCAAAATGTTTTATACCAAGGCAAATCCACTCATCACCGAAGACTTACAAAAATTGGACTACCTATTTAGTGCCGAAAAAATACTTCATCGAGTTCCATACCACGATCGCTGTAACACGGTTTTGATCCAGCGTGCTCAAAATTCGTGGTTTGTAAGCTTAGAAAAATTGAGAACTCAGGCTTTAGAAAATAATAAAGATATAAACTGGGTACCGGAACATTTAAAAGATGGACGATTTGCAATCGGAATAAAACAAGCTCCGGATTGGTGTATATCCCGAACACGTTTTTGGGCGACTCCCATGCCTGTTTGGATCTCAGAAGACGGAGATAAAATTGTGGTTGGTTCAATCAAAGAACTTGAAGATTTATCCGGTAAAAAAGTTACTGATTTACACCGACCGTTTATTGATGAAATAACGATAGAAAAAGAAGGCAAAACATACAAGCGAATTCCAGAAGTTTTGGATTCGTGGTTTGAAGCTGGCTCAATGCCTTTTGCTCAAATACACTACCCAATGGAAAACCAAGAAAAGTTCGAAAAGAATTTCCCAGGCGATTACATCGTTGAATATATAGCACAAACCAGAGCTTGGTTTTTTTTCATGCATGTGTTGTCTACCGCTCTTTTTGACAAGAAGTCGTTTAAAAATGTAGTTTCAACCGGAGTACTAGCCGGTTCTGATGGTCGAAAGATGAGCAAAACTTATGGAAATTACACTGACCCTAAAGAAGTTTTGCAAAGTATTGGGGGAGACGCGTTACGGCTTTATCTAATGGGATCGCCTTTAATGGTGGGTGAAAATGCAAATTTTGACGATAATGAGCTTAAAACAAAGCTCAAAAATATTTTAAATCCGCTGTGGAACTCTACGAAGTTCTTTTTGATGTACGCCGAACAATTTGATTGGTCACCAAACAACGCAGTGATTTCAAAAAACCCCTTGGATATGTGGATTGTTGCCAGACTAAACCAATTGGTCCAACAGTTTGCGGCCAACATGGAAGCATATTTAATCCCTGCGGCAGTTAATCCGATCGCAGATTTTGTTGACGACCTTTCACGATGGTATGTGCGTCGTTCCCGCGATCGAATTTCAAGCGGTGACAACGAGGCCTTATCAACTTTACATTCTGTTTTATTAACATTTGCCAAAGCAACGGCGCCTGCGATTCCTTTTGTCACCGAAGAGATTTATCAGACTTTGCGTGATGAAAAAGATGCAATTTCGGTTCATTTGTGTGATTACCCAAGTTACGACGAAAAATTAATTAACTCTTCATTAGAGCTAGTTAAAGACATGGAGTCAGCCAGAGAGCTGGTAGCATTAGGGCACTTTGCTCGTACACAGGCAAACATTCCGGTGAGACAGCCTCTTTCGACGTTAGAAGTTGTATCCGCAAAAAAATTATCTAATGAATTAATCACGATAGTTTTGGATGAGCTAAACATTAAGTCAATAAAATATGTTAAAACTTTAGAGTCGCGCGAAGGTTTGGTAATCCAAGATACAGTTGGATTGGATACCACACTAAACAAAGACCTTGAAATCGAAGGAAATATGCGCGAATTTACCCGAACAGTTCAGGGTTTGCGAAAACAAGAAGGTTTTTCCATCAAGGAAAGCATTATAGTTACTTATCCAAACGAAGAAAAATATAAATTAGTAGTAGAAAAATACAGTGAAGAATTGAAAAATAAACTTTCTACAAACAGTATCGTTGTCGGAGATGCCTTTTCGGTTAAAAGAGTTTAACAAACATTTATGTCACCTATAAGAAGAATAAACATTTTATTGGCGATACTGCCTATCCTAATATTTTCGCTGGGTTACGTACTTCACCTTTCAACATCTCCGGAGCGCGCCAAATCCCATTTAATATTTTTTATTATCTCATACGCGATATTTTGGATCATGTCCTTTATTGACTTTAGAATACTTGATGCACTGCACTTAAAAATTTACGGATTTGTGCTGGCGTCACTTATTTTAGTTCCGGTTTTAGGAAAAACTATTTTAGGTGCAGTTCGCTGGATTTCGTTTGGATCGTTAAATTTTCAGCCGTCTGAGTTTGCTAAGTTTGGCCTGATTGTATTTATTGCCTTCTATCTAAATCATCGTCCGAATATTTTTACTCGACCCAAAGAATTTCTTCGCCTTTTATTATTTGTAACGCCTGTTATTTTGCTGGTTGTATTACAGCCGGACCTGGGATCGTCAATAATTCTTGCTATTTTATTCGCGGGAATGTTGTTTGCTTCCGGTTTAAACTGGATTTATTTCGTCCTAACGGCCGGCTTGTTTGGTTTATTGTCATCTCCGATTTGGCACTTACTAAAAGAATATCAACAGCACAGAATTTTAATTTTCTTAAATCCATCGTTAGATACTTTAGGTCGCGGTTACAACGTTATTCAATCCCTCATTTCAATCGGCTCCGGAAGCATGTTCGGCAAAGGATTTGGTCACGGTACTCAAAGCCATTTAAATTTTTTACCGATATACTGGACAGATTTTGTGTTCGCGGCTTTTGCCGAAGAATGGGGATTTTTAGGAGTTCTTATTTTGCTCGTATTTTTTACCGCATTATTTTTGACTATTTTATACTGTGTTTCTAAAGCCACTGATCGTTTGGGATCGGTACTTGCGACCGGAGTTTTTGTAGTATTATTTTCGCAGTTTTTTATTAATATAGGTATGAATATGGGCTTGCTTCCGGTTACCGGTATTCCCCTGCCTTTGGTTTCATACGGAGGAACATCTATGATCACCAGCGCTTTATTATTAGGTCTGGTTCATAGCGTGTGGCTCTATCGAAAACAGTTATGATAAGATAGACATATGCGGGATTTGATAATTTCTCTTAACGGAAACGTATTAAAGATAACTACACTAAAAAACGGCGATTTTTGTTTTGTTGTTAAGGATGTTTCGAAAGAGGCGGCGGATGACTCGAAAATTTTAGATGCAGGTTTATTTGCTCAAATATTAGACGTAGCCGTTAAAGAATTAAATAAAG
>CAYZRJ010000036.1:0-6109 GCA_964480825.1 uncultured Candidatus Saccharibacteria bacterium | reverse complement strand
AGACGGATTAGAAAAAGCTCACTCAGGTGTTTTACTGACCTTTTTGCAAGTTCTAGACGACGGAAGATTAACCGACTCAAGCGGAACAACCGTAGATTTTACAAATACAATAATTATCGCGACAAGCAATGTAGGTACCAGATCAATTCAACAAACTTTCGAATCAAACGGAACACTTGAACAAATGCAGGAAGCGGCAATGAAAGATGTTAGAACAACATTCGCGCCGGAGTTTTTAAATAGATTTTCCGGAATTATTGTGTTTAATCCTTTAACTATGGAAAATGTTCACGACATTACAAAGATAATGCTTGATACAATCACACAATCGGCATCTGAAAAAAATATTAAGATTACTTTTAATAAAGATCTGATCGAAGAATTAATAAAGCGCGGTTATAGCAAAGAATGGGGAGCGCGACCTTTGGCCAGAGTTATTGAGGATACTGTAGAAACGTATATTGCCGAGAAAATACTGTCACAACAACTTAAACCGGGGTCAGAAATCGAACTTGGGACGGAAGTTTTAAAAACTTAGGCTATGGTATAGTACTTAACATGGAACTCACCGAAGAGCTCAAAACTCGCCTCGAAAACCTAAAAAAAGCCCTCTTTATCGATGAAAAACGCGAGAAAATAAAGCAATTAAAAGCCGAGTTAGCCGATGAAAAAATATGGACGAACTGGGAAGAAGGAAAGCGTTTATCTCAGGACTTGTCGACTTTCGAAAAAGATATCGAAGATTACGATGTGCTCGAGCTACTACTGGACGATGGAAACGAAGAAGAATTTAAAAAAGCTTTCTCACAAGTGGAGTTAAAAACATACTTGTCCAGCAAATACGATACGGGAGACGCTATATTTTCTATTCATGCGGGACAGGGAGGTACTGAAGCGATGGATTGGACACAAATGTTATATCGAATGTACATACGCTATGCCGAACGAAACAATTGGAAAATCGAAGAAATTAACCGAGTCCCCGGAGAAGAGGCCGGTCTCAAAAGCGTAACTTTTGAAATCAACGGCAAATACGTATTCGGATTCTTAAAAAAAGAAACGGGCGTTCACAGATTAGTCAGACTGTCTCCTTTTAACTCGGATAGTTTGCGCCAAACATCGTTTGCTCTTGTAGAAATTACCCCTGTAATCGACAACGACTTCGATATAGAAATAAAAGAGGACGAGCTAGAGTGGGATTTTTTTAGAGCCGGCGGAAAAGGCGGTCAGAACGTCAATAAGGTATCAACTGCAGTACGATTGCGCCACTTACCGACGGGCATAATCGTCGAGTGCCAGGAAGAGCGCTATCAGGGCAAAAACCGTGAAAAGGCTTTAAAACTTTTGAGATCAAAATTGTACGCGATCGAGTGGAACAGACTTAAAGCCGAAAAAAAGGGTTTAAAAGGTGAGTATAAAATCCCCGGGTGGGGAAATCAGATTAGAAATTACGTTTTGCATCCTTATAAACTGGTAAAAGATTTGAGAACGGGTGTCGAAAATAAAAATCCCGAAACAGTTTTAGACGGTGAGCTGGATATCTTTATTGATGCTGAAATCCGAATGTCTTAGCGTGTAAACAAAGCGCTTAATTGCGAAAACCCCAAACCACTTTCTTTCAAATAGACCAAAAGTACGACCGACAAAAAAGCAAAAATAAAATCTTTGGCTAAACCTTTTTTAATACTTGAAATGGGCAACGAGAGATTGATATTTATAACGGCACTTGTTGCATTTGTTGCAACGTAACTTTCACGATTAACCGAGGATTGCGCCCGCCGTGCTTCTAAAATACTACGTTTATTTGCTTTCTTTTTTGACATATCGTTAGCTTATCAAATAATCGGTGTTTGTGTCGACTCGGAAGCTTCCTGCACATCGCGAGGAGCCCGGTAAATAATTGTTTTAACAAACTCGGTTTGCTTAGAAAACTTATTAATCGCTTTGATACTAATCGTATTCAAACCTTCTTTTAATCGTACGGACTCGGCAAATGAACCATCGGGACTTAAAATTACTTTTTGACTATTTATAAAGACTTCTGAATCCAGATCGGTTTTTCCTGTTATATCAAGAATGTCCGAGGTAGTGACCAAATTGTCGGGAGGATAGTTTAAGGTAAGCTTAGGAGCTCCGGTAAAATTTCTGTATTGGTAATATAAATATCCAAAAAAGAAAGTTAGAGACACAAACACTAAAACAACGGCGACAAAAGACGGCGTTATAAGTATCTTTGACGGCTCAATAAAACGCTTCGGCAATAACTGATTTTCAAACTCATACTCATATTCGCGCCTCCAAAGAGCCAAAATATCATCAACATTCAAATCTAGATACTCACAGTATATTTTTAAAAAACCTTTCGAATGTACTTTTCCGGAAAAAACAGAGTAGTCATCGCTCTCCAAAGCCTTTATGTAATTTTGGTGAATTTTTATATTTTTGTAAACGTCGTCCAACGTGACTCGTTTTTTCTCACGCGCACTTTTTAAAATAAACCCTATCGATCTAACCATGCCTTGATTATATACGAAGATTTATACTTGAATAGAATCAACTTCAGAACCCAATTGGTCTACTGCGTTAGGTAAATGTCGGGGAGGCAGTTTTGGCCCGAACCCTGATAAAACATCCCTTGGTTTTTGACCATCGGCAGGACCGATAATATTGTTTTGCTCTAGCTCATCTATGATGCGCGCCGCACGTGCATAACCAATAGATAGCTTACGTTGTAACAACGACGCAGAAGCTTTGCCGGCCATATTAATTATCTCTACAGCCCGATCAAACAACTCATCAACATCGTTTCCATAAACTGTGTTTGCATTTTGTGCACGCGACTGAACTTGAAATATTTCTTCGCGATAATCGGGCGCGACTCCTCGGCTTTTTAAGTAATCAACAAGGTTTGCAACTTCTTTTTCTGATACAAAGGCACCTTGCAAACGAATCGGTCTTGACATATCAGGAGGAATAAAAAGCATGTCTCCTTTACCCAATAATTTCTCGGCACCCGGCTGGTCAATAATAACGCGTGAATCAATCTGACTGTTAACGTTAAACGCAACACGGGTCGGAATGTTTGCTTTAATTAAACCGGTAATAACTTTTGTATCCGGTCTCTGGACGGTTAGGATCAGGTGTATGCCGGTTGCACGGGCAAGCTGTGCCAAACGAATGATACTTTTTTCCACTCCGTTTGGATCTATTTGCATCAATTCACCTAACTCTTCAACTACAATCATGATATACGGCAGTGCCTGAAAACCGGATTCTTTATTGTAACCTTCGATATTTCGAACGCGGGCTTTTTCGAATAAAACGTATCTTCTTTCCATCTCGGTTACCGCCCAAGCAAAAACAGACGGAACTTTATTCATATCAGTAACAACGGGAGTGTACAGGTGCGGAATATCCTGATAATGAATTAACTCTACACGTTTAGGGTCTACTAAAATAAATTTAACTTCGTTTGGATTTGCTCTAAACAAAATAGAGAACAAGACGTTGTGAACAAAAATGGACTTACCCGAACCGGTCGTGCCTGCAATTAACATGTGGGGCATTTTTCCGATGTCATAGGCGTAGACTTTGCCTGCCACGTCCTTGCCTAAGACGATTCCTATTTTTGATTTCAACTCCTTCATTGGTTCGGACATTAACAAAGATTTAAAACTTACCATGGCTCGAGTATTATTAGGAACTTCGATACCTATTAAAGATTTTCCCGGGATCGGAGCCTCGATCCTGACCGAGCCGGTTGGAGACTCTAACACCATAGCAATATCGTTTTGTAGGTTAGCTATTCGCGAAACTTTTACCCCGGATTCTGCTTTTAACTGATATTGGGTTACTGATGGCCCGCTTTTTACTTCTGTAACTTCTACTTCAATATCAAAAGATTTAAGTGTCTCTTTAATCTTCTTTTTGCGTTCTTCGATATTACCGATATCGG
The DNA here is from genome assembly GCA_964480825.1 of uncultured Candidatus Saccharibacteria bacterium. GTDB lineage: Bacteria > Patescibacteriota > WWE3 > UBA101185 > UBA10185 > CAYZRJ01. The sequence goes on along the minus strand of CAYZRJ010000036.1, from coordinate 2,154 downwards.
CTTTGTTTTTTTCGTCATAATCCAGCAATAGATCTAGCGGAGGGTTTTTCCATATTGCATCGACATAGGGCAACGCAGAAGGTTTCGCCTCAGAAATTAAAGTGTTAACAGCACTTCCGTCATTTAATAATGTATCTGATTGAGGTTCTGACATCGAAGGCACGACCTCAAACGCAAATTCTTCTTGAACAGGCGTATGAGTAGGCTGTACCCTATCGTACGGATGTGTTTGTTCTTCATCATCTTCTTCTACTGATATTCCGGATGTCACTTCTATCTCATCGTCCTCATCATCGTAATTTTCTTGCCTTTTGGGTAACGAGAACTTAAATTTCTTAAAAATATTGAACTTAGATAAAACTACTTCGGTTTTTTCGACAAACTGGTCTAAGGAAACGTTAAAAAGTATTATTATCGCAATCAAGGACACTCCAAATAGCACTGCTATGGCACCGTAGCGGCTTAAAGCACTACTTAGGTTTGACGCGATGTAAAAACCCGCCATACCCCCGCCTTCGCCCTCTAAAGCTACATCAAAGGCCCTGTCGGCCGGTATAAAAATGTGAGCTATACCAACAACAGCCGTATACAATAAAATTATGCCAAACAGGACTCTGGGTTCTTTAAATCTGGTTTTAATCTTATCCACAAGAAAAATCGCAATTAAAACTAACAATAACGGAGCAAAAAAGGATACTCCGCCAAACCAAATGCGCCAAAAATGATAAATCTTAGAATTTAACGAATAATCAGGGGCAAAAAAGGATACAAAACTAACCAGCCATCCCAAAAAGAGCAAAACTACAACAACAGATTTCGCTGTCCCTAGTTTGATGTTAAACCTAAGTCTAAATTTTTTCTTTCTTCCTCTGGGCATGTTTAGCTAAATATTATCACACCTCTAAGGTATGAACGATCGTTAAAGGCTCCCGACCCGTCTCTTTGTAGAGCATTCGGTTTATTTCATTCTCAAGTTTTCTTTTGGTCTGATTCCAATCTTTATTTTTTGTCTGTAATTTCCCTAATTTTTCGCGAATAAATTTTTTGCTTTTCATCATAAGATCCTGTGAATCCTTTACGTATACAAATCCCCTTGTTACAATCTCAAGTTTACCCGCCATATAGTTGCCGCTTTTATCTACAGGGATCATAACAACAAAAACTCCGTCATCGGCCAACTGCTCACGGTCGCGTACAACAACCGGACTTAATTCGTCTCTTTTTTGACCGGATATATAGACTTGACGTACTTCAACCGGATCAGATTTTTTTGCATTATTGTTATCAAAAACAACTGTTTCGCCTTCTAATAATCCGAATACGTTTTCTTCGGAAACGCCCAAAGACCCGACCATTTTGCCAAATGCGTGCATATGCGCGGCGGTACCTCCGATTGGTATGTAGTATTTAGCCTTAGATAGTGCCGTAACTGTAGTGATATCTCCCCGTAAACCGTGACCTGACACGTGCAAATTAGAATGATTTTCACTGTAGTACAAATCCGCTCCAAGAAGTGTTAAGTTATGCAAAAGTTTTTCTACTGCTTCTTGAACTCCGGGTGGATTTGGATCGGCGGAAATTACAACCATCGCGTTCTTTTGAAGTTTAATAAGGTTGTGCTCGTTTCTACTTACTCTTTCTAATCCCGAACCGGCTTGGCCGTAACAACCTGCAATAATATATACCAATTCACTCTGTTTGTAATTTTTTGCCTCCTTTATCGGAACAAAAGTACTTTCGGGAAACGGTAAATATTTAAGACTTCGGGCAACAGTAGAGCTTTGCTCTATCGATCTGCCGGAAAATACGATCTTACGTCCGTTTTTTATTGCGCCGTTTATAATTTGAAACATTCTGGATATATTAGAAGAAATCGTTGTCACTAATATTTGATTTTCACCTGCGTCACTAAAAAGATCTATAAAAGTATTGTTTAGATTCCTTTCTGATTGGGCGTAACCTTCGTGGGTTACACCTAAGCAGTCTGATAGTAAACATAAAACGCCTTCGTCACCGTATTTAGCAATTTTTCCAAGTTCGATCGGTTTATCAATGACGGGAGTCCAATCAATTTTGTAATCAGGAACGTGCAGTAATGTCCCCTGAGGAGTTTTTATCGCGTAACCCATACCTCCCGGAACAGAGTGGTTAAGA
>CAYZRJ010000035.1:0-6247 GCA_964480825.1 uncultured Candidatus Saccharibacteria bacterium | reverse complement strand
CAAACGTTTATTCAAAAGGTTGGTACGGGATTTTTTGGGCCTACGTTTTTAACCGTAGAATCAAACGGGACTACCACTATTGCGGGAACCGCCGGAAAAACCTACAAATCCTCGAATCATGGTGAAACGTGGCAAGAAATATTGCCTCTCGCGGGAAAACAAGTGCGACACGTCCTTTTTGTTCAGGATAAAATATTCGTCGGTACTCACGACAACGATGGAATTTATTTATCGCAGGATTACGGAGTAACTTGGGTAAAATTAGCTGACTTTGGCGCAACCCGCGTTGGCGGTCTTGTTTTTTATAACGACATACTTTATGCGGGTAAGCTTAATTCAATTTATAAAAGTTCAGACTATGGGCAGACTTGGTCTAACACAAACTTAAATACTCTCTCGTCCAATGTATTGGTCACAAATATAAACTGGATATATTCACAACCAAGTTTTTTGGCAGCATCGGTATCCGGAGCTGGTTTGTATAAAATGGAAATACCGGTTTCACCAATCGAAACTTTCAAATTTTTAAACACGCCTTGGGAAACACAAAAAGACACGGAACTGTTCGACAAAATTTACTCTTTTTTCGACCACAAATACCCGCTTCTGGGCTATTCTGCGTACAAAGAACCGGCCGGAACGAAAGAAACAACGTTAAATTTCTTAGGCAAAGAGGCCGCCGAACCCGAGCTTTATTATTCTTCTCACAGCGGAACAGATTTTGCTTTACCTTATGGAACCGAAATAAAAGCACCCGCCAGCGGTATGGCAGAATTTTATAATTGCAGTGCGTGCGGGTATTCGATAAAAATAGACCACCTTAACGATTATCAAACGATATACATGCATCTTCAAAAAGATAAGCTGATTACCACCTCGGAAAAAGTTCCGGTGTTTGTCGGCGATGTAATCGGAAAGGTTGGTCTCACCGGTAACACGTCCGGTCCGCACCTACATTTTGAGGTACAAAATTCCGGCGACTTTCCAAGCAATAGAGTCGATCCCTTTGGTTGGCTAAACACAGATTTTAAAGATCCCTGGAACGGTTATTATTGGACCGATACTTTTGGGGAACACACAGGTCAAAAAAGCAAGTATTTATGGAATGTAGATATTCCACAATTAGATAAACTGGTCACACTGAATGAAGGCGAAGTTACGTTTGAAAACAAGAAATTTAAATTAAACGATGTTATATCGCTTGTGCCATATAACTTTAGTTACAAATCATACGGTACTCCACGAGCTCCGGCATTACTCAAATACGTGCCTAACACTTCGTTTCTGCTTGAAATGTACGACACACTAAAAAATAAAATTACAGATCTTGGTGGAAAAATACAAATCTCCGTAGATGTATCGTTATCCGACCTATCAAATGTACAAACCAAAAGTTTAAAACTTTATTACTACAATTCAACGCAAAAGATTTGGGAAGCTCTTAACACTTCTCTTGATTTAACAACCAAGACCATTACAGCCGAAACCGATCATTTAAGCCAATTTGCGGTGTTTGCTACAGCGATAGACGCGGTATCCTCTACAACAAAACTCGAAATCACGGGTAATACGTTAGACAACTGGTACATCGAATTTCCAACGATTACGCTTTCATCGGTCGATATAGATTTAAATACGATCTTCTACTCTCTTGGTGATGACAGGTGGGAAAAATACTTTACTCCATTTAAAATTGAGAAAGAAGGAATTGTTAAGTTCAGTTATAGAAGCGGTGACGCGGCGGGAAATTATGAAACAACAAAAGAACAGATTATAAAAATAAATACTTTGGGAAAATGGGTCAAAACCTTGAAGGTACGGAATGCGAGTTTTACTATCGAATAATTCCTCCGCCTAGAACCACGTTTCTTTTATAAAATACAGCGCTCTGCCCCGAGGCTACAGCAAAAATAGGTTCGTTGAGTACAACTTTTACATTGCCGCCCTCAACAGTCAATCTAGCTTCGTGCAAAACGCCTAAATGTCTGATCCGCACTGCACACGCCATACTTTTCAGCTTATTAAAAATCCAATGAGGATTTAAAACAGTAAACTCCTTAGTAACCGCGTCGGTTTCTTTTCCCACAACCAAACGATTGTTTTCAACGTCTTTTGATACAACATACAACGGGTATCCAAAATACTTATTTACTTTAAATCCATGTCTTTGACCGATTGTATAAAACCAGACTCCTTCGTGTATTCCTATAACCTCTCCATTAGTATCCACAACTTCGCCTGTCTTTTCTTTAATTTGCTTTTTTAAAAAATCCCTAACGTCGACTTCGCCTATAAAACAAATTCCCATGCTGTCAGGTCGTTTGGCCGAAGGTAAATCCAGTTTGTCAGCTAATCTACGAAGTTCCTTTTTAGTCATATCGCCAACAGGAAACAAAGTCTTGCTTAACTGCTTTTGGCCTAACAAGTACAAAAAATAAGATTGATCCTTGGTAATATCCTTACCTTTTAACAAATTAAAACTTCCGTCCAATTTTCTTTGAATTCTGGCGTAATGACCGGTTGAAACAAAATCAAAGCCGTTTTTCATTGCCCGATCAAAAAACAAACCAAACTTTATTTCTTTATTACACATGACATCTGGGTTCGGGGTACGGCCGGCGCGGTACTCATCATAAAAATATTTCATAACTTTATCGTTATATTCTTTGCGAAAATCTAAGGTTTCAAAAGGTATTCCTAGCTTGGCCGCAGTTTTGACTGCAAAGGTTCTATCTTCATCCGCCTTACAACCATCAGCTTTGGCATCCCAACACTGCATGAACACTCCTGTGACGTCGTAGCCCTGTTTTAAAAGTAGATACGCGGCTACCGAGGAATCAACTCCCCCGCTCATACCCAGTGCTACCTTTGGCCTTATTTTCTGTAATGTTTTAAATATCACGATAGGATTATATCAGCAAAAAAATAAAGCCCCCTTCCCGATGTATTGGGTTGGGGGGATCAGTTAGTTAGAAACCAGCCGGCGGCTCATCCATATGTGCCAAGACGTACATCCAGTAGCAAGAGTCAGCTAGGATTTTTCCTTCGTATCCTGGGATGGGGGTAGGGATAACCTTCAGCATTGCTTCCCAGATATCGGCGGGGATGTCCGCTTTATGAACGATATTGTTTGCTGGGTGATCTGCTTCCCACCAACTGTGAAACTTTTCCCACGCCTCGGTCACATCCGCAGGCAATAACACTTGAATATCATTGGTGATAGGAATTCCATAAGGTCCAGATGCGCACATGATTTGCTCCTTTTATCTAATGAGGATATTTATAGCTTTTGTAATAATACACCAAAAACCCGTGCTGTCAACCTGTAGTATGTTGGCCTGCAGCAATGTTTTAAACGTCACGATAAGATTATATCAATCGTTGACACAATTTGTATTAGGCGTAAAGTTAAACGATGACAACAATCGTAAACCCAACTCCAAGCAATAATTCGTCTGATGGCAACGGAACAGGCTTTCTAATCGGTGCAATTTTACTCATACTTTTCGGGGTAATGTTTTTTGTTTATGGCCTTCCTATGATCCAAAAAGCAATGAACGACGGAATACAAGTAAAAGTTCAGGCTCCGGATAGTGTCAAATTAGACGTTGAGCAACCGGTACAGTCTACCAACTAAGCAAAATCGCAGCCAAAAGCTCTATTCGCTACGAATACTACTTATCTTTTTATCAAGACTACACCCAATAACCGCAGTTCCCATAGACGCAACAATTTCGTCAATCTCGTTTACCGCCTGATCAAAGGTTAATCGTTTAAAATTATGCGGAAAGTAGTGAAAAATTAAGTTTCTGCCGTTTTTCCAAGTTTCCCATAAACGTTTAGATAGATTTTTACCTTCGGGAGAATGATTACACAGCTTTTGAAACACGTTGTGATTCTCATGTTTGTAGTGAGGGTTTAACAGTCGACCGATTCTGATTTCGTCTCCATAGTAATCGTCGTAGTGAATCATGCCCAAATCTAAAAATAGTTTCTTTAAAAAACCTTCGTATGCTTTTGCAAACGGAAAAACCAAAAAAGAGAAGTCATTTATTTCCGTATTTAAATCTTCCTCTTTCGCGCGCGAAATTAACAACTCGCCGTCATTTACCAATTCTTTCAATTCGGGTTGAAGGTAAGTCCATAAAAAAGATTCGCGATCAATCATAATGAGTCAGTAAAAAGTAAAAAAGTATAGTTTCCTGATTCTAAAACGCTAATGGGCAAAATCAATGCCTGATCGTTATCAAAAACCTTTGTTTCCGCGTCAACCGCGCCAAATTCGTTTTTTAATGCAAATGAGTGTGTAGAAACTCCCCACCCCGGTTTGACGAATACTTTTAGGTATTTGAAATCCTTCCAAAGTTCCGAATAGTTTATTTTTATACTGCTACCAACGGTTGTTCCTCCGCTTATCGCCTCCCACTTTTTGCCGGAAGTTAATGATTCGACGCACTCTTCTTTTGTTTTGCAAAGATATTCAAAAAGGTCCCAAGGGCCTTTTTCGGAAGTTACTTGAATATAGGTTCCTTCTTTGGACGAAAATGACTCGGAGCCTTGTACGTTTGGCTGTTCCCCGCCTTTAGAACCTTTAAGCCAAAAAACAAGTGGCGCGGCAAGAAATGCTAAAACAAAAATTAGTACCACAGGTAAAGTGAAACCGTATTGAGAGATTCGTTTTTTATGGGACAGAATCATGAAAAAATAATAACAGGAAAAAATCGCATTTGTATACAAGGAGTGTGCTGTATAATCTGCGTATGACAGATAACAAACCAAATATGGAGGCAAAAGTTGCACTTGCTCACGAATTTTTAGTCCATTATGGAGGTGCTGAAAAAACATTCGAAGCAATATCAGAACTCTATCCCAGTGCACCCATATACACCGCCAAATACGACCAAAAGAACATATCTAAAATGTCACCTATTTTACGCGGCCGAAAGGTTATAGCGCCACACCAAAACCTCATCAACAGCGCGTCAAAGTACCTTTTCACTTTTATGATGGCACCGGTGTTTGAAAACATGGATTTTCGAGAATTTAACTTGATAATTTCGGATGGAAACACTTGGAACAAAGGCATCCTCACAAAACCAAATCAACTGCATATCACTTACATACACACTCCTCCAAGATTTTTATATAAATACTCAACCGAAAGTACAAAAAGAGATAAATGGTATTTTAAATTTCCTTTTAGTTATATTGATAACCTTTTGAGAATCTGGGATTACGTTGCTGCGCAAAGACCTGACTACATAGTTGTAAATTCAAAAGAAATTCAAAGAAGAGTAAAAAAGTTTTACAACCGAGATGCAATTGTAATATATCCCCCTGTTGAGACAAACGTTAAAACAAATTACGAACAGGATAACATTGGCAAACCATATTACGTGACTGTAGGTAGATTAATTAAATATAAAAATTTCGATCTTGTGATCCAAGCCTTTAATTTAATAGGTTTACCTTTGGTAATTGTTGGAACAGGTGAAATCGAAAAAGCATTAAAAGAAATAGCCGGACCTAATATTACCTTTAGGGGAGCCCTGTCCGACGAGGAAAAACACCGCACGATGCACAACGCGTTGGGCTTGATTAACCCGATCTCCGACGAAGACTTCGGTATTGTTCCTGTTGAGGCAATGGCACACGGAATTCCGGTTTTGGCTCATAAATCCGGCGGCCATTTAGAAACAATTATTGAAGGAGTAAACGGGATGTTCTTTGATACGACAGATATAGGTAAAGTCGTACAAAGAATAAAAACTTTTGATGAAGCTGTTAGAAACGGACGTTTTGACAAAACTAAAGTTCGTGAAAGCGTGCAAAAGTTTTCTAAAGAAAGATTCCAAAAAGAATTTCACGACTTTGTGAGCGAAAAGTGGGAAAGTTTTTCCTCTACCGGTGCCTGAACTTCCGGAAGTACAAACAATAGTCAACGATCTTAAAGATAACATCGGCGGTTACACTATTGTAAAAGTTTGGGTTTCAGCAAGTTATCCAAAAATAGAAAATAAAAAAGATTTTGAAAAACGCGTAATCGGTAAAAAAATAGTAACTACAAAAAGAGTCGCTAAAAATATTTTAATTGAGCTTAACGACAACAACTGTATTCTGATCCATCTAGCTATGACGGGGCAGGTGCTTTTACTCGACTTGAATGAGAAAAGCGGTAAACGCGCTCATGTAGTTTTTCAAATCAAAAAAGACGATAAGGTTAAACTTTTAACATTCGCCGACACGA
>CAYZRJ010000034.1:0-6461 GCA_964480825.1 uncultured Candidatus Saccharibacteria bacterium | reverse complement strand
AGGGAGACATTCTACCACTGAACTACCGCCGCAAACATCGGTACCCCACTTTACGTACAACTACAACGTAGAATAACACAAAGGCATATCAACTGGAAACGTCATTTCTTAACTCAGTTTGAGGCATTTTAAGTTTACGTGGAACCATAAAGAGACAGATTATGGACACAAATCCCAACAGTACGCCCGCAACAGCAAAGGTTTCCTGATATCCCATCGTTTCGGCTAGAAAACCCAGTAATATCGGTCCAACAATGTAAGCAGTACTGCCTGACAGCTGTTCTATGGTTACAATATCGCTTCCAAAATCTCCCAGTCTCGCCACATAATCCTCTACAGCTGCAGAATGAAGCACATGTCCGATGTTTAAGAAAATAGACATAATAGCAACGTAAGCAATTACTAAAGGTATATTGTTGCCGGTACCAATCGCGACTAAAAATATAGCCGCAATAAAACCGGTAATAAATGCCGTTCGTTTTTTACCTAAGCGACCGTTAAATTTTGACGCCAAAAGACCCGTGAATATCGGAGGAAACATATACGCGACTAAAAATAACGACCCAAAGTTATTAGTATTTTTAAGATCTTCGGATAACAGTATCCCTACAGTCCAAAAACATGCGTCAACAAACATAATTAAAAACGAAAACATAAACAACGGCCACGCCCTTTTCCACAAAGTTTTTAATATTCTAAATTCTATACGTATGCCTTTTTTCATTTCAACAACATGTTTTTTATTGTTAACAAGATGAGTCGAATACAAATGGATAAATAGCTTAAATGTAATAAAAGCCAGAACAAACGGAATCAAGGCAACTATAAATGCGTATTTAAATCCGAGGTCAATAATATTTGACGAAATTGCCGAGCCCAGTAAATACGCAAAGGACATAGAACCTAAAATAACCCCCCACCCTAAAGCGTGTCTATCTTTTGATAAAAAGTGATGGATAAAATTAAAATTTGAAAAACCGCGATACTCGTAATAGGCACCCCAAAAAAACATTCCAATTAAAAAGGTAAATAAGTGAGCTGGAAATAATATAAAAGTTATGGGAAATAAAATTGCTAATAAAATTGTAGTTTTAATAAAGTATCTATAACTTTTGTGCCACTGTTTATCTGAAATAAAAAAATCAAACAGAACCCCAACAAGCGATGAGGTAGAAATTATCAGACCCATTAAAAATGGACTGCGGGTATTTTTCTCTATATACACAGGGGTTACGTACGCCATTATAGCGTCCCCCAAGCATACAAAAAACATAATTATCGAAAAAATAATCAGCGGCGAAATATATATTTTAGGTGTGATAGTTTTTAGGGCAGACATATTTTTTCCTAGATACACACTTATACGAATACGCTAGAGATTGTTTAAAAGCGTATTCTTTTTTTTATTATATTCTTTCTTTGAAATATGTCCTTGAACAAAAAGTTCGTGTAAACGCGCGATAGACTTTTCTAAATTTTCTTGTGAAGCTTTTTTATCCTTAAAATCTTCGTGGTGTTTAGCATGTGACCGGTAAATTTTTTGGTCAATTATTTTTTTAGCCTGAGACGCAGCTTTTTTGCTTACAAATTTTATAAAAATATCTTCAGTTCCGGTTGTAACGATGTCAAGACGTGCGAAAAATATTCCCCTATTTAAAGTAATTTGTGAAATTTGATTGTACGAAATTGTAATCTCTTTTAATGAAAATAATCTTCGCTTTTTATACAAAAGCAAGTCATCGTAAACATACAGGTGTGGAGGAAATACCGTTCGGTTAAATGTTTTATTACCGCTTAAGTGTAATAGTAACGTAGACATATATTAATACTATCACGCTTAATTAAGATTATTTAGAGTTGGTCTTCGTCTCTCTCGAGTTCGGGAATGTAATCTACCGGGTAATTCACTTTGACTTTTTTTAATTTTTTTGCGTTAAGCGCCTCGATAATTTCAGGATGAAGTTCCGCTTGTACAGCTTCCGGTGCTTCGTTGTCTATTTCGTCGGTAACCTTAATTACTAATCTTGTATCCTGTTTATTTTTTGTTTTCGGCATGTTTTTGGGCATTCAAATTTTATATACTGCTAAAATGTATTATGCATACTCAAATTCACTTGTCTAGTATAATTATTTTATGAACGAAAAAATAAGAGATCTAATAATCATCGGAGGAGGTCCGGCCGGCCTTACCGCAGCAATTTATGCTTCCCGAGCTTTTATAGATACTTTAGTTATTGAAGGAAATCCCCACGGAGGCCAGTTGACAATAACAAGCGATGTCGAAAATTTTCCGGGGTTTAAGGACGGTGTTATGGGACCGGCGCTTATTGAAGATATGCGGAAACAGGCAAAAAGGTTTAAATCGGAATTGTTAGAGCAAAATGTTACGCAGATTTCCGGCGATGCTAAAAGCGGATTTATGATTACAACCGATTCCGGATTAGTTTTTAAAACCAAGTCTGTTTTAATAGCATCCGGTGCTTCCGCAAAGTGGATAGGTTTAGACAGCGAAACTAAATTACGCGGAAAAGGTGTATCTGCCTGTGCCACATGCGACGGATTCTTTTTTAAGAACAAAATTGTGGCGGTTGTCGGCGGTGGCGATTCGGCAATGGAAGAGTCACTATTTTTAACTAAGTTTGCCTCAAAAGTTTATATTTTAGTAAGAAATCCTAAAGAAAAAATGAGAGCAAGCAAGTTTATGCTGAATAAAGCCTTATCTAATCCAAAAATTGAATTCCTTTTCAACACCGAAGTCAAAGAAGTTTTAGGAACCGAGAATGTAAGTGGTTTACGCATTATAGATAATACAACCAAGGCCGAAAGAATTATGGATGATGTTCAGGGTTTATTTGTGGCAATCGGACATACTCCTAACACATCGTTTTTAAAGGGTTTTATAGATATGAACGAGCTTGGTTACATACTGGTTAAAAACAACACCAACACGAGCAAAGAGGGCGTTTTTTCAGCCGGAGATGTTTCTGATGCCAGATATCGTCAGGCAATTACAGCCGCCGGTTTCGGTTGTATGGCCGCACTTGATATCGAAAGATTTTTGTCGCATTAAATGTCTACAAATAGAGAAAAAGTATTAATCGCGCTTTTATTAATCGTATCTGCTGTTCCGAGGTTTTGGGGTTTGGGCGCATCTCATTTTTACGGCGATGAAACTAAGACACTGTATTTAGATAAAACTGTTCCGGCCGCGGTTTATTTTTTAGACCAACGCAAAGGTCCGATACAATTTTTTGTGACTTGGACCGTCGAAAAATTATCGGGTGGCTACGATGAGTTTTGGATTAGGTTACCTTTTGCGATAGCTGGGCTTTTATCAGTATTAGCTTTTTATTTGCTGGTAAAGAAGTTATTTGATATTAAAATAGCCTTTCTTGCCACCCTTCTCTACTCTTTTAGTGGTTTTAGTGTTGCATTCTCCCGTACAGCGCAGTATCAGAGTTTTTTATTGCTTTTTGGCCTACTCGGGTTGCTCTTATTTCTATATTATTGTGACACTTCAAAAAGGCTATTTTTAATCCTATCCGCGTTATTCTATGTTTTGGCTTTTTACTCTCATTATGACGCGATATTTTATGTAATTCCGGCGATATTTATCTTACCTGTGGATAAATTTAAGGAAATATTTTTGTATTTTGTTATGCCTATTATTATTTTGGTTTCACTTTTCTACGTTCCATATTTATACAAAGGCTATTTTGTGTCTAACACAGTTGGTTATTTAAGCCGAAGGCTTACAGGTAATCCTGAAACGTTGGTAAACAACTCGATTTTTACTTTCAATGTTTATAATCCGTTTAATTTATTTTTACCGTTTTTAATTATCGGCTCACTTATAGCCTTACCAAAATTAAATAAAAATCGTAGTTTCATGTTTGTTTGGTTTTTTGTTTCTTTTGTTTTATTTACGCTGGTTTTTAAAAGCCCCGGAACACATATTTTGCATTATTTTTTGCCTATTTATATTTTGTCGGCTGTTGGTTGGTTAGGTAATAAATTTACCTTAAAGATAGCGTTAGTAGTAGTTGCTATGCAAATATCATCAGTTTATTATGTTTTTGCTTATAACTCTAACTATCCTTGGGTTGCGTCCAGGTTCTTTCCTCAAGCCCAAAAAAACTACCAACTATTCTTGTACGGCTTTCCATATAACCGTAGTTGGACACAGATTGCAGAATATTTAAATTCACAAAAAGGCGCTCGTGGATTTTACACTAACGACAATACGGTGGTCGCTAAATATTATGTGAAGAAATTGGATGTAACTATTCCGGCAACAAATTTTTATCCGCAGTACTATGTTTACGTTTACAATAACCAAGAATTTAGATACCCCAATCAAGAGTTTTTAAGCCATTACAGTTTAGTGCAAAAAATAGATTTAGATGCAGACGTGTACAAGCGTATTGACTCAAACTAGTTCTGATGTTTGCGTTTTTTAATCAAATAGATGATTGACACTATTGCAAGCGCGGGGGCTATTGCAATAGAATACACCCCAAGCCATATAAGTGCCGTTCCTGCTTTTTGAGTGTGTGTAAGTAGTGACCTCATTGCGTTTTTGAATACAGCTTGTGGTCTCCACGATTGCTCAGGAGAGTATGGTAAACTAAGTTCGTCTGTTGATAAATACATCGTTACAAGAGAAGATTTAGTAGCACCGTCGATATACTTTGTTTGTCCCTTGACACTATCTATCTCGTGCTGAATCTGGGTGATGTAAGGTTGTACTGACATAATGTCCTCAACAGTGACAGCCGCTTTTAAAATTGCCTCTAACCTTGCCTTTTGTTCTGTAAGTTGAATCAACCGCGTTTCTAAATCAACAAACTGGTCAGTAATATCAGATCCGCTGATATTTTCGTCAACGACTTTTACCGCGCTTGATCTTACGAAAGTTAAAAATTCCTCCATTTTATCCGACGGAACCCTGGCGCTAATACTGCCGCTTTCTCCAAATTCCGGTCGAAGTACACTCGAATTAACAACATATCCTCCAAGAGCAGTTGTTTTAGATTTTAAATTTTTAATCGTATCCGCAACATTTTTTACTTGTAAAGATAAATAAGCTTCGGTTATAATTTTTCTGTCAATAATGTCCAGTGTCGGGGTACCTTGAAAATACGGGTAGTTAGAAACCTGTACATCCTGAGGGTAACTTGCGTCTATTCCGCCTACGGGATAGCTCATCTCTTGCCCACCGCCGTAATCTTTGGTTCCATACATCATGTTGTTAATAAAAGGAAAATAGCGATATTGTCCCTTAAATATAACAATAAGCGCGAGAACAACTATTATAAAAGTTGCTATTTTATTATTTTTTATCCAGTTTAAAAAGTTTGTAAGCATATATAAATTCTATCACAAAGAATCAAAAAGTGATTCAACGACTTCCCAGTCAACTACGTTCCACCAACCTTCAAGATACGCAACGCGTTTATTTTGATATTTAAGGTAGTAAGCGTGTTCCCATACATCTACCCCTAAAAGAGGAATGTGTCCTTGAGTCAAAGGTGAATCCTGATTTGCTGTTGAATATACAGAAAGCTCGTTTCCGTTGTAAACAAGCCATGCCCATCCGCTCCCGAATCTGGTCATCGCGGCTCCGTTCATTTTTGTTTTTAAATCCGTAAGACTCCCAAAACTTTGGTCTATTGCTTGTTGCAACTTGCCGTTTGGAGCAGATTTTGGTGTTTTACCCATGGTTTCCCAATATAAGTTATGGTTGTAGTATCCCCCACCGTGATTTCTGACTATATTTATTAAGTCTTCAGGAAGTGTGTTTAACTCTTTTAAAAGTTTTTCAATCGGCCACTCGATGTATTCCGGGTATTTTTCGAGCGCCTTGTTTAAGTTAGTAATGTAAGCTTGATGGTGTTTAGTGTAATGTATTTCTACAGTTTTAGCGTCGATGTGCGGCTCTAAATCACCAAATGCAAATTTTAGCTTAGGAAGTTCAAACGACATAATATAATTAAATCAGTATAAAGCATTGTGTAAGAATTTGTCAATTTTAACGAAACTGTTTTCACCGGAAATCAACGTTATTTTTTGATTCTGTGAAAATATTTCCTTGACTGTTTTTAAAACTATATCAACATTTACCTTTTTAATCTGATCAATTTCGTAGGTAGCGTTTTGTTCTGTTCTGCCGTGTAACAGAAGATCGGAATAATATTCTGCGCGCATCGAAGGTTTTTCTAACGCAAACAGAAGATTTGCAATAATTGATTTTTTACTGCTTTCAACTAAATATTTATCGATAGGTATTTGAACCGCAGTTTTAAAAGTTTCAATAACTTCGTAAAGTTTTTTAGGCGTACACGTTGCAAAAAAACTAAAAATTCCGTAGTGGTGTCCAGAGTAGGAATTTACGTCGGTTTTATAAGCAAGACCGTTTTTTTGAAAAATCGTTTTAATAACGGTGCTTAGATATTTTGCTA
>CAYZRJ010000033.1:0-6660 GCA_964480825.1 uncultured Candidatus Saccharibacteria bacterium | reverse complement strand
CGATATGTAGTAGAAAATAGTTATGACTACCAAACCAAACAAGCTTGGAAACCATCTTCCTTGACCACCCCATACACTGGACGTTTTATCTACAGAGAACAAAGTGGCGATAAAAAACAGTATCGTGTATATAAATATGGGCAAATCCAAACTGGATTTTATAAACTGTATGCTTGATCCTGCGAATATTTTTGCTCCTAATAACAAAATAAGCAATAAAGTAACAAGTGTTAGCAACGCCATTTTATTGAATTCAAAGAATTCAGTGGAGGTAGACAAAAAAAACATAGGCATTAGAAAGCCTAAGGCCATAACTAAAATACTTGAGAACTTTTCATACATATAAATTTTGTTGTTCGGTGTTTCCATGTTTCAAGTGTATATACTATTTGAGGCCTCTGTCAATAGGGTATTTCTCGTGACGGGAATTGTTGTCGCAACGCGCTACAAGTGCTTAGTTGGTAACCCACCAGTTAAATTCAGAATTATTAAAAACAGGTGCGTCGAGCTCTGCTGTAAAACCTTTATAGTCGTCAATGCCGGAAACCCAAAATCTGGCCGCCGGTGAATAGTCGTTATTGAACGTTATGTAAACTTTGTAGGTATTTTTAACCAGAGGTGTTTGTACGAAAAGCTTTTTTTGGTTTTTGGGTACAAAAGCTGTTCCACTATCTATTAATTGTTTTGGCCCTTGGTTAAGAACAGTGCCATCTATTGCCTTTAAATCGTTCTGTGCTTTCCCAAACCTTGTAACACCAAGCTCATTCGACAAAATGAGTACTAAAATTCCTAAGGACATGTAAATAACTGCCTGATTTCGCATTTCTCTTGTTTTCAATAATTCCAGAAATGTTTGAAATCTGGTTTTAACTTTTAGCTGTTTAGAAATCTCTTCGTTTGAAAAACCCTTAGTTTTTAAATCTTCTATTGTTACAAGTCTTTCGACGGCTGAAGTAGGGTAGTGACCCCGCGTACTTCCGTTTTCGTCTTTTTTACGAATCATGTGCGGTAGCCAACCTATTTTTGTGTAGTATCTTAAACGGTTGTAAGGATCACCCTTTCCAAAGGCGACGCCCCTTGTTTTTGCTTCTTCAATTAAATTTTCTATACCTATTAGTTCATCCATACACGTATGCTGGCATAATATCATATCTAGTCTAGGTATTCTATTTAAAGTAGAGACATATGTATTCATATTTAAATAAAATACGGGCAGAATACCTGTGTGGTTTTAAATGATTTTCCTGTAAAAACTGTGCAGATAGGGGAAAGTACCTACCCTAAAATATTGAGTCTGATTCCAAACCCTCCGAAAGATCTGTATTTTAGAGGTAATTTGGACAGCCGTTTATTTGATAATTGTTTGGGTATAGTCGGAAGTAGAAGGGTCAGCTCTTACGGCATTGCCGTGCTTGGCCATTTATTTAACAGTTTAGCTCACGAGCAAATTACGACTGTATCCGGGTTTATGCGCGGTGTTGATATTATGGCGCATACCTTATCGGTGGAATACGCGGTGCCGACAGTGGCTGTATTACCTTGCGGTATTGAGGAAACATACCCGAATCCACAGATGAGTCTTTATCAGAAAATTTTAGAGAGCGGTGGGTTAGTACTGTCAGAGTATCCTAAAAACGAGAAATCTAAAAACTGGATGTTTGTAAAACGAAACAGAATTATAGCCGGATTATGCTCCTGTTTATTGGTGGTCGAGGCCGGAAAGAACAGTGGCTCGTTAATTACTTATGGATACGCGAAAAAATATGGGAAAAAAATTCTGACAGTTCCCGGAGATATATTTAGAGAAGGGCAACAAGGCATTTGTCAGATACTAAGAGAATATGCCAGGCCGGTATTTTCCGGTTCTGATATCAACGTAGAAATGGGGATAGCGATTTCTCGTAAAACAGATTTTAAAGCACACGGTCTGGATTCAAAAGAAGAAAAAATATTTAATTCAATCGGCGACAACCCGATTGATATAAACGGTCTTTCAAGAAAGGTTAATCTGCCGGTATCTAACTTGAGTACATTTATTACAAAATTACAGCTTTCCGGCCTCATCAAAGAGATAAAAGGTATTTTTTATGCTGTCAAAAGTTAAATGTGTCGCTTTTAGGGGTTTGCAGGTTATTGAAATTGATGTTGAAGTTAGTATAAGTAGTCGCGGACTGCCTGTGTTTAATATAGTCGGTTTGCCTAACAAATCAGTTGAGGAAAGCAAATATAGAATAAAGTCAGCCTTTATTAACTCGGGATTTGAGTTTCCTGAGTGTAAGATTACAGTTAACCTTGCTCCGGCAGATTTGCAAAAAATCGGTTCGGCGTACGACTTGCCGGTTGCAGTAGGTATATTTTGTGCGAAAAACAACATAAAGGTTGGTGAAAACACATTTTTTTTCGGTGAACTTTCTTTAGACGGATTGGTGCGCGAAACCAGAGGTTCGTATCTTGTTACGGATTACATAAATAAAAACAAACACGCCGGTTTATTTATTAGTAAAAGTTCTTTGAAATGTAGTAATGCTCAGGCATACGGCGTTACCAGACTTAGCGAAGTATTTAAACACCTTTCGGGAGAACAAATTTTATCTGAGGACAAATTTAACAGCTATGTAAGTAGTGTAGTAGAGCCAAATTACGAAGTGCGTCTGCCCGACATAATAGGGCAAGAATCTGCTAAACGCGCATTGGAGATAAGTGCTGCGGGCGGGCATAATTTGATGCTAATCGGTTCTCCCGGAACCGGAAAAAGCATGCTCGCAAAAGCAGTTTTGTCAATTTTGCCCGGTCTCACACCGGCAGAATTAAACCAGCTTCGAAAAATTTATTCGTATATCGGTAAAAATATAGAAGATTTAAACACCCGTCCTTTTAGAAACCCGCACCACACAATATCTTATTCAGGAATGATTGGAGGCGGGTTGGAACCTTTTCCGGGCGAAGTAACTTTGGCGCACTGCGGCGTTTTATTTATGGATGAATTCTGTGAATTTTCACGTAATGTTTTAGAAGCACTGCGACAACCTATGCAGGACGGAGAAATAACTCTTACCAGAAGTAATGTTACTTATTCTTTTCCTTCTCAGTTTACTCTGATCGCGGCGGCGAACCCGTGTCCATGTGGGTATAGTGGCCACCCCACTAAACAGTGTGTTTGTTCCGAGCAAAAAATATATTCATACGCTAAAAAGTTATCCGGTCCGTTATCTGACAGATTCGATTTGTTTGTTTCTTTGTACCCCGAGGATAAGTTCGCAGAGAAAAGTATGCAAATTACTCCTGGCAATGCAATAAAAACGGTTAAAGACGTAGTTAATCACGCTCGGGATATTCAAACATTAAGATTAAAAAAGTATGACACGAACTGTAACGCCTTTATGTCTAATAGAGTTATTGATATCGAATGTAGACTCGACAGCGAAAGCAAACGTTTACTGGACGACGCGTATAAGAAAATGAATTTTTCACCCCGTGTCTATTTTAAACTCATAAAAATCGCCCGTACCATCGCTGATTTGGATCAAAGCTCAGAAATAAAAGTTAATCATCTGGCTGAAGCACTTCAGTATAGGCAACGCTAAACATTGCATCAATGCAATCTCTGTTGTATAGTGTGCCCATGGTTGTTTCCAAGGTTTCTAAAGCTTTCTCTGATGATAACAGGATAAAAATACTTAAGTTTTTAAGCGACGGTGAGAGAAATGTTACTCAGATTGCCGACAAATTAGATGTTGAAGAGAATCTGGCGTCACATCACTTAAGAGTTCTCGCCGCACTTGGTTTTTTGAAGAATGACAAAAAGGGTAGAGAAGTTTTCTACCGGATTAATGAAACCCGTTTTATAGCTTTAATAAAAGATTTAAAGAAGAGCAGAGTCTTTAAAGACATTTTAATCCGCAGTCTCTAAATTCTAAAATATCTTGCGTTAATAACGCGGTAATTAATCTACCTATGGTCAATAATAAGATTACAAAATGCGTTTAATATGCGGTAAATGTAGTATCTTGTTTTAATAGACATAACTACGTACAAAACCTGATGTGTTTTAGGTATTGTACCGGTATGGAGGATTGGAAAAAATACATAAAATATTGGTATATACCGCTGTTTGGTCTTTGTTGGGCGGGGTCCATATTTTTATTTAGAGAACCGAATCGACCAAAAGACGTTTCGATCGTAACCGATTCATCAGTTTTACCTCAAAAATCAGATGACACTGCAACGAAAAACCCGATTTTCGTAGATGTATCGGGTGCCGTAAGTAAACCCGGATTTTATCAACTCGCCGACGGAGATAGGGTAGTGAACATTATAAAAGTTGCCGGCGGTTTTTCTAAACAAGCACACACGGGATTTATAACTCAAAAATTAAATTTATCCGAGAAATTGCATGACGGACAAAAAATTTATATCCCATTTGTTTTCGACGAAAACATAACGGCTTTAACCGAAGAATTAGCTACTAGATGTTTCGAAAATATTACTAGTTCAGAAATAACGAGTGTGAACAGCGTTGATGTAAACTCGGCAACAAGAAGTGCTCTAATTGACCTTCCCGGAATCGGGGAAGTAACTGCTGACAAAATAATAAAAGGAAGGCCATACAGTACAATTGACGATTTTTATGCCTTAATTAAATTTAGCAATAACGCCAGGATTGCGCTGGAAGGTATTTTAACCGTGAAATGATGAGAAAACACATTTCGATGTTAATTTTGGCGCTTTTGGTGATTATTAGAATAGTTTTATCTCCGGATCTTAGCAGTAGAAATAGTGGCGACGGTTTCACTTTGCCGGTTATAAAGAAAATAAACACCCGAATTACACAGCAAACCCGCGCGGTACTCCCGTCAATTCATGCGGATTTGTTATTAGGTATGACAATAGGAGTCAACGAGATCAAAAATGACAAAATGTTTTATGACAATCTAGTGCAGATTGGTTTAATACATGTTGTTGTAGTTTCCGGTTATAACGTAGCTTTGGTCATAAAATTTATTAGTGGTATTTTTTTTGATCGCTTGAAGCCGAGAAACAAGTTTATACTTTTTGCAAGTGTTGTTTTGTACGCCTTGCTGTGTGGTTTACAGCCTCCGGTAATCAGAGCCGCGTTAATGGGATATATTAGCTATTTGGCCATGACAGAAGGTCGTAAAATTGATTGCTTGAGCTTAATCCTTGTTGTTTGCTTTGTGATGTTATTAATTTATCCCCGATACATTGTTTCTCTTAGTTTTTGGCTTAGCGTTTCTGCGACTCTTGGTCTAATCTTTTTCGAACCAGCTTTGAGCAAAGCTGTAAGCGGTATTATAAAAGGAAACAGTTTCAAAAAACTTCTTCCGTTTGAAGATGTGTCCACGTCCTTGGCATGCCAAATCGCTGTTTGGCCGATAATCTCATACTTCTTTGGTCGGGTAAGTATAGTCAGCCCTTTGTATAACATGGCATCATTATGGTTAATTCCGTTATGTACTGTATCGGGTTTTATTTTTATTCTCATATCTCAACTCTTTCCTTTTTTTGCACCTTTAGCCGGTTTAATTGTGTTTCCGTTTTTTGATATATTTGTTCGTATTGTTAAGTTTTTTGCCGGTGTAGACAAAGGAAATATAGATTTCAAGTTAAATTTAGTGACGTTTGTTATGTACTACGGTGTATTAATTGTAGCGGCGTGGCGATTGCGCAGAGTAGAGGATAAATGAAAAATTATATCGGTTTAATTTTAATCTATTATTTATTTTTATTAATAATGCGAGTTAGCTCTCTCGCACAAAAACCTGAATTTACTATGCGCGTACTGGATGTAGGCCAAGGTGACAGCATCTTAATGGATTACAAAAGTACATTCAAAATTTTAGTAGACGCCGGAACAGGGGAGAATATAGAAGATCATTTACTAAAATATTTTATGTTTCCCGTTTGCAATTTAGATATTATTTATATTACGCATTTGCACGCGGATCATTTTGGTGGAACGTTGCCCGTTTTAGATAAATGTAACATTGGCATACTCTGGTTTAACGACGTGCCCTTACTTACCAAAGTCTACCGAGCATTTAAGCAAAAAATTAACGAAAATAAAAATATAAATAAAGTTATAACATCTATTTCTGCCGGAAATAAAATTGAATTCGGCGATTTAAAAATAATCGCACTTTGGCCAACTGGCGATTTTATTAAAAATCTAAAACCAACGGATGATTTGAACCAAGTTTCAACGGTGCTCTTTGTTGATTATAGGGGTTTTGAGGCGCTGTTGACGGGAGACGCCGAATCTAAGGTGCTGGACTTGATAGATTGGGCTCAAATTACTCCACTAATTCAAGACGGTCTGGATGTGTTAAAGGTGCCCCACCACGGTTCAAAAAAAGGCATATCGGCAAAGTTTTTGCTGGATTTAAAGCCAAAAGTATGTGTTATCTCCGTAGGAAAGAAAAACAGCTACCATCATCCGGATGATACTACCCTATCACTTCTTAAAGACGCAGGATGTGAGATACGCAGAACTGATCTGGAAAGTACCATCGAGTTCAAGGTTTATCTTTAGTAAAAGTAAATTGAATGATATTATGCAAGAGATGAACCTCACTGCATTATTACACGAAAAAATTAAGAAAATTATAGACGAAGAGTATCAAATTTCTGATACGGATTTTA
>CAYZRJ010000032.1:0-7040 GCA_964480825.1 uncultured Candidatus Saccharibacteria bacterium | reverse complement strand
TTCCTTTGTATGCGAGCGATAGCACGTTTGTTGCTAAAGTTAGTTTTAATGACAGCGACAAACAACCTCTACTTGGCATGAGCGGAGACGTAAAAATTGCATCTGCCTCCAGCGAGTATGAAGTTAAGTCACTGTATTACGACGAAATATACTTTGACGAACAAGATGAATCATATGTTTGGATCGAAGAAAATGGCTACATATCAAAATTCCCAATCGAGATAGGCTTAGAAGGTGATATATACACTGAAGTTAAAACCGATATTAATAAACAAATAATTGCGCCCTTGACATCTGATGTTGAAGTTAAAGATGGCTACAAAGCGAAAATAGTAAAATGAACCCTCCGTTATTAAAAGCCACAAATGTTATTAAAGAATATGATATTGGAGGCAACAAAATTCAGGCGTTAAAAGGAGTTTCATTAGAAATTAGTGAGGGAGAGTTTGTTTCTATTGTCGGTAAATCCGGATCAGGAAAATCTACCTTAATGCATATTTTGGGTCTACTTGATACTCCGACTTCAGGAAGTATTATGCTAAAGGGCATAGAAATATCAAAATACACCGAAAAGCAACTTGCAAAAATAAGAAACAAAGAAATAGGCTTTGTTTTTCAGTTCTTTAATTTGCTTCAAAGAACTACTTCGCTTGACAACGTTATACTGCCGTTAAAATACAGCGCGACTCCAAGAAAAGAATGGAAAGAAAAGGCAATCAAAATACTTGAACAGGTAGGACTTTCTGATCGTATTTACAATAAATCAAACGAATTATCGGTCGGTCAAAAGCAACGTGTAGCAGTTGCCAGAGCTTTAGTAAACGACCCCTCGATTATTTTTGCGGACGAACCCACCGGAAATTTAGATTCTAAAACAGGTGAAGAAATTATAAATTTATTTAAAGAATTAAATGAACAGGGAAAGACGATAATTTTAGTAACTCACGACGAAGATTTAGCCAAAATTGCAAAAAGGCAGATAACTTTAAAAGATGGGTATATCGTTTAAATCTGAAGACCATGGCTTTTTCTGAAACAATTTTAACGGCGTTGAGCGCATTAAAAGCAAATAAGGTAAGAAGTTTTTTAACCATGCTCGGAATTATTATCGGAGTTTTTGCTGTTTTATCTTTGGTTTCTCTTGTTCAAGGCGTTAAAAACTATATCGTTGATCAGTTTAGTGTTATAGGATCCGATATAGTGTTAGTGGAACCGGGTAGATTTAATTTGATGGGCGATCCCTCTATAGCTCGAACTAACAATAAGTTAAATGAAAAGGACGTTGACGATATAAACAAATCAGCCTCAGATTATATTGTTACAGCTGCCCCCAACATACGCCTAAACAAAACAGTTGCGTATAAAAGTAACAATTATTACGCTGAAATTAGAGGAGCAAACCATAAATTTTTAACCATCTCAAACTTTGAAATAAACGAGGGACGTTCGATTGAAAAATACGACGTAAGTTCGGCGGCCAGAGTAGCTGTTATCGGACCCGAAGTAGCAAAAAGGCTGTCCCTGATAAATCCAATAAATAAGCATATAAAAATTTCGGATATTGATTTCAAGGTGATCGGCACAACTGTTCCTAGAGGAAGCTCTCTAGATAATCGAATAATTATCCCATATACCACTATTATGAAATCGTTAAAAGTGAAAAATATTTCAGGAATTACAATAAAAGTGAAGCAAGAGAAAAATATAAGCGAAGTTATGAATGAAGTCGAGCTTATTCTTTTGAATAACCACAAAAAAGATGAGTTTTCAGTGTTAACTGCAAAAGATATATTAAAAGCTTTTCAGAATATATTAAAAACTTTAAGTATTGGTCTAGGGGCAATTGCAGGTATTTCACTTTTAGTCGGGGGTATAGGAATTATGAATATTATGCTAGTTTCTGTAAACGAACGAATAGGTGAGATCGGTCTGCGAAAAGCACTCGGAGCAACTTCTAAAAACATTGCAACCCAGTTTTTACTCGAATCATTATTTTTAAGCGTAACCGGCGGCCTGGTTGGAATAATCTTGGGATTACTCGCAACCTTGACAGCTCAGCCATATCTTCGCGCCGAAACACCTTTGTGGGCGGTATTGGTGTCTTTTGGATTTTCATTGCTGGTTGGAATTGTGTTTGGAACTTATCCTGCAATTTCGGCAAGTAAAAAAGATCCGGTTGAATCATTAAGGTACGAATTATGAATTTAGGCGAAACAATAATCACAGCATTTTTAGCGCTTAAAAATAACTTGGTTCGAACATTTTTAACCATGCTTGGAATTATTATCGGCGTATTTTCAGTTGTTTTACTTGTCTCTCTTGTTCGAGGCGTGCAAAATTATGTTACTGATCAATTCAATTCACTGGGCTCAAATTTAATTTTTATATCCCCGGGTCGAGTAGGGCTAGCGGCTCAAGATCCGGCAACTACTTTTACCGATAATAAACTGTCTCTTGACCACGTTAAAGCTCTAGCTTCTCAGGATTACACGCAGGCGGTTACACCTTTTTTAAGCACGGGTAAAACGGTAACTTACAAAACCAATAAATATTTTAGTGTAATAAGCGGTGTGTATGACACTTATTCAGAAGTATTTAATATAGAACTAAGTTCAGGAAGATTTATTGAGAAAACTGATGACGTCGGAGTTAAAAAAGTTGCCGTGCTTGGTTCAAGCGTAGCCAAAAAACTATTTAAGGATAAGAACCCAACGGGAGAGTTTATTAAAATCGATAAAACCGGTTTTGAAGTAATTGGGGTTATATTACCAAAGAGTCAGGATTTTGATGAGCAGATCGCTATACCGTATAGTACTGCAAAAAAGTTTATGAATATAGAGAATTTATCGTATATAGCTATTAAAGCTAAAGGCGATGAAGATCTTAACTTAACGATGAAAAAAGTAAACAACGAAATGCTCAAGTTTTTAAAGAAAGACGATTTCACCGTGATGAATTCAGCTGATCTGCTGGAATCAATTCAGAGCATATTGCAGATTCTATCCTTGGGACTGGGTGCTGTGGCAGCAATATCCTTAATTGTCGGCGGCATAGGTATTATGAATATAATGTTGGTTGCTGTAACCGAAAGAATACGTGAAATCGGACTTAGAAAAGCAATCGGAGCCACTTCGTCGGGTATAGCCGCTCAATTTTTGTTTGAATCCATGATTCTAAGCCTTTCAGGAGGATTGATTGGGCTAACTTTAGGCGTATTGGTATCGCTATTTGCCCGAAGATTTATACGTACCGAAACTCCGGTTTGGGCGTTACTTGTTTCGCTGGGGTTTTCTTTAGCAATTGGAATAATTTTTGGAACCTACCCTGCGTATAAGGCAAGCAAAAAAGAGCCTATCGAGGCCCTTCGGTACGAGTAGGCGTCAGTACCAGGCTGTACGTATTTTCGTCTACGAGATTAGTTTCGCCAATAATATCGGTTATGTCGTTTCCGTCTAAGAATATATTAAAATTATAATTAATGAAATCAAGGTCGGTACGGGACGAATATTCGGTAGTTTCAAAATATATTACGTCGTCCTCACGCGCCAACTGCAATAGATCAAAAACACTTTCTGAATCAGTCAGTTCATAAGTATAAGACTTAGAAACTGCGTCTGTTTCAACTTTCAAATTCACTCTTACTTTTTTTATCTTAGGTTCCGTCTTGTCAACTTCTTTTGTAACTACGTCAACACTTTTTAGATTAAGTGTATTTTGGACAAACAAAAATCCGACAATCAATCCTATAATATATAAATACACACCGATTCTTTTATTTTTTGTGCTCATAGAGTAATAATACCAGTACCTGATATAATCTTGAAGCGCGCCCTCATAGCTCAGTGGATTAGAGCACTCGGCTTCGAACCGAGGGGTCGGGGGTTCGAATCCCTCTGAGGGCACCACAGACTGGCTTGTAAGTAAAACAACGTTGTTATAGAATAAAGACAGATGCAACCTAAAGTAAGTGTAATTATATCCAATAGAAATAACTCGGACTTGCTCAAAAAAAGCCTTGGTAATCTGGATGAAATTAGAAACAAGTATTACCAAAATCTCGAAGTTTTAGTTGTAGACAACCAATCCAACGATAATAGCGCAAATATGATTGAAGATAAATTTCCATGGGTTCATGTTTTAAAATCTGCAAATAAAGGGTTGGCAGCGGCTAACAATTTTGGAGCAAAACACGCAACAGGGGAATATTTAATATTTTTAGGTGCTGACGGCTATCCGCGGATAGACACAATCGGAAAGCTAGTTGAGTATATGCAAGAGCACCCCGAAGTTGGTATTGCAAGCCCCCGACTTTCATTACAAGGTGGCGAGCCCGATAAAGATGCCAGCCGAAGTTTTCCTACTCCGTGGAGTTCATTTACTAAACTAACCGGCCTTTATAAACTGTTCCCTAAATCAAAACTATTCAGCTCTTATTTTAAAAGATTTGACGATATACACAATCCCTACGAAACCGATGCTTGTGTTACAGGATTTATGTTAATTCCAAGCTCGCTTTACGCTAAAATCGGGGGTTTCGATCAAGACTACTTTGCTTACGGAGAAGATCTAGACATTTGCTATCGAATGAAGCAGGCGGGATACAAAGTTATGTACTTACCTCAATGGGAATCGGGCCATCTTAAGACTAGATTAAACGAAAAAAAGGCATCCTTATCAGACAAACTAAAAATGGCTCACAGCTCAACCAAAGCCATGAGATTGTTTTTAAAAAAGAACTACAAAAAAGAGTACTCGTCAGCCTTGCTAGCATTTATGACTTTAGGTACTTTTGCGCTCCAGGCGCATAGAGTATCTGGGGTGTTCTTAAAACATTTATTTAGCAGAAAGTGATTCGATCTTCGATCGAATCCGATACAGTAGGATCTAAATTCTATGGGAGATATAAATATGAAAAAAGTTAGCGTATTAATTGCAAGTACAAACGTAAGAGATATTTTAGAAGAGTGTTTAACTAATTTAAAAGGTCTGATCGATAAAGGTCAGAACTTAGAGGTGATAGTCACCGATAACGAATCGACTGACGGAACACCAGAAATGGTAAGAGAAAAGTTCCCTTTCGTTATCTTGCAAAATACTCCTAACTACGGGTTGGCCAACTGCTGTACACTAGGCGCTAAAAGAGCAACAGGGGATTACTTATTATTTTTGGGGGAAGATGGCTTCCCACGAGAAAATACTGTTCCGGGATTGATTGACTATATGGAATCGCACCCCGATGTGGGCTTAGCTACTGCTAGGTTAGTATTAAGAGACGGTTCTTTGGATATGGACGTCCACCGAAGATTTCCAACGCCATGGAGCTCTTTTGCGCGCCTTTTTATGTTGTCGGCTATTTTTCCAAAATCTAAAGTTTTTAACTCTTACTTTATGGTTGACCAAGATCACTCAAAAGCACACGAAATCGAAATGTGCATCACTCACTTTATGTTTATACCAAAAAACATATATGACGAAGTCGGTGGATTTGATGATAAAAATTATTTCGTTTTCGGAGAAGACGCTGACATGTGCTACAAAATTAAACAGGCAGGTTATAAACTTATGTACTTACCGCAGTTTGAAGCAGGTCACTACAAAGGAGCTTCTTTTGGAACCAGAAAAAGCACCCAAGATATTTCAATTAAATCTCTACAGTGGAAAAACTTTATTCATTTAAACTCAACTAGAGCAATGAGGGTGTTTACTAATAAGTTCTACAAAAGTAAGTATCCGTTTTTTGTTTTATGGTTTATGGACTTTGGGTCATACGTACTTCAAGCACAAAGACAGTTGACAGAGACTTACAAGCATATTAAACGATATGGATTTACTTTTTTGACTGATGATTACACTAAAGGCTCAAGAAAAAGATTAAAAGAACGCTTTGGGTTTTAACTAATCGATTTCTTCTTGGTGTAAAAGAGATTTCCAGCTTGGAGGCATGTTTTTATGAATTTCGATCTTGCCGAACTTGGTGGGGTCTAGTGGACCTATTTCTTTTGACCATTCGACCATTTTTTTCATACCTTCTTTCAACGAAACTGTTTTATTTATATTAAATATTTTTTTAGCCTTAGAATGATCTGAGTAGGCGTGTTTTACTTCTTTTCGTTCCGGATAAAATACTATGCCAACGTCCGTATCCATTTCTTTTAGTATAAGTTCGGCTAATTCTAGTACAGTGTAGGGCTTATCGGCACCTATATTTATGATTTGGTTTACGGTTGAGGACATATCACAGCTTTTTGCAATGTGCGGAGCCACGTCATCAATATAAGAAAAGGCTCTAGTTTGAGTTCCATCTCCAAAGATTGTAATAGGCTTGTCTTGCATAATGTTGTTCATAAAGATTCCTAGTACGTTTCGGTAGGGGTCGCCGTGGTGCTGTCTAGGACCGTACACGTTGTGAGGTCTAAACACCGTGTATTCTAACCCCCACAATTTATGAGCTGATTTCAAGTCCAACTCTACTGCAAACTTTGAGATTCCATAAGGGTCTTCGGGCTGAGGAATTAGTTCCTCGTGCATCGGGTTTTGACCCGAACCATATACAGCAATACTTGAGGTAAAAACAAATCTTTTTATTTCATGTTTTACTGCCAGATTGATTAAGTTTACAGAACCCAAAAGGTTATTAGTGTAATTGAAGTTTCTAATAAAATAGCTTAGACCCTCTGCCGCGTAGGCAGCCAAATGAAAGATATAATCAAATTTATAAGTCTCAAAAAGCTCTTCAAGTAAAGTAATGTCATTAACACTGCCTCGAACAAAGATCGCGTTTTCCGGAACGTTTCGCTCGAAACCGCCACTAAGGTCATCTAAAACAACTACCCGATGTCCCGTTTTTAAAAGATGTTCTGCAACGTGAGAACCTATAAAACCTGCTCCTCCGGTTACTAGTGATATTTTAGTTGGTATTTTGATGTCAGACATAGTGTTATATGTATAAGTAGTTTACCAAACGGTGTTATTAAAGTAAAACTTCGCTTAATGGTTCATAACATATGCGACAACTTCCATCGGTGTTTTTAGATTGATAC
>CAYZRJ010000031.1:0-7280 GCA_964480825.1 uncultured Candidatus Saccharibacteria bacterium | reverse complement strand
AAAGGGAATCTTGGTGACCAGGTCTCATACCACGAACCCTCTTGATTACTGGTCCTACAAATTTATCAGTGGAGAAGAGTTTGTAGAAATCACTAAGATCAAGGTCAAGGTTGTACCTATATCTGATTTCACGGATAAACTGCTCAATAAAATCCTCGGATAACTCTTTTACAGAATAGATCTCTACCTTGATTTTAGGCTTATCAACAGAACCAGCATTTTTGAATACCACTCCCAAATCTCTGCTAAGAAAACGGAAGGTCTGCCATCTAATACCAAGTTCCCAGTAATTATCACTTGATGAGAAATGTGCAGGTTTGTGGAAAGTGGCATCAAAGTTAAATAGGGCTGTCGGTTGTATTTCTTTAGTCACCTTATACTTAAGTTTCATGGGTTAATTATAACTTAGTCTCGTTCTCTGTTCTGCTGAACGATTTTACTGTATCAGGAACTTAATTAAATTTTTAGAAAAAACAGTCATTGCCATTGCTATACTAAACAAGTGTTCCCCTGTTGGTACTGTTATGTTATAAGCACCGTCTAAGTTTGTTGTATCTGCAGGTACGAGCTCATCTCCAAATAAAGCCCTTACAGTCATCACCTTTCCCTTATCCTCCTGCGAAAGTAACGACTCACGAGTCTCAAATAACTTTATAGATTGTGCAAAAGCTGAACTTGAGGCAGTTTTTGATTTAAATGAACGAAATCCGGTTAAGTTTCCAGTTCTTAGTCTACCGCATACATTTATAACTTTGTTTATTACATCCTTTCTTTCGTAAAAAGCATTCAATACAGCACTTCCTCCGGCACTGCAGCCCACTAAAGAAACTTTGTTGTGCCTTGTGTCGATACTGTCTATT
The DNA here is from genome assembly GCA_964480825.1 of uncultured Candidatus Saccharibacteria bacterium. Lineage (GTDB taxonomy): Bacteria > Patescibacteriota > WWE3 > UBA101185 > UBA10185 > CAYZRJ01. The sequence goes on along the minus strand of CAYZRJ010000031.1, from coordinate 6,420 downwards.
ACACCAAGTAGTCTAGTTAGTTTAATCTGAAAATCCTGATGATCGTTCCTCCAGGATACTGAATGTATCAGTGGCTCCAAACCATAGCGACACCAATGCAATGTAGCGAGTTTTATTTTATTAGTATCATCACCAAGACCGGGAATAATTATTACGAAATGTTTGTTTTTGGTAAGTATGTTGAAATTATACCTCAGCTCGGTTCTCTACTGGATTATATCAAGCCGTCGTAATGTATTTGAGGGAAGCGGGACTCATAGGGTGCCCGTTCTGGCTGACCAACTGGGAGTTAGTTGGAACTTTCATTCAGTCATAAAAAAAGACTCTCTCGGGTGTGAGGGAGTCTTTTACGGTTATCCGCAACGTTTTAGAGGACACTTTCGTGCTGGTACGAAGCGGGATTTGGGTTCCAGGTGGTGTCGAAGTCAACGTCAAAAGTGTAAAGGGTATGGCGTGAGCCAGGCCCAGGTACACTGACAAATACGACCCAAACGGTATCATTGCAATCTTTGTAGGGTGCAGCGATGAAAGATGATTGCTTGATAATATCCGTGGGCACCTGTTTCTCCTCTTGCAACCATTTCGTGCATTTCAAAATAGTTGCAGCTTGGAGATCGACAAGATCCGGTTTTGGAACACTTTGGGTCATGTGATTTTCCTTTGGTCTATTAGACCGCCAAGGTTCCGCGGATCGCCATCTGTGCTTCAAAGTGCATTCGTTCGCGCGGGTAAGGGATTGCTGTAGCGGGAATCGAGGCCTTGTTTACATCCCAATGGGATCCATTGCGCGCAACGACAATTGCAGTATTGCTGTCCAAGACGACACCGTATTTTTCATCTTGATCGCCATACACAAAGGTGTCACCTCTGTTCCAAGTAATCGTGGGCATATTTTCTCCTTTTATGTTGATGTTCGTATTATACTATAGGTATTGAATTTAAGCAACTTTTCCTAGCCGGCATAAATTCCTTCAGAAAAATTCCAAACCTCAAATCGCATATGTTTTTTATATTGTTTTGGAGTCTACTATAGTGAGAGGAAACGAGCGTTTTTCTATTTGGCTGTTCATCTGGGAAGAAGTTCGAACAGTTTATTTCTGTAGCACCTAGCCGATTAACAACATTTCCTGCTCAATCCCATTTGCTAAATACTGTAACACCTCGGTTTTTATAACCTTAATACTTCTACGCAACTGTTCGGGAGTTAATAACGGATTTAGATCCTCCATAAGTAGTCTCTCGGAAACATTTTTCTCAATAAATGTACTTAAGTCTTGTAGATAATTTGTGTAAGAAGTACCTGATAAATCCTCTACCACCGCTCTATTAATCTCGATGCGTTTTTCAAAGAACATATGAATATCATAGAAATCCCGACCCGCGATCTTACCGTTTTTGTCAAACCTTGCTTTTGCCGCAATTAGCTTATTAGCAAACATTGTACTGGGGGTATGGCCTGTACAATACATATTAATTTCAGGTAAATTTACTTTCTCATACTCGTTGAATTTGCTGGGCTTATCGTTTATTTCCAACTTAAGAGTATTTCTTGCGCTATCTATTGCCGATGGATATTTTAGGAAAAACTGTAAATAATTTTTACTTTCATTTTTTATAACAAGGTCAAGATCCGCAAATATCTTATAACACTCGTGTTTTACTTTTTCGGTAGCGTTATTATTAGGAAGATCAAAGTCGAGATCGACAGAAAATCTATCTAGGTAGTTTAAAAGACTAGCGTAAGTTCCACCCTTAAACACAAGCTCGTTCGCCAGATAATTAGATGATAGAATTTCCTTCAGCAGTCTGAATAACTGAATTTTATGCGTAACAGCTTGTTTACTAGGTGCGAGCATTATAAGTAACCTTTCCTTTGATTTCTACAAGTGTGTTGTTATCTATAGCATTTGGGTTATCCAGATAATATTTTGGATTGATATAATTCAAATCAGCCAGTGCCCTCTCTTTTGAAGCCTCTGAGAATCCATTATTATCCGCTATGCCAGTTCTGTTTAGGATAATTGATGGCTTAAATGATCTAAGCATATAAGTGAGATTACCAATGGTAAGGGTTTTTGTCTTTTGAGAAGCTACGGTGATTGTATTGCTAAATTGCATAATTGCACCAGCCTTTTGCAGAATGGTTTCAGTTGAAATATAGGAATGCGGGCCACCTAGAGCGCAGCCTACAACATATGGATTTAGTTTATCTAAAGCTATTTTGGAATAGAGCCCTTTACGGATTTTAAATAAAACTCCACTTTTTATATAACGTTTTACGGTTGTCCATAAGGTGTTTTTATTAGAAATGCCCCACAATACAGCTAAATCTGACGTGGTAAACACATTTTTTTGGGTGTTTATAAAGTTTTTTACATGATTTGACCTGCCTAACCTGTACATATGTGTACAGGTTAACACGGTATGTGTGGTTAGTCAACTATTTATTGTTATCAAAAAGCGCAAGCCTTGAAAGGATGTTTGAGGCTTCGTGGTTACGTTTGTGAAGTCTTTGGCTGAGCATGCTGGTCTAGAGTCCATTTTATTTAACAATTTTTTTCAATTCTTCCAATATTTTAACCATAGCGTAAGTATCAAGAGTACAGTACTCGCTTAGATCTTTCATAATTTTAACTCTGTCGTTCTGATTTTCATCCTTTAACACGGTTTGTGTCCATATTCTACGTGCCTTTAATCCGTCTGATATGTTCAGTTCGTCGTAGTCCATTTTTGGTAACAGTGCTGGTAATACTTTTTTCACAGATGCGCTACCAAAGAAGTCTTTATCAACAAACCACATTTCTGAAAACGGAATCATTAAGTCATTTATACGTAGATTTAGGGATTTGAGAAACTCTTTATATTCGGGGTAAAATTTAGCCATTTTATCGTTGCATTCTTTTTCGTAGGACATGTTCCACGTAAGTACTGTTCCCTTATCGCCTATGTCTGATTTTAACTTTTCTAGTAGTTTTGGCATTGGATTTGAGTTTTCAGCGTGAAGGTATTCCGTGTGTTTTATTTCAGATTCTGTACTGTCTTTTATATGTAGAGAGTATTGAAATGGATAGTCTTTATACGGTTGAAAGCCATCGAATACTGGTATAGCTGAGGATAAGGTTTCGTAGTCAAAGAAATACAGAGGATACTCAAATGTATTCAAAAAACTCTTAATCTTTTGTTTATCTATAATCCTTTCATTTTCTTTTGTAGCTTTTATCTGTGCAAATTGAGTGGATCTTAGTGTCAACACATCAGGTATATCTTTAATTAACTTAATCCCACCGTCCTCTAATTTTCCAATTTGTTCTGGGTTTGGACCTGCAATTGAATAGATACTGTAATCATCTAATTGAGGGTTTAAATGTTTATATATCTCTAACCAATCCGAAAACCAAGTAGTGCCCACCACTTTAATTTGATTTACCCATCTAGGAGATAAGTCCGGTGTCTTACTTTGAATTACTAGATCTTTTGCTTTATTTATTTGTTCCACGGTTATTTCAATTAAACCTCGGACATCTTGGGTAACATCTGTTTTAGTGGTTATCTTTTTTGGGTTGATGTCTCCATCTCGTATATATTCGTTATTCACGTGGATTATAAATATGTCACGTATTTTTAAACCACATTTTTCTAAAACTATAGTTTGAAATGCCAAATCGTAAGTGTGTTCTGGTTTTGAATGCGCACTGCTTTTAATTTCCACTAAGTCAAACGTGTTTTCTTTTACTTTGTCTAATATATCAATGATGCAAGATAAACCTTCTATTTCAAAACCACCTTGAAGTATTGTTTGTACATTGGTTTCTAGTGCTTGTTTAGTACGTACCGTTATAGTCTTATATTCTTCGTAGCCTTTAAATCCAATTCTAAGGGCTTTTGGGTAGAGCTTTTCGGCGTATTGTTCAAATTCATGTCCAATGTCAAACATTTCCTGTGTATTTTCGTCTATAGCTGGGAGTTTACTTTTATCGTATTTTTTCAACCACAACCATGCAGGGTGTTTAAGAAAAAGCATGTAGTCTGATTTAGATATGGTCATTTTATAGTTTTATTCATTTAACTAAGGAGTATTTATTATAGGTGCAACTTCACCAATTTGCTCCTCTTTTTGTTTATGGCGAAATTCGGGGCGGACAGAAAACAAGAATACAAATTCCAATTTTTTAACATTCGTTAATATACTTTGGGTCGATAAATTCCAAAATTTTCGGTTTCTTATCTTCCAGCGAAATTAATGTTAATTTCTCTTTTGCTCGTGTTATGGCCACTAAAAATTCGCATATCTTCTGGTCGGTGAAATTCTTTGTTTCTCTATCTAAAATATTTTTATCATCTATACCAATAAAATAAACAAAATCCGCCGAGAGACCCTTTGAGCTCATAACTGTTGTCATCTCAACCTCTATCGCATTTTTTGTAATCGGATCAAAACCATCTATCATTTTCGACAAAATATTCTTCAAAGTAAAAAGTTCACTGAATCTTTTCAGCTCTTTAGGAATCAATTTATCTTTACCCTTTTTAACTTTCTTAAAAATTTCGATGTCATACTCGATTTTCTTTTTTATTCTATCGTCTAAATAAGTCCAGATCTTTTTATTTTCTTCTTTGCTTTTAACCACTAAGTTTCTGAGCTTACTCTTATTTAAATACAAAGACAAAACACCTCTAAGCGCTAAGTTGTCGGTTTTCCTCTCGACTAAGATTTTAAAAGTATTAGTTAGTTTTTTGTGTTTTATTTTATTACACTGTTCATCTGAAAATAATTCAAACTCTACAACATTAAAGCCTTTTCCAACTAATCCAGTATAAATAGTTTGTTTAAAGTAGCTAGGAGTTAAAATTAGAATTCCTTTTTTGTCTTCTCCCTCAATATCTTTTTTAATTCTCTTTTCTAGTTCGTAGATCAATTTATTACCTTGTACCGATGGAACAAAATCAATTTTGTCATATTTTTTACTAATATCATTTTTATTATCTTCTCTGTCCTTGGGATATAAGAACTTCTTACCTTCTAAACTATCTGCTAAAAAACCTTTACTCTCGGCATTTGTAATTAAACTATTTGTAGCATCAACAATAACTTCGGTACACCTATAACAATGGTCGAGTGAAAACTCCTCAGTGCTTTCGTCTTTATATAATTCTCTTATTTGTTTTGGTTTTGCATTCCTAAATTCTCCGTATAAAGACTGGTCGTCATCACCAACAACAACGACTTTACTTTTTTTGTTTAATAATTTTATTAACTCAAACTCAGCTTTGTTGAAATCCTGAAACTCATCTATCAGTATCAGATCGTATTTTGATGAGATGTTGTTTTCGGATTTATTAAAAAAACGATTAACCTCATAAATGATTGAGTTGAACGAGTATAGTTCTTTTTCGTGTTTGTAAAAATTCTTCCTCTCTTTATAAAATTTCTCCTCATCTTCTGTTAAATTATTCTCATAAAACCTTTTGTCATATTCGATTTCACTACCATATACAAATAAAAAATCTTCACTAATTATAAGATCTAAATCTTCATTCAAATCGACGTCACCCAATTTCTGTTTAGCAAATGAGTGCAAAGTTAAAACCTCCACATTACTAAAATCTTTAAAATCTATAGATAAGTCATTGATCAGCTTTTTAATGAAAGACAAAATTAACACTTTTTTCCCTCTATAATCATCAGAATGAATAATAGTTTTAAAAGCTGTACTTTTGCCTGTTCCAGGACCGGCAACACCTACAAATAAGCATTTGTTTGACTCTTTAATTTTTTTTAAAATCTCACTCATATCTCTTCTATTACCGATTTCCTTTTGAACGATTGTGCGTCTTGCAGAGCATCTGACAATTCTTAACTGCAGTGGCTCCACCTTTGCTCCAAGCTACGACATGGTCAGCGTCCATTTCAGCAAAACTCCAAATCTTGCCCTTGTTCGCGTCATGTCCAACAGCACAGAGAGGACAATTTGATTCTTCTTTATTCTTTGCCTTGGTAGTTTGTAATTCGTAAGTAGATCTCTTAATCGCTTCGTCAAAGACCCGAACTTCAAGTAATTTTGTGTCGATGGAGCCACCAAGAATATACTCAAAGATATCCTTGCGGTTTTTGATGTACGGATCACCATAGAGCTTTCGAACCTCCTTTGATACTTTAGACGGGTCATGCGCCTTTTTGTGATATTCCTCGTAAAGTCGTCCCCATTCAAGCCCGCACATCTCGCTTTCTACATCGGTAAATACACTAGAGATCCAATCGATCACACGGTTGAAATATCTTTTTAACTCGTTGATATTTTTGTCATTGCGATGACTACTCATGTAATCATCAATATTTCCTTTACTCGCCCAATCTAGAGCCCTCTCAAAAAATGCCTGTCGGTTTGCACTGCCTTTTATGTACGTGCTCCATTTTTGAAT
>CAYZRJ010000030.1:0-8419 GCA_964480825.1 uncultured Candidatus Saccharibacteria bacterium | reverse complement strand
TAACAACATAAAACAAGTACCACTCAATAGAAATTTGAACTAAGGTATAATTCATTTATGAAAATGGAAGTATTAATAACCGGTGTTTCTGGAACAGGTAAATCTACTATCTGCAAGAACCTAATTAATTTGGGATACGATGCTTACGATATTGAGAACATTGAAGGAATGTTTGAAATGTATCATAAAGATACTAAAAAGATTTTTGAGGACTATGATAATTCAAAACCCATCCATATTAAAAATGCCGAATGGATTTGTGATGTTGAGAAACTAAAAAAGTTGTTGGAATCTAAAAAGTCGGGGGTTACGTTCTACTGTGGAATTGCCTCAAATATGGATGATTTACTGCCACTTTTTGATAAAGTGATTGTGTTACAACCAGATTCAGATACCTTAAATCAAAGATTAGAAAACAGAGAGGGCACAAATGACATAGGTAACACACAAGACGGTAGAGATGTGGTTTTGGAATGGAAAGACTGGTGGGAAAGTGAGATACATAAAAAAGGAGGAATTTTGATGAATGCTAACGACTCACCTCAAAAAATTACTAAAAGAATTTTGGATATCTTAAACCTTCCTGTCGATGTGTTGATCCGAATATAATCAATACCTTCGTCAACAACTTTCTGAAAGACATGAAAGTCTAATGTAGCAGGACTTATTGTAGCGTTAATTTTCGTCCCAGAAAAGATTAAGGTTCTAAATCTTAACTAGGTATCTTTCTACAACAACGAAGGCAATGTATATACATAGTAAGAAAACAGCTTCAATCCGAGATAGTTTTTTATTAATAATTGATAATACTAAAAAAGAAATCAAAGTAAAAATCAAAAAAAATACAGAAGTAATGCCTAAATTACCATCTCTATGTATTGGTGAAATTATTGAAGTGGCGCCTAACACCAATGTTGAATTCGCAATAACACTGCCCACAACAGTGCCTAAAACTTCTCCTTTATGATTTGTTTTAATAGCTTTTAACCCAAACACCAATTCTGGAAGTGAGGTTCCTAGTGCTGTAACCGTAAGCCCTACAAAAAATAGCGGTATTTTTGCTTCTAAACTCAGACCCTCAGCTATTTTTACTAATAAATCTGCTGATAAAAGCATTAAGACTACTGAAAAAATAAATATCAGTAATTCTTTGATCACGTTTGCCTGCTGAAACTGTTGTACGAAAGCTTCAATTGAAACACTTCTTTTAAAAACAGTAAAAAGATAGAAAATATAACTTGCTACCAAGATTAAGCCATCTACTTGTGATAGCGTACCATCGATTATAAGTAAAATCGGAAGCAAACCAAAAAACAAGCCAAAAACTATATCTTTGTTTTTAAGAATGTCTCTTGTACTAATAGCACCGCCTACAAGAATAGGAATTGCTAAAACTATAGTTAAATCAGCGATATTAGAGCCTAAAACATTTCCATAAGATAAACTTGGGTTTTTATCTATTGCTGAAACAATACCAACCACAAGCTCCGGTAGCGAGGTCGCAAAAGCTACTATTAAAAAACTAACGGTGTATTCTGAAATTTGAAAATGTTTTGCTAATCTTGATGTGGATCGAATCATCCAAGTAGCGGACTTAACCAGAAGTATAGACAGAAAAATAGCGGCGGTGATATTCAGCAGGATATTCATAAATTAAGTATATATAACTCGGCAATTATTGGATATGTGGTTCGAATTTCAGCAGACAATTTCTGGATCGGTGGGTTACACAGAATTTGTTTAAACTTCGCGAGGAAGTAATTGAGGCCACGGTCAAGAGCATTGGTGCTCCATACGGCTGGGTTAGGGCTTTTTTCCCCGAAGACAAGCTCGATGATTTTGCGCCGACTCAATGCGAAACTATTTGGGTCATTCTCGACACCGCAATGTTTTCGCAGAAATTCAAGTCAGGTATGAGTATAGAAGAAGTTGATGCGCTCGTACAGAAAACACTCGAAGCGATCACCGATGTCATCTGGAACTTTTTCGAGGGCAAATACGAAGTTGAAATTGCCGTGAACAACTTGAATAAGGACTGGATGTTTATGAAGATGCCGAAATAACCGCTTCACGCCAACAAACCTCTGAAGAATTTTTCAGAGGTTTTATTTTTTATAACTGTTCCGGTCTATGGTGTGTCTAATAAATCATGTTTGGGAACGAAATTTCTATGCGTAGAATATAAATAACGAATCCAGTAGAACGTACATAGGGATCAATTTTATGAAATTAGCCTAATTCTATTATTTGCTTTTGTAATTTCAGCTTTAATGCGTTATCTCAAACAACCCCTTGTAATAAGATATATTTTAACAGGTCTGATTGTCGGACCATACTTTTTGAACATTTTACGCTCTGTAGAAGTTGTTGAATTGTTTTCAAAATTAGGAATAACGGCACTGCTGTTTATTGTAGGATTGGGTTTGAGTTCGAAGGTTTTAAAAGAGTTAGGTGGCGTATCAGCTGTTACGGGTGTGGGGCAGGTATTATTTACTTCGGTTTTCGGATACTTTATTTGATTGGCGTTAGATTTTAGTAAAGTCGAATCGTTATACATTGCGGTTGCTTTAACATTTAGCAGTACCATAATAATATTAAAATTGTTATCAGATAAAGGCGATGTGCATAAGATGTACGGGCGCATTGCCATAGGATTTTTATTAGTTCAGGATTTAATCGCTGCAATTATTCTGGTCGGGATCTCCGGGCTTCAGGGTTTAAAAAATGCTGCGGGGTGGATGATAGCTTCTGACTTATTCTTAGTTCTTCTTAAGGGTTTTATTTTACTAATCATTTTATTTTTCATAGCTACTAAAGTTTTATCTAGATTCACAAATTTTATTGCACAATCTCAGAAGTTTTTATTTATATCGTCGCTGGCTTGGGGTATGGCTATTGCATCCTTGTATTATAAAACGGGACTTTCCATAGAAATTGGAGCACTTGTCGCGAGAGTTACATTATCGATGACCCCATATGTTTATGAGATCTCTTATAGATTAAAACCATTACGCGATTTTTTTATCACCCTATTTTTTATCTTGCTGGGTTACCAAATGGTTTTTGATAATTGGCAAACGCTGATAATTCCTACCATTATTTTTTCTGCTTTTATTCTTGTTGGCAACCCAATTATCGCACTAATACTAATGAATATGTTGGCTACACCAGGAAAACAGCCTTTCTTGCAGGACTTACAGTAGCTCAAATAAGCGAGTTCTCGCTGATTCTAATTAAATTGGGCTTTGATGTCGGCCACCTATCCAGGGAAATTATGTCCATGGTAACTTTGGTAGGAATTGTAACTATTGCGGGATCAACATACATGATTATATATTCAGATAAACTTTTTAAATTTGTGGGTAAATCACTATCGTTTTTGGAGTTTAGAAAAACACTAAAATCTAAAACTCACGGGGATAAGAACTACAAAGCAATTATTTTCGGTTATCGCCGCGCAGGTCCGGAATTTGCCCATGCATTTAAAGAAAGTAATACTAAATTTCTGGCAATAGATTTCAATCCGGATACTATACCGGACTTTGAGCCCAATCTGCTGTTAAGCCAAACGGTTAGACGTATAAATAAAGAGGCAGTAATTATTATTATTACTGACACTATGGAGCATGCTATTGAACTGTATGCGGCCGGTGTTACAAATGTTGTTCTTTCCCACTATATCGGCGCTCGTTATGCCGCGAATATGATTATGGAATTAGGACTAGACGTAAAAAAATACGAGCAAATAAATGAAGATCACATAAAATATTTAACCGGCTTAAAAGGGTTCTTGTTTCAAAAATAAATACGGCGGTAATATTAAACTAGTTACAATGTTATAATTTTTATAATGCCCCAAGGACTTACGAATAACGAAGCTCGCCAGAGGCTAAATAAATACGGATTCAATGAAATTGTAGAAATATCAAAGTCTACCCCACTTAAAATCTTATTGCGACAAATAAGAAGCAACTTTATTGTATACATGCTTGTATTTTCCACTATTATTTCTTTTCTCGTAGGAAAACACATCACAGCATTTACAATTCTAGCCGTTATCTTAATAGTTATATTTGTAGGATTCTTTCAAGAGTACAGGGCAGAAGAATCTATTAACGGTTTAAAGAAAATGCTAATGCTGATTTCAATAGTGTATAGAGACGGAAAGAAAACAGAGATATCTTCAAAAGAAATTGTGCCGGACGACATTATACTTTTAGGAAACGGCGAAAAGATTTCTGCAGATTGCGAGCTTATTGAATCCTTTGATCTGCGCGTAAATGAGAGTGCATTAACAGGGGAATCAAAAGAAATTTCTAAACTGGCTTTACCTCAGGTCACAGACCAAAATAAAATATTTATGGGCACATATATTGTAAACGGAAGGTGTCTTGCACGTGTAACCCACACGGGTATGAACACAAACTTTGGTAAAATTGCTCATTTAATATCCTCAGCCGAAAAAGAATTACCGTTACAACAAAAAGTAAATAATATCGCAAAGTATATGGTGACGGTTGCAATTATTGTTTCTGTAGCAACCGGAATACTTATTGCGGTAAGAGCGCCCGTTTTAAACACAATTGTCCTGGTTGATATTTTAATATTGATGGTCGCAATATCAGTTTCTGCCTTTCCCGAGGGGTTTCCGGTAGTTTTAGCGACCACTCTGGCTTTAGGTGCCAAACGCATGTCTGCAAAAAACGCCATAGTTAACAGGATGTCTATTATCGAAACGTTGGGAGAAGTAACAGTAATATGTTCGGATAAAACGGGCACAATAACTAAAGGCGAGATGACAGTTAAATTTATTTTTACAGGTAAAGATCTTTATGAGGTGGGAGGAAGTGGTTTTGTAGCGCATGGAAAAATAACTAAGGTCGGTGCTGAAATTGATATAAATAAACAGCAGGACGTTAAACAATTATTATTGTCCTCAATTTTATGTAATAATTCCGAAATTGAACGTACCGGAAATGACAGTGAGTACAGATCAATCGGTTCTCCAACAGAAACAGCACTTTTAATACTTGGGGCAAAAACAGGCATTTTTAAGGAAAACTACCAATACGACCGTATTAATGAACATCCGTTTAATTCCAATCGTAAAATGATGTCTGTCCTTTATAAACAGGAGGATAGATATTTTATATACGCCAAAGGTGCTCCGGAAATACTGCTTGAAAAATGTACAAAACTATACAATAACGGTAACGAAAAAGACCTTACGGACAAAGAAAAAGATAGTATATATTCCTTACAACAAGAAATGGCCGGAACAGCATATAGAACACTAGCGATATGCTACAAAGAGATATCTGCCGACGAAACAAATTACCAAGAAGAAGGTTTTACTTTTCTAGGTTTAGTCGCTATGGAAGATACCCCAAGGGAAGAGGTTGCAGAGGCAATAAAAACTGCAATTGGTGCCGGAATAAAGGTTTACATGATAACTGGGGATAGTAAGGAGACAGCACTTTCTATAGCTAGGCAGATTGAACTAAGTACAGATAATAAAATATTAGATGGTAACACTATAGATAATCTGTCGGATGCAGAATTGGCTGTAGAAGTTAAAGAAACAATTATCTTTGCAAGGGTAAAGCCGGAACATAAAATTCGCTTAGTAAAAATATTCAAGGATTTGGGAGAAACTGTAGCCATGACGGGGGATGGGGTAAATGACGCACCGGCATTAAAAGAAGCCCATGTCGGTATTGCTATGGGCAAAAACGGAACGGACGTGTCTCGCGCCGCCTCTGATCTTATTCTAAAAGACGACAATTTTGCAACAATAATTTCAGCAATTGCGGAAGGAAGAACTGTATACAACAATATAAGAAAATTCGTAACCTACCAACTTAGTTGTAACTTAGCAGAACTAGTGACTTTATTCTTTGGAGTATTATTGGCTCCAATATTTGGGTGGCAGACGCCGCTTCTTGTTTCTATACAAATACTATTTATGAATCTGGTAACGGATAACTTACCCGCGTTAACCTTAGCAGTAAACCCGACATCAAAAGATATTATGCAGGATAAGCCGCGGAATAATGAAAACATTTTAAATATAGAATTGTTTAAATTACTGGTAGGTACTGCCTTTTTTATGGGATTTATCACACTACTTTCGTATTTTATCTCCTTTAATATTCTCAACCTATCTCTTGAAATCAGTAGAACAGTAGCTCTATTAACATTGATTCTGATAGAAATAGCCTCAGCGTTCAGTTTCAGATCATTTAGAAAACTGGCACTTAATCGCTCTCCGTTTGCTAATAAATATCTAGTAGAAGCATCTATTTTATCTTTGTGTTTCACAATAATTATTATTTATACACCTGCAAATAGAATATTCGAAACAACGCCGCTTACTCTTTCTGGGTGGTTAATTGCTATAGCAGGCAGTTGTTTGATTCTAATTGTTAATGATATCGTAAAGACAATGAATTTGAAAAGTTCAACCTATTTATCTAGTACAAAATAACTCTAATTGGCTAACTCAACATCTTTAATAGAGTATTATCCGGCTAGGGATTCAAACTAATGTATAATTTCAATAGATGGATAATTCTTACTTATGGTACTCAGCACTCATTAAACCCCCATGGGCTCCGCCGAGTTGGCTTTTCGGATCTGTGTGGACAGATTTATATATTATTACTGTGATATTTCCTTATTTTCGTTTGGTGATGTATGCAAATATTCCTTATCTGATTTGGGTATTATTTGCGACCGTTTTACAATTTACTATTACTTATTTAAATAAATAATAAAGTAATAGCCGCAAAAGGGAACTGTATGCCGAAAAAACTTATTGAAATATTGAAAAAACTTATCTCTATCCCATCTTATTTTGGAGAGAGCTTAAACGAGAGTATTTTAAGTGATTTTATATACGATTTTCTAAAATCTAATACGAGCCTGACCGTCGACAAACAGAATGTAGAAAACGGCAGATTCAATATAATCGCCTACTCTAACCTAAACCCCGACATTGTTTTTTTTAGCCACATGGACACAGTTCCTCCAAAAAAAGAAACCGACAACCCTTTTGTTGCTAGAAAACAAGGCGATAAATTATATGGATTAGGTTCTTTAGACATGAAGGCGGGACTAGCTATAACACTCACGGTAGCTGAAAGGTATAAAGATTCAAACAAAATAGCGTATGTATTTACTGTAGATGAAGAATACGAGTTTAAAGGAGTCAGGAAATTTATAGAAAGATATTACTTTAAGCCAAAACTGATTATTAATTTAGAGCCCACCTCACTTAAAATGTTAAACGGATGTAGGGGAGTTACAGAGTTTACTTTTGAAGTGCACGGAAAAGCATGTCACGCGGGAACAAAACATTTGGGAGTAAACGCAATAGAAAAGGCCGTAGAAATTTTTGATATTTTACAGAACAAAATTAGTAAGTTTGATAATGAAGGAGGAAACAATTCGTTAAACCTGGCACATCTAAGCGGAGGGGTCTTGAAAACAGATAACACTGTTAGCTACAACGGTAACGTCGTTCCGGATTACGCATATTGTGTGGGTGAAATAAGACTTGCTAACAAAAGAATAACAGAAAAGTGGATAGAAAAAGAAATAATTCGGATCGGAAAACAAGTTGGCACAAAATGCGATAATGTAAAATTCAAGTTTTTAATGAAATCTGCATATACTCCAAAGGAAAAACTTATTAAATTCGAAGAAGCTGTAAAATTAAACGGCTTAAAACCTGAATATAAAAACTTAAACTCAACCGGATATTTTGAAGTTCAACTATTACAGGAAGCATGGGGTGCTGATTTGGTAGTATTCGGGCCCGGACCGTCAACTATGGCGCATCAGGTTAATGAGTATGTCGAACTGTCTACGGTAAATAAAACACAAAGGATTATTTTTTCTTTCTTAGAAGTTATTGGCGTTAGATAATGGATTTTTATTTGAAAAACACCCGATGTTAGCTTGTTGAGCTGACTTACGGGTGTTTAAACGATACCGTAGAGTTGTGCGTGAACTCCTTCGGTATTCTCTCCGGTCAAAACATGGATGTTAATAACCTCGAGCTTACTTACGACCTCGCGATCAAATCTTAGTGAAGACTGAAAAATCTGCTCAAGAGTAAAGACGTTATCATCGGCAGCTATACGATTGTAGTTCACTTTACCGCAACTCCGACATTTATGAACCAAGCAGAGTTCTCCGTGCCCCTTATAAGCCAATGCAACAGGCTCCATTACCGAGTTGCAATTAGATTTTCGATCGCCTTTGCTGTTATCCACATGTTTTGAATAACAACAGTAAGGACAATGGTTTCTATGCGAAGTACCGCCCCCGCATGCAGAAATCATTCGTTTACAGTTAACGCACCTAAAGTCTGCCTCTCGCCTTAGTTTGTGCATAGCATCTCCTTTATATACCC
>CAYZRJ010000029.1:0-8546 GCA_964480825.1 uncultured Candidatus Saccharibacteria bacterium | reverse complement strand
CTTGGTCAAGTATTTTTTGAAGTTCTGTTTCGTCTGACACTAATCCTTTTTCTTGATGTAGCCTTGCCTTTATATCTCCTATCGTAATCTCGTTCGTATTTTTCATAAGTGACGCAATTTTTTTTGCGTCTAGGCCGCTTTTTACAAGTTCTTCGAATGTACTAGCCAATTTTTTATTTTTATATAAAGCTAAAAATACAGCTTCTTGCTCTTTTATCCCCATTTTAATGTATCTGGATTTTTTATCATAAGGCAGTTCGGGCAAGCTATTTTTAAGGTCGTCAATGTATTTTTCATCAAAAACCATCGGGGGTATGTCCGGATCGGGAAAATATCTGTAATCGTGCGCTTCTTCTTTTTCCCGCTGTGAAACTGTCTTACCGGTTGATTCGTCGTAGCCGCGGTTTTCTTGAATAACTTTTTCTCCCGCGTTTAAAAGTTCTGATTGTCTTTCTATCTCTGCTTTCACTGCTTTTTCCATAAATCTAAAGGAATTAATATTTTTTATTTCTACTTTGTACTCTGGAAGTTCATCAAGTTTTTCCATTTCTTCTGTGCGCATCGAAATATTTGCTTCAAGTCTCATTTGACCTTTTTCCATATCGGCGTCTCCGATTTCTAAAGTTCTGACTATTTCTTGAATTTGTTTACAAAAATCTACCGCGTCTAATACGTCGTCAAACTTAGGTCGGGTGACAATTTCGATTAAAGGCATCCCTGATTTGTTGAAATCAATTAAGGTTGATCCGTGTTGATGAATAGATTTTGCCGTGTCCATTTCGAGGTGAATACGCTCAATTAACACGCGTTTTCCCGAATTTAGATCCAGATAACCTTGTCCGCACAAAGGGTGTTCGTACTGACTAATCTGAAAACCCATCGGTAAATCCGGATAAAAATAGTGTTTTCTATCAAATCTGGAATTAAGGTTTATTTTGCTGTGCAATGCTAAACCTAAAAGCTGTGTTTTTTTGACCGCGTCAAAGTTAGGAACAGGCAATTCTCCGGGTAATCCTAAACAAGTCGGACAAACGTGGGTGTTTGGTTCAACGCCATATACATTGGCGTCGCATCTACAAAACATCTTAGTTTCGGTTTTTGGGTGTAAATGTACCTCAAGCCCTAAAACTAATTTGTAGATCATAGTGAAACTCCTAATTGACTCAGTGCTTTTTTAATAGTATTTACTGCCTCTCGAATAACAAAATGCTGAGGATCAAAATTAACTTCGTGGACTAAATTATTTCTAAGCTTGTGTGCACTCCAAATTTTTTGGTAAAAATCCCACTCGAAACGATCCTTACTGTTTTTCAATCTTTCTGCAAAATTTTCGCCTGTAACAGAACCTTTTAGCGCGACGTCTAAAAGCTTGTCTGACGTAATTAACGCCTGTTTTAATTGTGATGGTCCTCCGGCTCGCAAAAGTATCTCGACATTGTCCCAATCGTCTTTTATTTTACGGGACAAATCCAACGAAACAGTTCCGCTTGACGACTCTGGATTTAAGTTTTTTAGAAAATCAAAAAATCCCATATTATTTTACGAAATACTTTTTTGCCAATCCTGCAATTATTACCAATGAAATTCCATGAATGACGAATTTAAATACATTGGGTATTTGTTCTAGCGGTCGTTGGGCGGCCGTTACTAAAAACCAGTTTCCCAGTAAAACTGCCAAAACTAACATTGTAGTAAATACTGCTACAGGAAATAATTCTCTAGGACTCATATTTTTTGCCATTTCTTTGTGAAAATTTGTTACTTGCTGGTATGCATAAGATGCACCTAAAACATCTGCCTCGTTAAACATTGGGGCGAGTAGCTGGACTCCGACAGGCATGCTGTCAGAAAATCCGCAGGATATAGATACAGCTGTTAAACCGGCGATACTGCTTGGATTTATCAAAACGTCCATCATTTCACCAAACATAGGATTCTTAACACTATCCCCGGCTTTTAACGCTACACACGGCATAGTTGGACCGATTATAAAGTCTACGGTTTCGAATGCTTTATTAAAGTCTTCAATAATCAAGGTACGCACTTTTTGGGCTTTTGCATAATATTGATCGTAGTAACCCGCACTCAAAGCGTAAGCTCCCAACATCATTCTTTTTTTTGCTTCCAGACCAAAATGTGTTCTATCGTTTCCAAAGCGTATGCCGTCAAAACGAGCCAAGTTAGATGAAACCTCGGATCTCTGCAAAACAGTGTACACTGCAATTGAATATTTTGGGTCCATTAAATTCATGTCGATTATTTCTGCACCAAGTCTTTCAAATTCTTTAATTGCGTTTTCAACAGTTGATAAAACTCCTTTTTCTAAGTTTATTGAAAAGTATGATTTTGGTTTACCTATTTTTTTACCTTTAAGACTAAAGGTTCTCATAGCGCTTAAATAGTCGGCGGTTTCCTTTGGACTTGAAGTTGCATCGTTTGTGTCTATACCTGCAATAACGTTTAAAACTAAAGCGCAGTCTTCTATTGTTTTACACAACGGACCCGGAGAATCTGTTGATGACGCCATCGCTATAACCCCATATCTACTTACTCGACCGTAAGTTGGCTTCAAACCGCTAATTCCGCACCAAGCGGAAGGCGCTCTGATACTGCCCGAGGTCTCTGATCCGATTGCAAAAGTGCACATGTTGGTTGCAACTGCCGCCGCTGAGCCTCCGGACGAGCCTCCGGCTACACGTGATAAATCCCAAGGGTTGTTAGTTGTAAAAAAATCAGAAGTTTCGGTTGACGATCCGTGTGCAAATGCGTCCATATTAGTTTTACCTAGCAGTATCGCGCCCGCCTCTTTTAATCTTTTGGTGACCGTTGATTCAAAAGGAGGTATATATCCTTTTAAAATGTTTGAGCCGGCTGTTGTCTCAATTTCTTTTGTATTAAAATTATCTTTGCAGACGTAGGGTATTCCTAAAAGCGGAAACTTATCAAAAGCTTTTGTGCCAAGTTTTAAAATAATCTCATCAGCAAGTTTCGCGTCAACAAGCGCCTTCTTTTCGATCAAAGTTAAAAGCGCTTTCACTTTGCAATCAATTTTTTTAATTCGGCTAAAACACGCGGTCACCAAGTCAACAGCGGTAAACTTTTTTTCTTTTAAACCGGCCAAAGCTTCAACGATTGTTAGTTCGTTAAGTTTCATCTGTCAAACACTCCCTTGGTTGAAATAAACCCCTCGTCTACTTCTTTTGCATTTTGTAAAACTTCTTTTTGAGACAACGTATTTTTGACACTATCGTTTTTCTGAAAAACATTTGTAAGTCCGTTTACTTGATAGGTTTCCTTAACAGCCGTTGTGTCCAGTTCATCTAAAATTTTTATGTAGTCCAAGGTTTGGGAAAACATTTTTGTTAGTTCAGTCTCTTGACCTGTAACGTCGAGTTTTACCAGTTTTGCTATGTGTTTTACATCTTCTTCGCTTATTTTACTCATCAATCTCATTGTAGCAGTGAGGTTACATCGACTCAAGCCTGCGGATTCGTTCCTCGATTGGCGGATGTGTATTAAATAACCCTGCCATAAATCCGATGCTGTTACCGCGCAAGGGCGCTATTATATACATATGTGCCGTTGCTCCGTTTGCGGCTTCTAAAATTTCGCGGTCAGCTGAAAGTTTTCGTAATGCGTCAGCCAACCCTTTTGGATAACGGGTAATTAACGCGGCGGTCGCATCGGCTAAATATTCCCGATTTCGGCTTAAAGCCAGTTTAATCAAAGTAGCTATTATTGGACTTAAGATTATAAAAAAAATTCCCAACAACATAATTATACCGTTTAGATCGCTGTTCCCTCCGCGGCGGCGACCTGCGCCGTATAAACGGCCGCGTGTAAACCAGTCAGCTAATAAAGTTATGGTGCCGACCAAAATACTAACTACAGATTGAAGTCTAATGTCAAAATTTCCAATGTGAGATAACTCGTGTGCGACTACACCCTCGAGTTCGCGTTTATCAAGATTTTGAACAATACCTGTTGTAAAACAAATTACCGAATGTTGTGGATCGCGACCCGTTGCAAAAGCGTTCATCGCCGTATCGTCTATCATATAAATTTTCGGCCTGGGTAAGCCCGACGCTATACAAATGTTTTCTACTAAATCATATAGTTGGGGCGCGTCTGCATCGTTAATTTCTTTGGCGCCGGAAATTGCCAATACAATCTTGTCCGAATTGTAATAACTTACAAAACTCGAAATTCCGGAAAATATCAAGGCGAACCCGATGAAAACTGCGCCGGAACCCTCGCCGTAATACTCACCGACAAACCAAGCAATAAAACTTACAACAAAAATAAACACAACCATAACAACGGCCGTATCTCTTTTATTGCGATTTATATTTTGATAAATGTTTGGCACGGCTATACGACTAAAACGTCACTTTTACAGGCTGTTTTTCGGCCTCGGTGGCTTCAAAGAATTCTTCGGCCGTGAAACCAAGCATTTTTGCGAATATAACGCCGGGAAAAGCAATAATAATCTCGTTAAATTGTCTAACTACTGAATTATAGAATTGTCGTGAATAAGCAACTTTGTCCTCAGTGTCGCTTAACTCGTGCTGTAAGTTCAAAAATCCTTCTTGAGCTTTAAGGTCAGGATAAGCCTCTGCAACAGCAAAAAGTGTTTTTAGAGCACCTGTCAGTTGATTATCAGCCTCACTTGCCTGTGCCGGAGTTGTTGCTCCCATTAAAGATGCTCTTGCTTTGGTAACATTTTCAAAAACTTCTTTTTCGTGGGTGGCATAACCTTTTACGGTTTCGACTATGTTCGGAATTAAATCGATTCGTCGTTTTAGCTGAACATCAATCTGACTCCATGCCTCTTTAATTTTTACTTTAAGGGTAGCCAACGAGTTGTAAAGAGAAATTAAATAACCAAGGATTAGTGCTATTAAGATTATTAAAAGAATGCCATAGTTCATACCTGTATTTTATCCTTTTTTTATAAATTTAACAAACTCATCGTAAGGCAGTGTGTTTACAATATTTTCTTTTGTACAAAATCCGCGGCGCGCAACGTCTATTCCGTATTTCATTAAGTTTAATTGGTCAGTGGCGTGTGCGTCGGTGTTTATTAAAAGTTTTATTCCTTTATTGATTGCCACTCGAACCAAATCGTCAGATAAATCAAGTCGGTTTGGCTGTGAATTTATTTCTATCATTTTATTGTTAGCTACCAAAGCATCAAAAATCTTTTTCCAATCTATATCGCAAGCTTCGCGTTCGTTTATTAAACGACCTGAGGGGTGACTGATAAAAGTAACGTAAGGATTTTCTATGGCCTTAACCAAGCGGTTTGTGATGGTGTCTCTGTCTTGATTAAATGAGGTATGTATCGAAGCAGTAGTGTAATCCAGTAACGCCAAAAGATCGTTTGGAAGCGCCAGTTCCGCGTCAACTGCTATGTTAACCTCAAAACCGAAAAGTATTTTTATTTTATCCTGAGTCTTATTAAACACATCAATTTTTTGTCTAAAATCCAAAATAAGACGTTCCACTTCTTTTCTTCCGCGGGATTGGATACTCGGCGAGTGATCGCTTACACCATAATATTTGTAACCTTTTTTTATTGCTGTTAAAACCATTTCGTCAAAAGTATTTATACCGTCAGAAAAATCTGTATGGGTGTGCAGATCACCTTTAATATCCGAAAGTTCTATTAATTTCGGAAGTTTATTTTGTTTAGCCAGCTCAATTTCGTCGGTTCCGTTTCGTAATTCGGGTGCAATATAGGGCAGATCCAAAGCACCGTAAAATTCTTTTTCGTTATCAAACTCTGACAGTTTTGTGCCTTTTTTGATTCCGTACTCCGAAAGTGACATCTTTTTTTCTAGCGAGTAAGTTCTTAATAAAATGTTATGTTGCTTAGAACCGGTGTTATACTGGAGCATCGCGCCGTAAGCTTCCGGGGTAGAAACTCTTAAATCGACCTGGGTGTCGTTGGTCAAAACCACCGCGCATTTTCGATCTCCTTTGACTAAAATATCTTGAACTTCGGGGTATTCTGAAAAATAATCCAATACATTGTTCGGTTCTTCCGTAGCAACAACGAAATCCAAATCCCCTATTGTCGCGTTTCGGCGTCTAAACGATCCGAGTGCCTCAATTTTTAAAACATTTTGATTTTTTCGCATGTAGTTTGTTATACGATCGACTATCTGTTCGGCCTTTACTAACATCATGCGTTGTTTTTCGTTTTTAGTTTTCTTTTGGTCGTTTACAGCTTCTAAAATACCTTTTTCGGATTTTTCACCAAAACCCTCTAAACCTCGAATTTCATTTTTTTCGGCGTGTCCTTTTATTTTTTCTAAAGCGGTAGAACGGTCTTCGAGCACGAAAGCTTTTGCTAATTTGAATGCCTTTTTAGCTCCAATTCCGCGTAAGCCAAGTAAAGCAAACATGCCTTGAGGCAAATCTTTTTTTAAAATTTCCCATTCGGTTACAGTCCCTTCTTTAAATAGCTCATCTAAGTGTGCGATAAGACCCTGACCTATTCCCGGAATATCGTCTAAACGGCCGTCTTCCCAGATATCGTAAATTGACATTGTTAAATTGTCTAAAACTGATATCGCATTTTGATAGGCTCGAATTTTAAACCAGTTGTAATTTTTGACTTCCATCGCGGCTAATGCCTCTTTTAATAAAATTACAACCTGTGGGTTTGAGAGGCGTTGTTCTGCCATATTTTTATGATATCATAGCCCAATAAGAGACTGTAAGGAATACCTTGCACTCTCATTTCATGAGACTGTAGCTCAGTTGGTTAGAGCGCCGCCCTGTCACGGCGGAGGTCGCGGGTTCGAGCCCCGTCAGTCTCGCCATAGTTCATATCGACAAACCTCTAGCAAAGTATTATGATGCAGTTGTATGGAAAAAAATTACTTTAATCGTGATAGAACTAAGCCGGAAGTTACAACAATACTTATCGGAATATTTTTAATCACTTTATTATTTATCACTTATAATATTTTTTTAAACACTAAACCCGCCGTCGGGGGTATAGAAACTTCAGCTCCAGAATCATCTTTAGTAGATAAAATAAAAGAAATTTTTGCTCCCAAGACAGAAAAGGTTGGGGTAATTGATGATCTGGCTGCGCAAGATTCGCGAGACGAGATTGTTGCCGGCACTCAAAGTGACCGAAGTGTGTGGATTGCTACGGATTATGTTCAAGGAGATATAAAAAATGGTCAATACATAGTTAAGCGCGGCGACACACTTTGGGAAATAGCCGAGGCAGTGTACGGCAACGGTTCACAGTGGCACCGTATTTTAGATGCCAACAAAGACAATGTCGGGTTTTTACCGAACGGCTCACAAGCTTTGATAGTTACCGGTCAAATACTTATTATCCCTTAATAAATATTTTCTGAGGTATAATTTAAAACGTGCGGGCGTAGTTCAGTGGTAGAATGTCTCCTTCCCAAGGAGAAGGTCGTCGGTTCGATCCCGATCGCCCGCTCCAGAAAATTATGAACGAAAAAATACCGAGAATTGGAATAGGAGTATTTGTTTTTAAAAACGGCAAGTTTATCATGGGCTGTAGAAAAAGTGCGCACGGAAAAGGCACTTGGTCAGTTCCGGGAGGCCATTTAGAATTTGGCGAAACAATAGAGCAGGGAGCAGCACGTGAAGTCTTAGAAGAAACAGGGGTCTATATAGAAAACTTAAAAATTGTTGGTGTAACCAATGACTTATTTAAATCAGAGAACAAACACTACATTACAGTTTGGGTAACTAGTGATTGGAAGGCGGGTGAAATCACGATAATCGAGCCCGACAAATTTATAATGCAAGATTGGTACGATTTTAAGAGTTTACCTAAAAATCTTTTTCTTCCGTGGGTCGAGTTACAAAAATCTGATTTTTATAAAAAAATAAAAACAAAACGAGAATAAAACAAGATTGATATTCTAGCATTTCCAGACCAAGCGGTGCTCCAGTCTTGTAGAAAAAGCTTCTTGAAATGCGTTATATATTAGTCTAGTATCTTTTTATGCAAGATCGTATTTTAGAAATCTTTCATCGTCGCTCAACATTTAAGATTGAAAACACCCAAAACAATAGATAATAAGCATCTACCCTCACTAGATAACATCTGTTGATTCGAATAATGTATCGGTTTAATATGCATTTATGAAAATACAAGATTTATACAATATAATGATGGAGTTTCGACGAGAGTTTGCATCGTTCAGACAAGAAATGCTCCAATTCAAAGGTGAAATGTACGATTTCAGAAGCGATATGATGGAATTTAGAGAAGAGACAAGAGAAACTTTGAATGAACACACCTATCTACTTTTAAACGTTAAGGAAAACATAGAGTTTTATGGTGACATGTATAAGTTAAACAAAGACAACATCAAAACATTGAATGAGAGAGTTACAGTCTTAGAATCTTCCTAATATACTTCCTTCTCAATACACATTTTTTGGCGTATTTCGGTTATAATGGTGCAATATAGTGCGCCGGCATAGCTCAGTTGGTAGAGCAGTCCCTTCGTAAGGGAAAGATCACAGGTTCGATTCCTGTT
>CAYZRJ010000028.1:0-8772 GCA_964480825.1 uncultured Candidatus Saccharibacteria bacterium | reverse complement strand
CCCACGTATGCAGAAAAGACCGGTGTAAATGTTGATAATCTTTTGGTTTCACAGCCGGACACAGGAGAACAGGCCTTAGACATTGCCGAGACATTGATTAGATCCAACGCGGTTGATGTTATTGCAATTGATTCAGTTGCGGCACTTGTGCCGCGAGCCGAAATCGAAGGTGACATGGGTGACACTCACATTGCAATGCAAGCGCGTCTAATGAGCCAAGCCTTGCGAAGAATAATCGGAGCCGTTAGTCAATCAAACTGTTCTGTTATTTTCACAAATCAACTTCGCGTAAAAATCGGCGTTATGTTCGGAGACCCGGAAACTACTGCAGGCGGTAAAGCTCTTAAATACTACGCATCTGTACGAATAGACATTAGAAAAATCCAATCTATTAAAGATGGGGATGTATTCTCGGGAATACGGGTCCGCGCGAAAGTTGTTAAAAATAAAGTAGCTCCTCCATTTAGAGCAGCGGAATTTGACATAATGTTTAACGGCGGAATTAGTAAAGAGGGAAGTATTTTAGACGTTGGTGCCGAATTTGAAGTTGTGAAAAAAAGCGGAGCTTGGTATGAATTTGAAGGCCACAAACTTGGTCAAGGTAGAGAAGCCGCCAAAGCCTTTTTAAAACAAAATCCAAAAGTTCGAGATGATATCGAAAAAAAGATCCATGAGTTCGTAAAACAAAAAAACGATATTCCGTTGAATATCGGTATCGATAAAGTAGACGATCAAGATGTAGAATAAATTGTGGACATTGAATACGCGGTCGAAAAGTACTACCCTAAAATCCTTAGGTTTGTTGCCATGCGCGCGCGGTCGAAAAGAGAAACGATAGATCGCCTCAAGAAATATCTTCATGATCAAGAAGAAGTTGCGATTATTATCGAAGCGATTATCCCACGCCTAGAAGAAGATAAATTTATTGGCGACGAGAGGTTTGCAAACGATTTTGTTAACTCTATTTTTAATTCATCTAAACCACGCGGGAAGCAGTATGTAATGCGCTATTTAATGAAAAAAGGTGTTCCGCGTCAAATCATCGAAAGCGCGTTATCTAAAATAAATACCGAAGACGAGTTTGCCCCCGCGCTTATTGCCGCCGAAAAGAAACTTCGTATACAAAAATCCAAAAATCAATTTGATGCCAAAAGAAAGCTTTACGCCCACCTTGTAAGTAAAGGTTTTTCAGTAGATATTATTGGTCGTGTCATTGACAAAGCGTTAGGTGTAAAATAGAATGCGTATCGTGATTTTGTCTTTAACAGAAACTATATGAAAACTGACACTTATGGCTCAACAACAGCATTTATGCCACATTTAATCGCCAAGAAAACGGGCGAATTATCAGTTATCGTTCAGTAAAGTAGACAAAACCCCATTATTTAGTATTGAATTTTTTGGAGAAACAAATATATGGATTTAGTTACAACCTTAGTCATAGCATTTACTGCAGGAATAGGAGGAGTAGTTCTTTCACAGCTTTTAGGGAAGAAGAAAGAAAACGCAATAACAGCGCCGATCGTAACAGCACCGATTGAGACCGTTGCTCCGGTTCAGCAATCGACACCCGACTTACCGGTATTGGCTGAAGCCAGAGCTAAAGCTGCCGAAATTATTGTTGAGGCGAAATCACAGGCATTAAAATTACGCACTGAGGCTGAGGATGAAAGTCGAAAAACTAAAGATCGCGCAGTTGAGATGGAGAAAAAACTTACTTATATAAAAGGTCAGCTGGAAACCAAAGAAAAAGAACTTGAAAATAAAGCTAACCAGATAAAACTATCAAAAGAAAATGTCGAAAAGAAACAAGAAGAAATAACCGAATTTCACTCAAAACAGCAACAAGAGCTCCAAAAAATTTCGGGATTAACAAAAGACGAAGCCAAAAAAGCATTGTTGACCTCGTTTGATAAAGAGTTAAACGAAGAAAAAGGTCAGCGTGTCCGTCAACTAGAAGAAGATATTAAAAAAGATGCTGACAAAGTTGCTAAGGACATTTTAATAAGTACAATGCGTTTTGCCGTCAGCGATTATATTGTTGAATACACTACATCGAGAGTAAAACTTACCGAAGAAGATATAAAAGGCAGAATTATCGGTAAAGAAGGTCGAAATATAAAAACATTCGAAGAGCTAACCGGTGTTGATTTAGACATGGACTCGTCTCCGGGCGATGTCATAATTTCATGCTTTGATCCTGTGAGACGCGAGATTGCAAAAATCGCACTCGAAAGGTTGATGGCGGATGGACGTATTCAGCCCGCACATATCGAAGAAGTTATCGAAAAGGTTCGGGGTGAGGTCGATCAGATAATGTATAAAGAAGGTGATAACTTAGCCCACAAAGTAGGTGCGTACAATGTTCCAAAAGATATTATTCAAATGCTCGGAAGATTTAAATATAGATTTTCGTACGGTCAAAACATGATCGAGCACACTTTAGAAGAAACCCGCTTAGGCGTAGCTCTTGCTTATGAACTAGGCGCAAACGTTGATATAGTTAGACTTGGATGTTTATTTCACGACATCGGAAAAGTTGTAACCGACGACGAGGGAACACACGTTACATTGGGTGTCGAACTTTTGAGAAAATATAAAATTTCCGAAGATGTTATTAATTGTGTCGCCGAACACCATGAAGACAGACCATTTAGCTCAGTAGAATCTGCGATCGTTCAGTTGGCTGACCACATTAGTGGCGCAAGACCGGGAGCCCGAAGTGAAGATTACGAGGCCTATGTCAAACGGCTAAAAGATCTCGAAGATGCGGCAATGTCCTTTCATGGGGTTGATAAAGCCTATGCTGTATCAGCCGGTCGTGAGGTACGCGTATTCGTGTCACCCGATCGCGTCGATGATGCTAGTACAGCATTTTTAGCCCGCGAGATCGCGAAAAAGATTGAACTCGAGCAAACCTACCCGGGCGTTGTTAAGGTTATTGTTATTCGCGAGACCCGCGTGGTTGAGACCGCGAAGTAATCGCGCTTTGACAGTTTGTTCTCGACAAGTTATATTCGACCTACTCATATAAGACAAAGGAGACCGAAATGACTTCAAATTCAAAAAAGTCAGTAAAGAAGTTTTGGAAGGCTTTTACGGATTGCACTTGGGAAGCGTTCTTAAATCAGAACAATAAAGATGAGCAAAAGGCTCTCGAATCGATGAGAAGGTTTGCAAGAATCATTATTCCTGAGAACGAGCATGCTACTCTCGATCAGATGCATCCAGATCGATTAAAAGCTCTTATCCCAAAACTAGTGGCTCACGTTCCAAATGGGGTCGATCTTTTCGTTAAACACTTTGAGTCGAATAAACCAACCGTTGATGTCAGGAATTTGTTGGGCAAACTTGGGTCGTTCTGAGTCCGAAACCGTGAGGGACGCATACTTCACGGTTTTCTTTTTCCCGCTTGATTTTTAAACTGGCGCTGTTATCATCAAAAATGATATGAAGATATTATTCGTCGGTGAAATAGTTGCAAGCCCTGGTCGTAAGGCAGTCGCCGTTGCACTTCCTGATGTTATAAAAGAATATAAACCCGATTTAGTTATTTCAAATATCGAAAATTTATCTCACGGTCGCGGCATTAACGAAGAAAACGTAAAGGAGATGCAACAACTGGGTATTAATTATTTTACAGGCGGTGATCATATTTTTTGGCAAAAAGAAACCGAAGATTTTATAGATTCAATTCCGTTGGTACGCCCCGCAAACTATCCCGAAGGAACGGCAGGCAAAGGTTACACCGTAATAGACTTAGGTAAAAAAGGTCAAGTTTTATTAATTAATCTAATGGGGCGCACATCGTTTGGCGGACCGCAGTCATATCTCGATGACCCGTTTAAAAAAGCAGATGAAATTTTAGAAATCACCGGTGATCAAAAGTTTTCTGCAATAATAGTGGACTTTCACGCCGAAGGAACAAGTGAAAAAATGGCGTTGGCATTTTATTTGGACGGACGTGTTGACGCGGTCGTTGGAACACACAGTCACATCCCAACAGCCGACGGAAGAAAATTACCCAAAGGAACATTGTATATTACAGATGCAGGTATGACCGGAAATCTTGACTCGGTTTTAGGAGTTAAAAAAGAAATTATAATTAAACTATTTTTGACTGCTCTTAATCAGCGATTTGAGTGGGAAAAGTCTGGTACGAAAGCTTTTCGAAGTGTATTATTAGATACGGTTGAGAAAACCATTTTGAGAATAGATAAATTAATTAATTAATTGCCTCCAGGCAGCTAATTGAGAGGGGGTGTCTAAAAATGAGTAAAGCAGATTTAATAGCAAGAGTAGCCGACATGGCCGGGATGACTAAAGTTGACGCCGCTAAAGCAGTTGACGCAGTATCCGGAGTAATTACAGCAGCTCTTAAAAAAGGTGAAAAAGTTACTTGGACAGGTTTTGGTACATACGAAGTACGATCCAGAGCAGCAAGAACAGGACGTAATCCACAAACAGGAGCTCCTCTTCACATCCCTGCAACAAAGACCCCAGCTTTCAAAGCCGGTAAATCGTTGAAGGACGAAGTCAAGTAATATTTCGGTGTAAGCCGCGGTATCTTGATATCAGATTGAGCGATCGAAAGATCGCTCTTTCTTTTGTTGAAAATTAGCCTATATAGTGTTAGAATTCTTTTATCCGATCAGACTATAAATATAAAGGAGAAAACAATGTACTTTCTAAAGTACCTCTTAAGCCTTGGAAAAAACGATGTAATTAGTGATCTTCTTATCCCGGCCCAAGACTGCTCGCCTTACGGTCCCGCAGAATACGGCCCGATTAGGTTCATCTGGTTAAACTTGTTGATGCTAGCAATGGATGTTTTTGTTTTCGTCCGTTTTATCCCAGACGCACCTAAGATATGGTGGTTAGTAGGAACTTTTTTGGTGGCAGATACAACGGTCGCCGCGGTCAATCTGTTTCGTCGGGAAGTTACCAGTTTTGAAATAAACTACTATACCAACGAAACGCGAGTGGTTACAAAAGAGGGACCGGCATTAGATTGCGTAGGTTACTTTATACAACTTCTGGTGCCAGTAATTTATTTTTTTGTCGTTTTGATAACCAGATAAATTTGACTCGTAAACTAGTGTAGCTTCCAAATAACCTTTTGGAAGCTATTTTTTATGCATAGGTGTTAAAATACCTTCATGGTTTCAAACAAGGATTTTTATCAAACATTGGGAATAAACAAAAACGCCTCTCAGGAGGACATAAAACAGGCATACCGAAACTTAGCGCGTGAACACCATCCGGATATGGTAAAAGACGGCGATAAAGCTGCAGCTGAAGCCAGATTTAAAGAGATAAACGAAGCGTATCAGGTATTAAGTGATGCTCAAAAACGGGCGATGTACGATCAATACGGCTCTGCTGCGTTCAATCAAGGTGGCGGTAGTGCAGGAGCTCAGTCTCAAGGAAATTGGGGCCCATTTACTTATTCGTATGGTACAGGTGGCGGACAAGAGGGTTTTGGAGATTTTGATCCGATGGACGTTTTTGAGCAGTTTTTTGGATTCCGAGGCTTCGGAGGTCAAAGTCGCGCACCTAAAAAAGGTAAAAACCTTTATTACCAAATGAGCGTAAGTTTTGCCGAAGCAGTTTTTGGTTTTGAAAAGGAAATAAAAATCGAAAGCGGAAAAGTAAGTATAAAAGTTCCGGCAGGAATAAGAGAGGGAACAGAGTTAAGATTTCAAGGACATGGAATGCCCGGACCGCAGGGTGCTCAAACAGGAGATTTGTTAATTTCGTTTCACGTCCAAGCTCCTGTCGAATTTAATTTTTTTGAAGAAAATATTTTAATCAGACGAGAAATAGATTTCGTTCAAGCTACAATAGGCGATAACATTGATATTCCGGTTGTAGATTTAAGCTCAAAAAACGGACTAGGCACTGCGAAGTTGAAAATTCCCGAGGGAACCCAGTATGGTTCGAGATTTTTAATACGTGGAAAAGGTATGCCTAAACTTAGGCACCGCGGGCAGGGTGATGTTGTTGTCGAGGTTTTTATTAAAATTCCAAAAAAGTTAAGTAGGCAACAAAGGGAGTTGCTGGAGAAATATAAAGCTCTACTTTGAGAAAAGAAAAAGACTGTCGCCACTATTAGTTGGTTACAGTCTTTTATTTTGATTACTCCGTTTCATCTCCAATATAGTTTGCGCCACTATCCACGAGCTTTCGCATCTTTCCAATGCACAGCGCGCGACAGGTAACGATAACCATTTCGGCGAACCATTGGTCCATTTGGTATTGAGCGCCCGATGCTCCTGCTGCGATTCCATGTAAATAGACGCCGCCGCCCCAGATCGTCATCTTCTCCTCATACAAATGAGGATATATTTGCTGAACCATCTGGGAATACATTTTGTATCGCCAAGAGATTTCAGCTTTCGAACGCGCAAAGGCAACGTAGTCTTTGCTTGGGTTGCCGATCGATTCTTCGTACAAAACTGTTCCTAGTGCGAAGCCGCACTCCGGAGTTTTGACAGGATCCATAATCACGACATGGATCGAAGGCAGTCTTACAAGACGCCTGGTCTCGGCCTCTAAAAATACCACTTTTGCAAGACTCACCGCTTGTTTTACGACTTCTTCGGTAAGAAGATAGCTCTTCATTTTACTCTCCTTTATATAAGATGCTTGGATTATAAAGCTTAACCAATTTATAGTCAACCTCTAGTACTATTTGGCGCGTTATCCTGTAGTAATTGACATTTTTAGTCTTTTACACTATAATTACGCAATAAACCAACCCAACAATCATATTTGGAGGATCTCTTTCATGCGCATTACAAAGGTATTTAGCAAGGAATTGAGCCGTGCTTCGGTTAACGCTGACACATACTCAAGCACCATGGCCAACATCAAGATACTTTATAGGGAGCTGAAAAAGGACTTTCCTTTTATTCAGCCACGTGATGTAGAAGTAGTTCAATACGACAGTATGTTCATTAAGCATATTTGGGGATTGGAAATCGTGATCAAGGATCCAAGCTGCGTGCCTACTTCGTACAGTTGCTTTTCCAAATGGGAAAATACGATGACACCGCGCATCCTTCGCAACACAAAGCGTGAAGTGGTCAAATCTTTTGCATCCGAATCTAACCACTGTTTGATTCGTACCAAAAGGGCCGGCAATACACTGCAGATGTTCATCGATTTCCTTCGTGAAGCGCGCAAAGACTTTCCGCTTCTTACGGACGAAGATGTCCAGCTCGAGGAATATGCCGGTACAGTTCACCGCCACACCGTTGGTATGGAGTGGAAAGTACCGAAGGGTTTTGAAGTTCCATCAGTCTACAAGAATATCGAAGTACTCGAGATGACTCTATAAATGGGAATTTCAGCAACGCAGGCATCCTCTTACCCAAGAAGGTGCCTGTTTCTTTTCCCACTAGCAATATCTACCAAAATATAGTAATATTCTGCGTAGGTTACAGTAATTGATTTGAGGTGGGTTTTACCCGCCTTTTTAGTTAGAAAGTCACGATAAAATAACATGGCAATGTCAGAATTTAGTGCAGCATTAAACCAAGTCGCAACAGAACGCGGAATTTCCGTGTCTAGTGTTTTAGACTCCGTGAGAACGGCTCTTGCAACTGCGTACAAAAAAGACCGTAAAGAAGCAGGAGAAGAGGTCGAACTCGAAATAATCGAGGTTGATTTAGATCCCGACTCCGGAGAAGTTCGTATTTTAATAGATAAAAAAGATGTTACACCGGCCGGTTTTGGCCGTATAGCAGCCCAAACAGCAAAACAAGTTATATTACAAAAAATTCGTGAAATCGAAAAAGGTGTAATCTTCGAAGAATTTAAAGCCAAAATTGGTCAAATAGTTTTAGCTCAGGTATTTAGAGTTGATGGCAACTTGATTACCGTTGACCTTGGTAAAAATCATGCCTCCGGCGTAATGCCTCAATCAGAACAAGTACAAAACGAACTATATCGAATGAATCAAAGACTTAAAGTTTTAGTTAAGGACGTGCACGAGGGTCCAAAAGGAACCGAAATAATTGTAAGCCGCTCTGATCCGGATTTTGTTAAAAGATTATTTGAGCAAGAAGTTCCTGAAATAGCATCCGGAGTGGTTACCATTGAGGCAATTGCCCGTGAAGCAGGTGCTAGAACAAAAATGGCAGTATCTTCCCGTGACGAGAAAGTTG
Organism: uncultured Candidatus Saccharibacteria bacterium; assembly: GCA_964480825.1. Classification (GTDB taxonomy): domain Bacteria; phylum Patescibacteriota; class WWE3; order UBA101185; family UBA10185; genus CAYZRJ01. The sequence continues at coordinate 601 of CAYZRJ010000028.1, read as the reverse complement.
ATCCTGTAGGAAGCTGTGTTGGTCAAAAAGGTGTGCGAGTTCAATCAATAATCTCTGAACTCTTTGGAGAAAAGATAGACATTATTCCTTACTCGTCAAACATCGAAAAATTTATAGCATCTTCACTTGCTCCGGCAAAAGTTACCGATGTTGAATTAGACAAAGAAAATAACAGAGCAATTGTGTCAGTTCCTGAAGATCAACAAAGTTTAGCCATCGGTAAAGAGGGACAAAACGCAAGACTTGCAAATAAACTAACAAAGTGGAGGATTGATATTAAGGGTTCTGCCGGAGTATTTAACACCGAAGAAGAAATTGCGGAAGCTAAAGAAGAAGAAATAAAGAAAAAAATAGTGGGTGTTTGGGATGCGGCAATCAAAAAAACAGCTCCGAAAAAAACGAAGGAACCGCTTGTCGCTGAAGTTACCGAGGAAGATCCAGCCGAAGCAGTGGAATGACGATTACATCCCGCGCCGGAGCGCTAAATATGCTGAAAGGAAATAACACAAACAATAGACCGCCGATCGTAACCATAATGGGCCATGTTGATCATGGTAAAACTTCAATTCTTGACTACATACGAAAAACAAATCTCACGGCC
>CAYZRJ010000027.1:0-8826 GCA_964480825.1 uncultured Candidatus Saccharibacteria bacterium | reverse complement strand
TGCCAGTTTTTTTCGAAATTTTTTCTTCTTGTTTAAAATTACTGCACCCGTTTATGCCTTTTGTTACCGAGGCGGTGTGGCAAGAATTACCCGAGTTTGTGAGAAAAGACGACGAGGGCGTTATTAGAGATTTGGCTGATAGTGCGTGGCCAAAATAGCGTTTTGTCCGATTTGACTTATACTTATCCTATAGAGTAAAATTCACTACCAGCAAATTAGCTGAAAAAGGAGATAATCACATGAGTATTTTAAGTGCGTGGAAAACGCGTCCATCAATTTTTCGTCGCAAAAGTGCGCCGGTCACATCTGCACAAGTCAGCGGTAACCAACGTGCTCTCGATCTCTACTCTAAATACGTTGCACGGGCAAAAAAAGCGGATCCGGACATCACGGCCGTTACCTTCGCACCTATAAAGGCTGTGGTTCTCAGTACCGTAGCTGCTATTGGGTATGACCGCACGGAAACTGTTTTGCAGACTGCTTTGCAAAGAAGATACCGACCGTCACTTGTTGCCGATCTGCTCACAAAAGCAATAGATGAGTTTGGGGAAACGGATAGCGAAAGTGACGGGGAAGCAGAAGATGAGACAGACTATGAACTAGAGGGCGGGCCCGTAAGTATCGAGGAAAAACCTGCGAAAACTTGGTTTAAGTTTAAAAGACCGTCGATCAACACACGCGAGTGGGGGTTGTGGGTTCTTCTTGGTCTGTTCGCAGTAGCCCTGGTCTACAGTCTTTTTTTCGGCGATTCCACTACGGTCGTCCAAACTGTAACCACAGAAGTGATTCCTCCCGCTCCGCAGTCACAACCTTTGGATATTCCGGGGGCGTCTGGGCTTCGCGTTCTGCAATGGTTCATTACCATAGCCATTGTAGTTTCAATGTGGGCAAACTTTCGCGATGCAAAACAGCGCGGTCAAACGCTTGATGCCGTAGTGGCAATACTTGCGGCCGGCTTAATTATGGCTACCCCTTTTTTCAGTGTTAAGTTTCAAACATGGGTACAACCGAGGTTCTTTTCGTGGGTAGTAATTACCGTCTCGCTTGGATTTGTGGCCTTTGTTTGTTATGACAGCGGTAAAGATTTCACACCGCTTAGCAGTTTTCTGAAGATTGTTGCGGGATCAGCCATGCTGTTTGGCAGTCTGGGAGCTATACAAATAGCATTCAATATCCCGGACGCCTCGGTGCTTTCTTTGTGGCAGATAATTATTGTAGCGTCAAACGGAGAGTTTAGTAAGATATGGCTTAGTCTAATTATCTACGCAATATTACTGGGTAGTTTGGCTATCTCGACGCGCGAACTTGGTAATAAAACGAGGCGGCTTAAAACTGATGGAGAAAAGATTGGATCCCTGCTTCGTTCTCAGGCCGGCATAATGGTGTACGTAATGTTAAGAGTGCTGGCGGGCCGAAATTTGTTCACTTTACAAAATTGGCCACTGTTAAGCTTTTTGATTGCCGCGATCTTGGCCGCGTATATTATCAGCTTACGTCAAGAAGAAGGTCCGGCAGGTCCCATCCAAATGCGACAGGATGCTACCCAAATTCCTACGCAGTGGCATATACCTTGGGATCGCTTGGATATTCAAGCCGGTGAAGCCATATTATGGATCGCGCTTTTCGGGTTCGTTTAGTCAGCTGACAGTAACTTTAGCCTCGCGGAAAATAATTTTCGCGGGGCTATTTTTTTTCTTTTTCTTCGGTTTCAACAGTTTCGTCTTCAGGTTTCTTTTCTTTTAAAGCCTCAAGTTTTTCGATAGCCTCTTGCTCCGATAGAGCTTCTGCGGCCGTATCCTCTGCTGTTTGAGCCATTACAGCATTGTCCAGTTTTACAACCAGTTCGTCTGCGTCTAAATGTATGATTTCTACCTTTGATTTATCAAACGATAATTCACCGACAGTTACACCATTCCCGACTTTAGTTAATAGCGACACATCGATTACAAATGCTTCGGGTAAGTCGCCCGGCAAAGCGCGTACTAAAATTTCGTTCATAAGTTGTAGCGCAACACCCTCTCCGGATTTGATAAGTGGGTTAGCTTCTTCACCGATTACCTTTACCGGTATATGTACTTCAGTTTTTTCTTTTAAATTCGGTTTGTAAAATCCTGCGTGAATAATTTTGTCAGAGACGGGGTCAAACTGAACATCATTGATGAGTACTTTGTACGATTTACCCTCAATTTTTAAATCTATCAACGAAGTTTCGCCAGCCTTGCTAAATAGTTTTGCGAAAGCCATTCGGTTTAAAACGATTGAATCGGGTTCAATTTCGTTCCCGAAGATAACTGCAGGGATTAGCCCTATTTTTCTTAGGCTTTTGACTGCTTTTCCGATTTTTTGTCTTTTTTCACCAATAAGCTCCATATGTTTTTCTTTTTTAATGCTAGGTGTATGTCCAGCAGTTCGTCGTAACTTACTGCCTTCACTCCTATAAATTTTTTAAATTCTTCTCCGGTCAAATCAGATTGTACCGGCACCACACCGCTTCCGGTTGGAGTTATGGTTATCATGCTCTCTGCTTTGCAAATAACGCATACAGCGTGGGCAACAAGCGCTATAGGCGCTTCGGTTATCGTTACAAGCTTTGCACCCTCCAGACTTGTACCGCACCTGTAGCAAACTGATTTTTGTAGGTTTTCAATCATGTTGCTATGGGCTTAAACATAACTTCTACTGACCGAGGTATTGTACGTTTTAAGCGTGGGTTGGTCAACAATCTACTTGGGGCCGCGTCACATTTCGACTTTAAACACCCTGCTTCCGCTAAGCACAAAAAGGATTTTCTCGTTCGGTGAGATACCGATCGAACGCATGTCGGCCCAAGCCCCGTCTTTTTTTGGTTTGTACTCTTTTACAAAATTTCCTTTAGTATTAAAAATCACGACACGCCCGTTGCCATTGTCCGCGACGTAAATATTATCAAAATCGATATCAGCTATAATTTGCGAAGGATTATTAAGACCGGTTACCGTAAGTGCTTCTTTTATTCCGCCGGCGTAACTTTCGACAGTGCCGTCTTTTGTCAGTATGTAGATGCTGTAAGCAATGGCCATTGATTTAGCATTCTGAAAACCATCAGATTGTCCCCACAACGATTCTTCGAGAACGACTGTATCTTTTTTAGAATATTTATTTAATTTATCGCCGACGATTGAATAAACGTAATCAAGGTAAGCCGAGGTGATCCCTAAACCGGATTGTTTGTAGTTTTCAACAATCTTTTTATCGGCAAGATCGTATACTTTGTACCCCTCATCATCCGTAAATCCCAGCTTGCCTTTGATGTTCAATATGTTTTTTATTCCCACAGCTGTAGTTGTTTCGACGTCAAACTTCGCGGTTATCTGATCAGAAACGAATATTTTTCCGGTCTGACTGTCGGTTACTACAACAGTGTTGCCGAATACGGCCAGTCCGTTTGGATTCGCTTCGGTGTCAGCAATTTTAATGTCGTAAAAAACCTCTTCGTCTTGTGAGTAGCTAACTTTCGCTACCCCCTCAACAACAGGAGTCGGAGCGTCTCGGTCGTCTTGCCCGACGATTTCAGTTGAACTTTTTCCTTTGTGCTTTAGTGTGAAAAATATTGATATCGCTAGTGCCAGAATAATTAAAACAGTTAACATGTTTGGAGTTAAAATAAATTTTCTCCGTTTTAATTTTACGCTTGCGCTTTTCATAGAATAACCAATTGAATTCACCGGTTTTATCGTTTTTAATTTGACGAACATCTTGGACAAAGACTTTAATAGTTTCGGAGTTTCTTTTTTACGCGGTAGATCGGGTAAGCCGAAATCAATTGTTTCGTTTGGCGAAAAAGTTGTGTCGACGCTAAATTTAATCAAAATGCACGTTTCGTCCGGCAGTAGTTCTTGTTCGCCGATAGACATACCTAAAAGTTTATCCGGCGGATATTTTTTACCAAACTCTTGAGAGCAAAAGATTATGACGTCACCGTCTTTTACGACTCCCGAAGCCGCCGAGTAAGTGCCCTCCGAAATCGTGCTGATGGGATTCATATTGCCCTCACGGACAAGATAACACTGCGTGGTACCGTACTGAACAACATACATAACATTTCCCCACAAAACACCAGCGATAATGTTAAATTCGGCCGGAGGTTCGTCAGCGTGAATACTCTCGTTGGTCATGTGGATTATTTTGTCTTTTACTTCTGAAATTGCTTTTTCCAAAGATTGGATAGGAGATATATTATCTGATTGAAAATATGAATCATGAAGTATGTCGTGAGCAACTTTTGAAACCAAGTCCGTGTCATATCCGGCTCCACCGCTTACGTTAAAAATCGTATAAATGGTGCCGCGTTTTAGCGCTACGTTTTCGCTTTCTGGTTCAATGGACATAGCTTTGGCAAACGCAGGAACATTTGTAGGTAAAGTCGGGTTAAGATATTGAGTTTTCACTCTAAGTTTTTTTAACATTTAAAAAGAAATAACTGATATCGCCAGTACGCTTAAGCTAACAAGAAAGTGTATAAGAGCCAAAAGTGAAAATAAGGGGGCAAGCGGTGTTTGAAAATTTCTGTTCATCAGTTTAATTTGTCTGGTTAACATAAAAGCAAATAAAACGTAAATTGTCTGTAAAATAAGAACGAGCATTTGTATAAAGTACATATACGACTGGGTTAGACTGATTGTTTGAGTTAAGTTCATTTGAGATCCGCAACTAAATCCGAAATAATATCTCTGATTTTTCCGGGATCGTCTACCTGCGCGAAATCAAATTCTCTGTTTTCGGCGGCTGTTTGAACAACAACATCCCCAATGTTAAAAATCATATTAAACGGGCCGCTAATTTTTGCAGTCACGTCTTGGACATTTGTCAAAGTGGTGTCAGAAATATTTTTGTAAGTGAGGCCGTAAAAGTCAAAGTCGATTATTTTTTTGTTCGAGATTATATAGACGTTAAAAAACCAATTGAAAAATCTGAAAAGCGCGAATCCAAAGACCATTAAATACCACGAGAGCAGGAGAATCAAAATGTAGCTCGGTTGTAACAGGGCTTGCCCGTAGATTTTAAGCGCCCGCAGATAGGGAGTGAAAAAAAACGGTGCAACGCACATCACCACAACCATTATTTGCCACCCCAAATTTGTGATGTGGCTTCTACGTAATAAATAGAGTATCTTTTCATCTTCGTCCTCGCCGTTGTAGTACATATTTCTTGGATTGTGAGCGAATGCCGAAAGTATTGTCATATGGGTTTATTTTACGGCGTGACGGCTTAAAGTGCAATTGCTGTCGCGACGGTGGGGCTAATTTCTCTTTTCTAAATCAAACAACCTACTTTTTATAGAAACGTATCCGGGGGCTCTTAGGTTATAAACTGTTTTAAATTCCGCACCAGGGATAGTAACAGTACCTTTGTTGGTCTCAATTTTTACTTGAGATGTATAGCCACCACTGTTAATGTCAGCTTTTATAGAGCTCACTGATGAATACCTTTTTTCATCGTATTTGTCTGCTTTGTCCGCCATTTCATCCAGCGAGTATGGATCCCCTCCCCAACAACTAGTTGTCACGGGCGTAATATGGCTTTTATCTTCGCCCGAGCCTTTTCTCCACACAACCCATGCGTTTAAGATATCTGCCATTTCTTTTTCACTTAGCCACGGGTGGGGCCTGCCACAATTATCGTTTGAGTTGTAGCTTTTTGTGTACCACGCTTTATAGAACCACGGCGATCCTTTCTCGTACGCGTTTCCGTCTTTCCATCCATTAATTCCATCCGGAGCGTCCCAGCCTACGTTGTTAATATAACCACCGGTCGTTGAGGAGTATTCAGTTAGAGCAAGGTTGTCGTTTGATAAGAGAACTGTGTTTTCGGTATCTTTTACGGCGTTTACCCAGCCCGAGGCATTGTCGCAGTTTTTATACACTTGATTACTTTGGTTCGGTTCAATATACCCTTTACTTTTGCTAACTCGAATAGCGTACGTACGTGCTGCGACAGCTTGGGCTTTTAAAGCTTCTTTCTGCCAACTTGCCGGCATTTCATATATCCGTTTCATGTATGTACTAAAATCTATTGTTTCGTCATAGTTTTTATTACTACCATTACAAGCCGCGCCAGACCCTTTTACTCTAATCTTGTCTGGTTCATCATAATCTTCTTCTAGTTTTAAGTTAGGGTAATAAAATTTAAGTATTTTTTTGTAGTCCTGTCCGTCTTTTGCGCGAGCTTGTGCTCCATATTGACTCATGCCGTTGTAGTGAGTATAAGCACCGTAACTAAATGCAGCAAAAGCAGGTCTGCCCAACGAATCCGGTGGGTTGGGGGTAGACACTGTCGGAGGGGTGTAGTCTCCGACCGATCCGTTTTCGTCACCACTTTTTTGTCTTAATATTTCTTGCTGTTTTGCGTTTAAATCAGCGAGTCGTTGCGACAAAGAAGCCTCTTTTTTATTTAAGTCTGCCTCTTCTTTTTTAGCCTTAGCGGCTTTAGCATCTAAGTCTGCTTTCATTGCTAATAATTTATTTTGTTCAGCTACCAAACTTTTTTGTATACTTTCGGCTTCGGCCTTGTCTTTTTCGAATCCATGAATATCTGCGTTTAGCCCCTGAATTAGTTTTATAGTTTCGTCGCTGGCCGCCTTGTTTAAACCTTGGGATAAGTAAGAAAATTCAAATCCCGATAAACCAAGGTTGTTTATAGATTCTGCAAAAAACAATTCGACCGCGTTTAACTGAGTGCGTTTTAAGTAGTTTCGAACTAAGTAGTTTCGTAAGTTTATTTTGTCGGTTAATTTTGCTTTGCGATCGTCTAACTTTTTACCTATCTCAGTTAGCTGGTCTTCGATTTTTTTAATGTCGGCGTTTAGTTGGTTAATTTCTGCTTGAGTGACTGTTAGCTGTGAACCATATTTTTTTATGCGTTCGGATACTGATTTGAGATCGTTTTGCACAGAAGCCAGATCCTTTGTAACGCTTGCTTTTTGTTTTTCTATACAATCTAAGTCTTCGCCGCAACTATCAGCTTTTGAAGAAATAGTTAAAGACAGAAATATTACAGCTACTAGTGCTATTTTAAGAAAAGTATTTTTAGGGTTTGGTTTGGGCACTGGGTTTATTATAGCAGTAGCTCCGTGAGCACACGTAATCAGTTGACTTAGAGGCTGTAACAAAAGATAATTGGGGGGTGAAGAAACGTTTAATTTTAACAATTACTTTTTTTGTTTTTTCGTTTTTTTTAGCCGACAGGGCTTTTGCCCTATATTGTCCGGTATCGCAGGCAGGGTGTAACAGCGGATGTCCCACCGGACTTATATGTGTATTACGTGGTCAAGCAGGTTTTTTTTGCGAAACTGACTCTTCAAATCAGTGTAGTACCCCAACTCCAACGCCAACCCCAACTCCAACGCCAACCCCAACCCCCAATCCCTCTTGCACTCCAACTCTTTGTTGTGGGGTCGGATTAATGTGTGTGGTGACAACAAGCGGCACGGCCTGTACTCTTCCGTCTACCGCATGTGCGAACTACACTCCAACTCCAACGCCAACCCCAACCCCTGTCTCTTGTACACCGGGCGCCTGCTGTGGGGTTAAACTAAGGTGTGGGATAGTGGGACTTAACCCGAGCTGTACTGTTCCGGACGATAATTGTACTGCTGTAATTCCCGTTCCTACTCCAACCCCAACTCCCCCAGGGGGTGCTTGTACCATGACCGGTTGCGGTGATCCCAAATGCGGTAGCGGTTGGTCATGTAACGAAGGAGTGTGCGAAGTTGATCCCCTATGTGCAGAAGTAATACAAGTTCCTTACGACGGCCCGAAAATAAAATCCTTGCCAAAACTAATAGGACTTATCTATAACGTTTTATTTCCCGCCGCGCTCCTTGTAGGCGTCCTCATGATAATTAAAGGAGGTTACGAGCTTATGACCAGCGAAGGTAACCCGCAATTAGCGAAAACCGGCCAAGAAGATTTAACGGCGGCAATTATAGGCACAGTTTTTATCATAATGTCGGGATTGATATTGCGCATGATAATAGTGCAGATATTGGGGGGTTCTGTAACCTTCTGAAGTTAAAAGATAATTATGTTTAATGAACTAAACAAAGTATATAACTCAATGGGTTCCAGCTTTCGGCCACAAGAGGGTCTTGGTACGTTTGAAGGCGTTGCAACAGCTATAGCAAATGTATTAATTGCGGCGGCGTTTAGCATTTCTTTTATAACCTTGGCTTACGCTTTTATTCAGTTCATGACATCTCAGGGCGACCCAAAATCTATCGAAAAAGCTCAACACGCCGCTTTATACAGTGCCTCCGCTTTTGGTGTAACGCTATTGGCAGTTGCAATAAGAAGTATAGTATTTAAAGCTTTGGGAGCGAGTATCTTTAACTAGTATGTACAAAAAATCTTTTTTATATCTTTTATTAGGCTCAAATTTTGCTTTTACATTCGCCGCCGGCTGTTCTGTTGATGGCAATGAAGCTCCGGATCCCGCGGCTTTCGCCTGTATATTAGAGAGGTTAATAACAATAGCTGTAGTAGTGGCCGGGTTAATATTTATCGCGATGGTTGGATACGGAGCGATAAAACTTTCTATGGCCCTGGGTGATCCCAAGGGTTACGCGGGCGCTATCTCTACGTGGCAATACGCGTTAATCGGTTTGTTTGCGATAATACTTGTAGGCGGCATTTTATCGGTTGTCGGAAAATTAATAGGTGTGGATATAAGTCCTGCCGGCTTGGTCAGCATGTTGCAAGGTGCTATTAACAGCCTTTTTACTTACATAATCACAAGAACAGGATAGCCTTAAGATTACGCGCCGTTCGTTTTTACGGTCGTGTTAAAACC
>CAYZRJ010000026.1:0-9066 GCA_964480825.1 uncultured Candidatus Saccharibacteria bacterium | reverse complement strand
TAGATGCGACACTCGCCCGCCAATCTGTAACAACCGGAACCCTTTCTGTGTAACCAAATTTACCTATGTATAACTGTTCCGGTGCGTCCTCACCCTCTTTTATGTCAATTCGCGCAAAATATGGGTTACCGGTTAAAAATTCGTATTCCTCAAGGCGTTGATACTTTTCTTTTAAGCCATACGACTCATTTTTCTCGTGAAGTTGGTCCAAAAGCATCTGAAAATCCGTTCCGGTTTCGGGATCAGCTTTGAGGTCTTTTAATCTTTCCAGATTTTCACCGCCAATCGATGTTAATTTACTTCTAAGTACGTTTTTTGCGTCCGTGATCTTATTTATAACCTCGTCAAGATGACGTTTTTCTTGAATTTCATTGAGCTCATTCATTTATGGACCCTCTTTTGCTATAAGTACTACAAACTCACCACGCACTTTTTCAGCGTCTAATTTTTCTAAAACTTCATCCACCGTGCCCCGATAAACTCTTTCGTATGTTTTTGTAAGTTCTGCAACTACGGCGCATTTTCTGTTTCCTAAAGCGGATAGAACTTCGCTTAAAAGTTTCTGCACTCTAAAGGGAGACTCAAAAAACACCAATGTATTATCCAAAACTCCGTTTTCCTTTATTAACTGCAATCGCGCACCGGCAGTTCTAGGTAAAAAACCTAAAAATGTAAATTTATCTGTAGGCAATCCCGAAACGGTTAGAGCCGCAATTACCGCCGATGGCCCCGGAAGCGACACGACCTCATAACCAGCCTCTAAAATATCTCGGACAAGTTTAAAGCCGGGATCTGATATCAATGGGGTTCCGCTGTCCGAAACCAAAGCTAAATTATTACCCGAAGACAGCAATGAAACTATGTGTGCAAAAACCCGGTCGTGGTTTTGATCGCGGTAAGATATCTGCGGTTTGTTTATTTTGTATTCTTTAAATATTTTTTGAGTTTCACGGGTATCTTCAGAGAGTACTGCCGCGACAGCTTTTAATACCTCTAACGATCTAAGTGTAATATCTTTAAGATTTCCGATCGGCGTTGAAATAATGTATAAAATACCTTTATTCATAGAAATTGTCAGTGTATATTGTAGCATTATTGGAGGTTACTTTAACCTTTGGATCTCTTTGTGTAGTGTGTGTTTCCTAAGTTTGGGGTTGTATTTCTTCAACTGAACCTTCTCGGCTGAGTTTATACGGTTTTTTTGGGTTATATAAGATCTCATGCCCGTTTCGGTGCATTCGAGAGCTATTAGTATTCGGTTCCCCTTTTTCTTTGCCATGTGGGCTAATATATACTAAAATCATATAGTTATCAACGACTATTTATGAGCAATTACGATCCTAAAACAATTGAATCTAAATGGAGTGATCTATGGTATAAAAATAACCTTTATGAAGCCGTAGACTTTGATCCTAAGCCTAAAAGGTATATTTTAGCTGAATTACCCTATCCTTCTGGAAAAGCTCTCCACGCGGGCCACATGATGCGTTTTACGGTACCTGACATTTACTCAAGATACCTAAGAATGAGGGGATTTAATGTCATGTTCCCCATTGGTTGGGATTCATTCGGATTACCCGCCGAAAACTATGCTATAAAAACCGGAGTACACCCCGCCAAGCTTATCTCTGACACGGTACTGCACTACAAAGAATCAATAAAGCAAATGGGTTACGGAGTAGATTGGAATCGCGTTATAGACACTTCCGATCCCAATTATTACAAGTGGACACAGTGGATATTTTTAAAGTTTTTCGAAGCAGGTCTTGCTGAATACAAAGAAATGCCAATTTGGTGGTGCGAGCAGTTAAAAACCGTTTTATCCGACGAAGAGGTACTAACCGATAAAGCCGGAAATAAAATTTCTGAACGTGGTGAATACCCCGTTGTTAAAAAAAACATAAAACAATGGGTTTTAAAGATTACTAAATATGCCGATCAACTTCTAGACGGGCTGGGCGAAGTAGATTTTCCGGAAGCAATAAAAAGCGCGCAACGAAACTGGATTGGTAGAAAAATCGGTGCCACAATTAGTTTTACAGTTGAAGAAGAAATTATTGATGTTTTTACAACAAGACCGGATACACTTTTTGGCGTTACTTTTTTAGTTCTGGCTCCGGAACATCCTGCTGTTCTTAAATTGCTAGATAAAGTAACCAACAAAGATGAAGTTTTAAAATACATTGACGTAACAAAAGATCAATCAGATTTACAACGTGCTTTGTCAAGAATTAAAACGGGAATTAAACTAAAGGGTGTGACTGCAAAAAATTCTGTGGATGAATCCGGAAACAATATTCCCATTTTTATAGCTGATTATGTACTAATGAATTATGGTGCGGGAGCTGTGATGGGAGTTCCGGGTCATGACCGAAGAGATTTTGAGTTTGCTACACAATTTGGCATAGACATACTAAGAGTTGTAATAGGCCCTGACGGAGATACCTCCGAAATACGCGATGTATCGCAAATTCAAGAAGAAGGCGGTATATTGATCAACTCGAAATTATTAAATGGTTTGGATGTTGAAACAGCCAAAGAAAAAATGCTGGATTACCTCAAGGAAAAAGGTTTAGGCAATCGCACAACTACATATAGTATTAGGGACTGGGTTTTTTCCAGACAAAGATATTGGGGCGAACCCATTCCGGTTATACATAAACAAGACGGAAGTATCGAAGCAGTTTGTAACACAAACGATCAGGAGGAAGTCAATGAAACTCTTCCCTTGTTATTACCTGATGTTCCTGATTACACACCTACAAGCGATGGATCATCTCCGCTTTCAAAAAATAAAGAGTGGGTTGCAACTACTGATAAAGACGGAAAACCTGCGGAACGCGAAACAAACACCATGCCTAATTGGGCCGGTTCCTGCTGGTATTACATGCGATACATCGATCCTAAAAACGACAGCACCTTTGCTGACCCAAAAAAATTAAAGTATTGGCTACCTGTTGATAGATATTTTGGCGGCGCCGAACACACAACAATGCATCTTTTGTACTCTCGTTTTTGGCACAGGTTTTTATACGATCAAAAATTAGTACCAACTCAAGAACCATATGCATGGAGAATCAACGGAGGTCTTTTGTTGGGTGCTGACGGAAAGAAGATGTCTAAATCAAGCGGAAATGCAATTGAACCGATAAATTTGGTGGAAAAATTCGGAGCCGATTCGCTACGTATGTATATTCCGTTTCTAGGTCCTTACGAAGATACTTTTTCCTGGAACGAGAGCGGCATCAAAGCCACAAACAGGCTATTAAAAAACGTTTATGATTTTAGAATTAAATCTTCAACAAATGTAAAAACGGACACCGATACGCTGAAAATGTTTCACAGACTTATAAAAAATGTAACCTCCATGATAGATAATTTAAAGATGAACACTGCAATAAGTGAGTTTATGATTTTTGTTAATCACATAAAGGGCAGTGATCAAATTGACCGAAATCTCTGGATGGATTTTATAAAGCTTTTGGGTCCATTTGCACCGTTTTTAACAGAAGAACTCTGGTACGAAATAAACGGCTATACCGAATTTAAAAAAGAAAACAGCGTGCACAAACAAAAATGGCCGGTGTTTGATCCTACTTTGGCCGACGTTAAAATAACTTCAATTCCGGTACAAATAAACGGCAAATTAAGAGGGCAAATAGAAATTAACGAAAAGGACACCGAAGAGACAATAAAACAAAAAATAAACGGGTTACCGAACGCAAAACCATACTTGACGGGCAAAGAGATCAAGAAATTTATATATCTGCCGGGAAAGATAGTTAATGTCGTTAATTAAAACCAACGAGCAAATACAAACTATGCGCGAGGGAGGTAAAGTGCTTGCAGAGATATTAACTCAATTACATTCAATTATTAAACCCGATTTGGACGTTTGGGAACTGGAAACAGTGTTTTTAAACCTATGCTCAAAAAATGACGCGGTGCCGGCTTGTAAAAATTACACAGCCGAGGGACACTTACCGCCGTTTCCTACAGGACTTTGCGTAAGCATTAATAATCAATCGGTGCATTGCTTTCCCAAAAAAGGAGTCATTTTAAACGAGGGAGACGTTATAACTGTAGATACGGTAATTAAATATAAAGACATGCACGTAGACGCATCGTTTGCTAAAGGAGTCGGCAAAATTTCAGAAAGAGATGAAAAGTTAATTGACGCTTCCAGGATGGGTTTGAAAAATACCGAGGCACGGGTCGCCCCAAATGTTAAAATCGGAACTTTGGCTCATACAATGCAGAGATATGTTGAGTCACGTGGTTTTGATGTTTTACGCGATTATGCCGGACACGGGATTGGTACACGAATGCACGAACAGCCGGAAATTCCTTGCTACGGAAACCAAAATGAAGGTTTAACTTTAAGATCGGGCATGACAATTTGCGTCGAAGCATTAGTCTGCGAAGGCGATCCGGATGTTCATAACGTTTCGCCATGGGAAACAAAAATGACCGACGGTAAAAAGTTTTTACAGTTTGAGCACACGATTTTAGTAACAGACGGCGGTTACGAGATACTAACGCCAATTGAGGTATAATAGAAAGAGCTTATGGCATTACTTGATTTTCTACAAAAAAATACTAATGGAAATTTCAATAAAACGGCGTTCCGCGTTTTAGTTTGGATCGTAGGCATTGCCGGAGTATTTATTGCTTTTGGTATCTTGTTTCCACGCGCACTCGCGATTTTTTTGAGCACTATTTGGGTAATTTTATTTGTTATAGTAGTTATCTTTTTTTCACTTGGTATTTTGGTAATCTTCGGTCTTCGCAAAGAAGCCGGTAAGATTTTGGATTTTTTAATTGAGGGGTCCCTATCGTTGGTGGATTTCTTGGCTTTTTTAAAACTTATTTGGCTTAGGTTTTTAGAAGTAGTCCGCGAGTTTATTCTATACGCGACTCCGGTGTTAGCATACGTAACTTCACTGATTATTTATACTCTTTTGATTGTTTTATATAAAAATTACGGCAAGTACAACGACGTCACGATATTCACTATTTTTCTCACTGCCGCATTGGTATTTTTGATCGGATTCTTAAATAGAAATTCCAAAAAAGTTATTGATATGAGTGTTTGGTGGAACAAAGTAAAAAAATCTTTTCATACGGGTTTTATTGACGGACTTGAAGTAATACTTTTTGTTTTCTTTTTAACGATGGACAGTACTAACTTATTTTTCTTACCTACTAACTTAAATATTCCGCTAAAGGCCGTGTTTAATAATTATGATTTTATGGTTAGATCTTTTGTAAACGACGGCCATTTGGGCATAACAATAAATATAGTGGTATTTACAATCGTTATCGAGATATTTAGAAATACCCTTAAATTAATTGCTTCGTCCCGAAAACACTATACTAACGATATTTTATTATTTTCCGACGGTCTAATTGCCAGACGCAATGTAAGGGTTAAAAACGCTATTAGAAAAAGTTTTCGTGATTCCAAAGATGAGCTGGTCAGATTTATTACGTTTACAACGGTTTTATTCGGAGTGTTCTTAGTTTTTCCGCGTTTAAAACTTTTGACGCTCGCGGTGGCAAGCGTTGCCAGCTTAATTTTAGACGTTACTTTTATCGAGAGGATGTTTTTTGTACGCGGAAACGATTTATTATCCCGACTTTTGGGAAAAATTTTTAGATTGTAAACATGAATCCGGAATTACCGAGCTTTATTTATAAAAACCTCTTAAAGCCTATTCTATTTTCTATCAACCCCGACTCTGTACACGATGGATTTACCCAAATCGCAAAAGTTTTAGGAAAATACGAGATTTTTCAAGAATTAACTGATCTTACTTTTAACTACAAAAACCCTTTGTTGGAAAAAGAAGTTTCCGGAATTAAATTTCGAAATCCGATAGGCTTATCCGCGGGATACGATTATAATGGGCATTTTTTAAAAATTCTTCCTCATATCGGTTTTGGGTTTTCAACAGTGGGAACCGTTACTAATCTGCCATACACAGGTAATACAAAACCAATGTTTGCAAGATTGCCAAAATCACAATCTTTACTTGTCAACAAGGGGTTTAAAAGTGACGGGGCAGATATAATTTCAAAAAGATTAAATGACCCAAAGCTTAAGGATATTACTTTTGGTGTCAGTGTCGGCAGTAGCAACCTCACAGAAATTAATTCAGTTAATAAGGCTATTGATGACTATGTCGCATGTATTATAAAAATGGAATCAGCTCCTTATACTAAGTTTTACGAACTGAACATAAGCTGTCCGAATATAAGTTTGGCTGATTCATTTACAGCCAAAGAAAATTTTGCCGGCCTTTTAAAAGAAATTAAAACTTTAAACATTAAACAACCGATTTTTATAAAAATGCCAAACGAATTAAGCAGTGATATGTCGGATGAATTGGTAAAAACTGCACTAAATCTAGGCGTAAACGGATTTATTTTTTCTAACTTAGTAAAAAATAGAACCACCTCTGTTTTTGATAAAAAAGAGATCAAAGATGTTGCAGGTTTAAAGGGAAACTTCAGCGGAAAACCTACTCAGTCCGGATCAAATATGCACATCAAATACTTTAGAGAAAAGTACGGTAAAGATATTATTATTTTTGGCACCGGAGGAGTTTTTAATGCGCAGGACGCTAAAGAGAAACTGGATTTGGGAGCCGATTTGGTTCAACTAATAACCGGGATAGTCTTTGAAGGTCCGCAATTAATCGGGCGCATTAACCGCGGTCTTGCTAAGAACTTAGAGATAAAATGAATGGTTTTCTCAATTTTCTTAAGAAGATACGCTAAAAAAATAAAAGATAGTATGTAAGCAAAGGTAGCTAAAGAAGCAGGTAAAAATTTATATAAAAAGTCATGTCGGTACATAATAGACCACTGAATTAGGTATATTTCATACGAATATATTCCGATTAGTATTAAAAAGCGGGACTGAAATTTCTTTAATATAAAGATAAGAACCAAAGCCAATGTTGTAATTAAACTTAGTTTCTGCTCGGTCATAATACCCTTTCCGACTCCGGAGTTTATTGCTGTATAGGCAAATATATAAGTAAGTGTCAAAATCATTAAAAATCTGACCAAGGGTTTAAGATTATTTATAATATCAACGATTTTACTGCTGTACACAGCAAACAACATGCCCATTGGAAACGCCATAGTGTGTAACTTATACAAGTTTAATACATCGGGGCTAACAGGAAGGGTTAGTTTTACAACGAATAAACTTATTAATATAACCGCAACTATGGATAAAAGTGGAAATTTTCTTGAGAATAACAACGGAAAGATTAGATAATAAAAGACTATAAACGAAAAATACCAAAGAGGAGAATCAAGGTTTGTATATATGTCAGCAACCGGAAAGTAACCAAAATAACTATTAATGATCTCGGAAAGCGGGTAAGTTCTATTTAATAGCACAAGATCTAAAATTAATAATATAGATACAACAACCCACATAGGAAGGTAAATGTTCGTAAAACGTTTTTTATAAAATTTTAAGCACGTAAGTTTTGTTTTTAAAGCCGATTTCGTTAACCCAAAGCCTGATAAAAATAAAAATAAATTTACGCCTACTCCTGCAAATATTGATAAAGGAAATAAAAACCTAGTATTAACCGATAAAGCATAGCCCGTGTGAGCTAAAATTATCATCAAAATAGCCACACCTTTTAGCTCATTTGAGAGGGAGGTGGGTATTTCGAAGTCTAAAGGGTGTCTTTTTACCGTTACAAACATAGCGACAAAAAACAATATTGAAAAAACTGCCGTCTGAAAAATTGGGTCAGAAACGTTAATCAGCATTTCAAAAATTTCCCCAAAGTGCATAACCGTAAGCAGACGGATGAAATAAATCTGACGAGTAATACTTTTTGTCGTTACGGGCTAAATTATAGGAATGTTTATAAAGATCTATAACGTGTATACGATCGCTTTTAGTTGAATCTACTACCGATATGATTGCGTCGTTAAATTGTTTTGTTCTAAAGTTCAACAGGTAATTATATGGCGGAAGTACTAAATATTTAGATCCCAAATACGGAAGGGTTAATACGAATATTTCTGAATTAGTTTTAGATAACAATTCGTTTAAGATGAGTTGATATTTTTCTTTAAATTTTGAGACCATGCTTTTGTTGTGTATATCGTTGATTCCGATTAATAACGTGATTATATCTGGATTCTCGCTTACAGCCTTTGCTAATTCTAAATTTATTAACTCATTGGTTTTTGCTCCGGATATGCCTAGATTTATCACTTGAACTTCATTGTTATTTTGTGCTAGATTCTCAGCAAATTTGTGCACAAACGTATCTTTAGTATTGTAGCTTCCAACTCCTGCCGTTAGACTGTCTCCGAGAGCAACATACTTAATTTTCTCTATACCTATGTCTGTCGTTTCTGTTTCAACTATAAATCTATTGTTCGAATAAGGACTTTTTAGGTTTTTATAGCCAATGAAAATATACGGGCCCACGTAAGCAATAAACAAGTACAGGGGTATTAAAATTAAAAATAGGCTTAATTTATAAATTGTTTTCATAATGTTAATAATACATCAGACTGAAATTAAGTAAAAAAATGGCCGAAGTTTTAATATTCGGCCATTATCGGTAGCTACGTTCTTTTGAGAATTACTGTTATTCCATAGCCCAACTTGTCACTAATCATTTTCGCAAGCCGGTGGGCGTTAGTAAGTTGATCACGTCCGTAAACTTCCAGGATATAAGGCTGGCGTTTAGTAAATCTAAATACCATTGGAAAATAATATTTTTTTATCGGTAACTCCTTCATTTGCGTTACGCGGCCAAAACCAAATAATCCACCCCGCTCAATTTCCACTTCTGTCCTTTGGTAGTCGGTTAGAATTGCACCAACTTCCAAGAAATCATCATCAAATATCTCGTCTGCACGGTAGTGTTTTAAATCTTCAGCGCTTTCACGATCCTTGCCGGGACCTCCTGAGTCCTCGTCCATACGGTTTGACACGATAATCTCGGATGCTAAAAGCAATTCGCCTATCGCTATTGCTACCGGTATTTCTACTTCAACGAAATTTTGATCGGATTT
>CAYZRJ010000025.1:0-9192 GCA_964480825.1 uncultured Candidatus Saccharibacteria bacterium | reverse complement strand
CGTGTATTCAACTGGAGAGTATGTTGACTATAAAGAAAAACGGTATATAAATGATATCAACATGGTTAAAACACCGTCAATAAATTACGATAAATGTGAAAATTGTTGCACTTGTAGCATTATTGCTCCAAAAATGTTCGGAATTAAAAAAGACATTACAGTAATAAAAAAATATGACGAATCAATGAAGAAGGACTATATGAAAGCTAAGAAGGCCTGCCCATTCAATGCAATTTTATGATCGAGATATCACTTTATGGTCACAAAAGTAGCGTATTAGGTTGGATAGAATTATTTGAACAAGAAAAAATCCCGTATAAGTTTAAGGGTGAGAAACAAATAAATCCCTCTCAAATAAATGTAATCGTAAACGATCGTTGCGACCTAGCTAAGCAAAACGGCATAATCATTATTCATGAACCCGAATCTTTGTGTTCAAGTAAAGGAAAAAATACAGCTGTAATAAATTCATTCACGGACACAAATAACGACACGGTAAACATTCTTTCCACTCATACAAAATTAAGACGAATTAACGGAAGATACGCGGGTGAGTATAAAACTCATACCGCGTTCAATGATGAAATATTTTCTGTCGTAGATATAAAGAAACAGGTGCTCAGATTTAACTTCAATATGAGCGGTCAGTTAAATTCTTACGGATTTACTCAAAGAGAGGTACAAAGTGGTATAAAAGATCTGGAAATATCGTTACAAATTGCTCCGTACGATCGCGCCGGAATATTAAGATTTCTAAAACAAATATTACTTTTAGCTTTTTGTGAAGCTGATATACCCTATGTACATTTATGGTATTACCCTGGGGTAGCACCCACAGTATTTTTATTTAGACAAGATGTAGATTATGTACATGTAAAAGGTATTGAAAAACTTCTAAAAATAACTGCTAAGCATAACATTAAGGGGACCTATTTTATAAATATTGACGGCGGTGAAGAATATGAGGAGAAAGGAGAAATGGAAAATCGTAATCCAATGCCTTTGCCTGTAACTCCGATGCGAGCAAACCATCTCAAAGAACTATTAACTTACGGCAACGAGTTCGCTAATCATGGTTTTTTACATACAGTTTACGATGATTACATATCAAATAAGAAGGACCTTAAAAGGTGTAATGATTTTATCAATAAACTTTTCAAGGTGTGTAGTGTTGGCTACGCTTCACCGGGCGGTATATATACACGTAGTTTGGGTAAAGCTTTAAGTACACTAAAATTTAGTTATTCGAGTAACTTGATATTGGGGAGTGGGGGATTTCCTTATAATTTAAACGGCGGTAAAGGTACAAGCAAAGTATTAGAAATACCCTTCTATCTTATCTGTGATGCGTGTTTTGATCCATTTGTCGATAAAGTTTGGCAAAACAAATTAGCACAAGAATTTATAAGGTATATAGATCAACAAATAATTAGAAATGAGCCCGTAAATATAATGGGACATCCACATTTTAGCGGGAGGATTGCCGATACTTTCTACGATAAGATTTTCACAAAAATCAATCTACTAGGCATTAAAAATATGGCTATGAAGGATTACGCAAAATTTTGGAAGAAAAGAATAAATAAGAAATTTGCGTATACTTTCGATGCGGGAGTGGTAAAGATCAATTCAAAAGACAAGAATATAGTAGTTAGTATAAACTATAAATCCAAAAATAAGTTGGTAGAGGTAAGTGGGCATGGCTTTGAAATTAAGCTATAAAATGATATTATTTTGATAATTCAAAGGGGGGGGGGGTGATTTGAATGAAAACAAAGTATGTAAAACCTAAAGTAGTAAAAATTAGACGTCAGGCAGTAGCCGGCGGGCATAAAGCTTAGTTTTAATAGCAGCTCTGCAATTAAAATATATACTTAGAAAATAGGTTAGTGTTTGGGTTGTATTATTTATGAAGATAACAAATAAAAAAATATTAGAATTGAAGCCTAAACAGCTACAGGAATGGAGGGAATATGAAAAAGGTTCCTTACTGGAAAACGGTCTAGCACTAAATCTTACAGCACTGTTTATCTGGAAATTGTGCGACGGTAATACTCGGGTAAAGAGTATTGCAGACAAACTTGCCAAAAAATACAGCATAAACTATAAAAAGGCAGAGCAGGACACTGTTGAATGTGTGTCGATTCTTCACGAGGAAGGTGGTATTTCGCTGTGAAACTTGAGATGCTCTCCACAAAAGAGCAGATCAAAGAGTTTTTTGGTAGCAGTCCTTTAATTGCCGCTTCAATACGGGTCACCAAATCATGTAATTTACGTTGTGTTCACTGTTATGCAAATGGTGGGTGCGCCTTGGACAAAGAGTTAAAGACGAGCGAGCTTAAAAAAGTTATCAAGCAGTTCGCCGATCTAGGTGTTTTACATATATTTTATACCGGCGGTGAGCCGTTTATACGTCCGGACATGGTCGATTTATTAAAATATACCGACAAACAGGGTTTGGGTATATTGGTCAGCACTAACGGTGAACTTGTTTCAAATGACATGCTCAGGGAAATGAAGGATCTTGATATTAAGCTGTTTCAAATCAGTGTAGATGGTGATGAAAATACGCATAATCAAATAAGAGGTAAAAAGATTTACAAAAATTCACTAAAATTGATCGGTAGCGCTCGTAAAATTCTAAAGAAAAATGTCGGAGTTGGCTCCGTAATGATGAAAGCCAATAATAAACAGATTCAGGATATTTTTAAGACTTCTGCAGAATCCGGTGCCGATATATATTCGTTGATGCTTTTGATTCTATCAGGCAGAGCGGGCAGTGCATTAAATCCTACGCCAAAAGAAACCGTGGCTGCAATCGCAAAACTTTTTAAAGAATACGATAAACAAAAAAGTTCAATAAAATTTGCCAATAATACCACAATACCCCCGGCGCTTGTTCCGAAAAAATGGCGCGAACAAGGTATTCACGAAACATTTGCCCTTTGCAGTTTTCCATACTGTCTTGGCGTAGAATCAAACGGAGATGTTGCAGTTTGCGATGGCTTCTTTAACTTTCCCGAAATGATCCTGGGTAACATCAGAGAAAACAGTATCGAGTACATCTGGAACAACTCCAAAATCTTAAAGGAAATAAGAAAAATTAATCCCTCTGATCTAAAAGGCGCGTGTAGTAAATGTATCTATAAAAATTATTGCGCCGGTGGCTGTAGAGCTTCTGCCTATAATATTTATAGAGATATGACTATGCCCGATCCTGTTTGTCAAGCCGTATATGAGGCGGGATTATTTCCAAAGGATTGTCTACGGGACTAGTGTTGAAATTAAATACAAATAAAGAAATAGAAGATTTTTTAGGAATTAATCCATTGCAATCAATTTCAATAAGAGTTACACAAGCTTGCAATCTCAGATGCAAACATTGTTACGCCGCCGCGGGGGTACCGCATAAAGATGAGCTCTCCACAACAGAAATGAAAAAGCTTTTGGATGAAGCTAAAGAATTGGGTGCGTTAAGAGTATTTTTTGGCGGCGGAGAACCTTTTTTAAGAAAAGATATATTGAAGATATATATGTACGCATCAGAAAATAAATATTCGGTGTATACAAGTACAAATGGGTGTTTCGTTACTATACCCGATCTTAATAAAATAGCTAAGTTAAATATGAAGGTTTTTCAAATAAGCATAGATGGTGTGGGATCAACCCACGATTATATTAGAGGAGTAAAAGGCACATACGCTAAAGCCATAAAAACACTTCAAAATGCCAAAAAAATACTGAAAAATACTAAAATTGCGTGGGCATTTACACTATCTAAATATAACAAAAATGAAGTGTTGAAATCCCTTGATCTGGCAGTCGAAAATAATGCCGATATTTTTGCGCTTATACCGCTGTTTCCTGCCGGCAGGATGAAATCAACTGACGATGTCAGCACTTCGGAAAAAAACAATATTTTTAAAGAAGTTTGCAATTATTACGTTTCCAAATATATTAAATCCAGCGTTGATACGCCGAGTCTAATGTATTTGAGCATTCTATCTTCACCCGGAGTAATACCCGTAGATTTTAAATCAATTGAATACGGATGTGGTTTTGTATGTACATTTCCTAATATATTGGGAATCGATTCAAATGGAGATGTATACCCTTGTGACGGTTTGATTGGGGATAGAGAGATGTTTTTAGGTAATATTCGTGATAAAAAACTAAAGGAAATCTGGAAAAGCTCACTCATGGTAAAATTGAGGACAATTAATTACGAGGACATCGAGGGTGTATGTCAAAAATGTGCAAAAAGCGATCTGTGCATGGGAGGATGTAGAGCATCATCGTATAAACTGCACAATAATTTCTACAAGTCGGATTACCTGTGCCAGGAGTTCTATGAGGAAGGCTTGTTTCCTAAGATTAATTTAAAAATTAAAGCGGAGAAGAAATGAACAGTCAGGTCAAAACAATAAAAAAAGTTAGTACAGGTTTTTACGGTTGGCTTGAAATTACCAATCGGTGTAATTTAAAATGTCCCTACTGTTACGCTAATTCTACATTCGACAACAAATCTTTTTTAACTCTCGACAAGATTAAGCAGATTCTCAAAGACTTTCGAGATGTAAGAACTACTGCAGTTATGCTTAGCGGTGGAGAGCCCTTTCTACATAAAAATATTAGTAGTATTTTAAAATATTCATACGAAATAGGACAAAAAGTGGTTGTAATAACCAACGGCACAATGATCACAGAGGACGTAGCAAAATTACTTGCTAAATACAATATACCCGTACAATTGAGTCTTGATTCTGTAGATAAAAAGACATATAAAAAATCACGTGGTTTAGATCTTCTGATTGTGCTTTTAAACCGGATTAAACTTCTACAAAAATATAAGGTTCAGATATTCTTGGCGGTTACACTCACTGACGTAACAAAATACGGTTTAGAAGATGTGATAAATTACGCTGTCGAAAACAATATTCAAAATGTTCATATCGGAGAACTTGTACCTGTGGGCAGGGGAGCAAGAAAAGATCTCAAAATTACTTCAATGTTTCCCATCTATAAAAAGTTATACGAACTACAAAAGAAAAACTTCTTGTTCGTAAGCATCGATATTGTTGAATATTATGTTTATCCACTTATGTTTAACGAAAAAAGATACTATTATTGCAACGGGGCATCTGGAGAGGCGGTGGAGGTTTCTGCTCAGGGTGAGGTTAGTTTCTGCATGAATATACAAGATAAGGCTTTTGGTCCCTCATTCGATCTAAAAGAAACTTCATTAAAAGAGATTAAGAGTATTTTGGATAAAACCGAAAATAAAGGTTTGCACATTGACAATATTGAAGAATGCAAGGATTGTGAATATAAATATATTTGTTGTGGCGGGTGCCGCGCCATCGCTTATAATTCATCGGATAAGCGCATAGGAGCGAAAAGCCCGTATTGCAAGGACATCAAATGCTTTATCGATTATGTTAAGAGGGATATTGAATCAGGTAAAGCGAATGATTATGTGTCGTTCGTCAGAAAACATTTACCGGATAGAAAGAATCTGATTACAAAATATTTTTAGAAATGATATGAAAATATTATTAGTGGCTCCGCCTTTTAAAAAAATAAACCCTAATGTTTTAGAAACGTACCCTCCTTTAGGAATATTGTGTTTGAGCTCTTTTTTAAAATCAAAAGGTATTCAAGTGAAGATGTTGGATTTAACGGCTTTAAGTAATCCCTATAAAAAATTAGCTGAGGAAATCACCTGTTACAAACCAAAAGTAGTCGGTATAGGCAGTATCATTGCAAGTTACACCGGTACAATAAAGTCTGCTGAATTGGTTAAAAAAACAAACAAAAATATAAAAGTAGTTGTCGGGGGAATTTACTCGACCTTTAATGATGAATTTATCTTAAAAAATCACCCTGACATTGATTTTATTGTCAGAGGAGAAGGAGAAATAACGCTTTATCAACTACTGATTAGTATTAACGATCATCACTTATTACCCAAAATAGCCGGTTTGTCATATATCCGTAACGGGAAATTAATAAAAACTAGGGATCAATCTTTAATAAAGGATCTTTCAAAACTTCCACTGCCGGACTATGACTCTCTTAAAACAATGCCAATTTATCAAAAGAAAAATAAATTTTTAGTTGTCAGTAGCAGGGGTTGTGTATTTAATTGTACTTTTTGTTCAACAAGCAATTACTGGAAACACTGCTGGAGGGCACGATCTGCTGAATCACTTTTGGATGAACTAGACATTCTGGTGAATAAATATAATGCTAAAGACATACTGATGGGAGATGATCTTTTTATTGTAGATCCGGAACGTGTAAAAAGTATTTGTAACGGTATCCTAAATAGAAAGCTAGTATTTAATTGGAGATGCTCCATTAGAGCAAACTTTTTTACGGTAAAAATGGCCAAACTATTAAAACGGGCGGGATGTGACTCTGTATTTCTGGGCGTCGAGTCCGGAGATCGCAGTATCTTACAAAAAATCAATAAACGACAGACAAACACACAAGCTAAAAAGGCTTCTGAAATCTGTAAACATACAGGGTTAAAACTTGTAGCTTCATATATCGTAGGTTTTCCTTGGGAAACTGAGAAAAACATAAACAATACCATTAAACTAGCAAAGGAAATTAATGCAGATCAATCTATATGGTTTTTATTTCATCCGGACATCGGTTCCCCGATTTATAAGGAGTTAAATAGTCTGAGAATTAAAGTAATAGACGAAAATCCGGATAATTGTATAGATGTTGGCGAAAGTCATATCGAAACTCAGTTTCTAAGTAAGTCTGCTCTGGAAAATTTATATGTCCGCGCCATACTATCAACTAATAGGTGACTAATTTGTATTTTTAAATTATGATATTTAGAGCAACATGTTCAACAAATCTTTAGTACAACCCACAATATTACCCGGCTTTATGGAACTTCTTCCTAACGAACAGCTTGTTTTCAATTCTATGATTAAAACCATCCAAGAAAGCTATGAGCTCTTTGGTTTTGTTCCCCTAGATACCCCAATAATAGAAAAAGCAGAGGTACTTTTAGCCAAAGCGGGCTTAGAGGCAACTAAACAAACCTATAGATTTAAAAAGGGGGACAGCGACCAAGCACTTAGATTTGATCTGACCGTTCCTTTAGCAAGATACGTTAGCCAGCATTTTCAAGATTTACTTTTTCCCTTTAGACGGTACCAAATCGGTAAAGTTTATCGGGGCGAAAAACCGCAGAAAGGCAGATTTAGAGAATTTTATCAGTGCGACGTAGACATTATAGGTAGGGGTGTTTTAGAACCGGTAAACGACGCTGAAATACTGGCGGTAACATTTTTTACTTTTAACAAATTGGGTTTAGGTAAATTCTGTATCAAACTTAACAACAGAAAAATATTGTCGGGCTTCGTTGAAAATATGGAAATTAAAAACAGTGTTTCGGACGTTATGCGTTTAATCGATAAACTTGAAAAACTGGGAAAGAACGTTTTTGTACAAGAGCTCAAAAAAATAGGGCTAGATACTGACCAAATTACAGCTTTAACAAGCCTTCTCACGATAAACGAAAACGCACTAAGTACAATAAAGCGTTTGTACGATCTTAAAATAGATAACGATTTGTTTAACGACGGTGTAAAAGAACTTGAGGAAGTAATCAAATACATTAAATACTTAAACATCCCCGAAACTCATTGGAAAATTGATTTGTCAATTGCGCGAGGTTTAGATTACTATACAGGTACAGTGTATGAAACTATTTTGCTTGAGCACCCGGATATAGGATCCGTTTGTTCGGGAGGCAGATATGATAATTTAGCCGAGTACTACACAGAAGAGAAATTACCGGGTGTCGGCATTTCTTTAGGTTTGACAAGACTTTTTTATCAACTTAACGAGCGTAACTTAATAGACAAACACTCACTGACACCAACTAAATTTTTATTGTTGCCGCTAACAGAATCACCGTCAGAAGCATTCGGTTTAGCAACCAAATTAAGAGAGGCCTTGATTCCTACGCAGGTGTACGCCCATGAAAATTCACTTAGAAAAAAACTTGAATACGCGAACAAACTTGGGGTCAATTATGTGGGTATTTTGGGGGACACAGAGTTAAGTGACTCGTCAATAACTGTAAAGAATATGATAACCGGAGAGCAGAACAATATTAAACAGGTGAATATTGTGCCTTTTCTTAAAGAAGCACTGCATTAAATAAGCGGTGGATTTATTCCGAACAACCGTGTATATTCCAATAATTATCAACGATAACAAAGAAAGGATGACTAAATGTATAAATATTATGTCGAAATATCGCTGAGGGTAGGTCAAGTTTACTTGAGACCGTATTGACACATAGTGTGAAAAATGGTGGAGAGATTGAGGCTAATCGCGTACATAAAGGTGCGACAACTGCGGAATTCAAGTTTAATAGTTCTGTGGACGCCGGCAACTTCGTCGCTGCAATGCTTAATCTCGGTATTGAGATAGAAACTGTCTTTCGAGATAAAGATGAGGAAGACGCATAACCATCATTGACTGTTAAAAAAAGCTCCGTTAAAATTTGCGGAGCTTTTCTAATTTACTTTATTACTTTATAAAAAATCGATGGACCAAAGTAAAAAGGGGACAAAACTTTTTGTAGTTTTTTTTCAACAATTAAAAGTAACTTTATAGGTACCAATTTTTTTATAAACGGCGATCTAAAGTTAGATACGGATAATTTAGATTCGATCTTAAAACCGCACTTTTTTAACAAAGCTTCTACGCGTTTGGGGTGATGATTCAAAAAAGTAACCTCTTTTGTTGCAATATTTATAGAGTCCCAATTAAAATATCTAAAATTTCCTTTAATAATATTAGCGATTACGGACTTGAAATGTATTTTGTTCGCAATTTCTACAACGAACACACCCTCGTCATTTAGTATCTCGTAAATCTGGCTGAATGCGGTGTCTAAATCCTTTAAGTGGTGAGATACCCGTATCATAAGTGCATAGTCAAACTTCGCTTTAACACTTGTCTTAATCTCGTAAATGTCAGCTTGTACTGTATTTACGTTTACACCTATTTTACTTGCGTTTTCTTTAGTCAGATCGAGCAGTTTTTGTGAATAATCTAAGATAGTAATATTTCCGAATAAACTTTTTAAAAGTGGGACTAGACGTCCAAATCCACCTCCGACGTCTATCACACTATTATTTTTATCAAAAGTTC
>CAYZRJ010000024.1:0-9307 GCA_964480825.1 uncultured Candidatus Saccharibacteria bacterium | reverse complement strand
CGTAGAAAAAGAAATAACACAAAAGGCATAATCATTATTGCGTTTGTTGTAAGTTTTTTTAGAGCTTCACGTGACATTTACAAATAGTATATACTTTTAAAATATGCCCACAACGTATCAATTTCCTAAGGACTTTCTTTGGGGAACAGCAACATCAGCTTTTCAGATAGAAGGAAATAATAAAAATACAGACTGGTGGGAGTGGGAAAACAACCCCAAAAAAAACTCAAACTATCCCGAAGAAAAATCCGGAATCGGATGCGATTCGTACAACAGATACGAAGAAGATTTCGATTTGTGCAAGAATCTAAACTCTAATGCGGTTAGAATTTCGATTGAATGGGCGCGAATACAACCTAACGAGGGTGTATTTGATGAAAAGGAAATCGAGCACTACAAAAAAGTTTTAAGGGCGGCCAAAGATAGAGACATGAAAACGTTTGTTACGCTTCTTCATTTTACTATTCCTATTTGGGTCGCTAAAAAGGGCGGGTGGCAAAGCACTCGAACGATAAAATATTTTGAAAAATACGCAAAATACTGCGCGCAAGAATTTGGGAGCTTAATAGATAAATACATAACAATAAATGAACCTTTGGTTTACACTTCTATGGCGTATATTAACGGTACGTGGCCCCCAAACAAAGAAAACTTAGTAACTGCACTGTTTGTACAAAATAACCTCGTTAAAGCTCACAAGCGCGCGTACAAAGCAATTAAATCCGTCGGTGCTTATCATCAAGTTGGTATTGTTAAAAATATAGTCTGGTACGAATACACGCCGAGTATATTTTCACCAATTGACTGGTTGGTAACTAAATTGCTCAGATTTATGAATATGGACTTAAATTTAAATGCAATTTGTAGAGATACCGATTTTATTGGTTTAAATTATTACTTTACTACTCGATTAAAGGGCTTAAGAATCAATAATCTTGATGATATTAAAAGTGATTTGGGCTGGTGGGTAAACCCCAAAGGTCTTGAAAACGTTTTGCTGTATTTAAAAAAGTGGAAGTTACCGATTTACATTACCGAAAATGGTGTAGCAGACAAAACCGACAGAATAAGAAAAGATTTTATCAGAGATATGCTAATTGCTTGCCACAACGCTATGGAAACAGGTGCTGACGTGCGAGGTTATTTTTATTGGTCATTAATCGATAACTATGAGTGGCATCACGGATATTGGCCAAAATTTGGACTTGTTTATATTGACCGTGAAAATAATTTAGCGCGTATACCGAGGGAATCTTTTAACTATTACGCTGACATTTGTAGGAACGGCAGATTAAGGAATGGTAAAATTTTAAAATGAGCTTGGCCAAAACGATTATCAAAAAGGCTTTAAAAACTTTAAAACCGATCGATATAGTAAAACTTTTATTGGATCGGCTTTGGGCGATAAAAATTGTTCGCGTTTTTTTGTTTATTATTTTTGTGATTCTTGTGGTGCCGGTAGCATTTTTCTTGTACGCTAAGCCAAAACCACAGCAAAACATAAACTACGGTGTAAATTTTAGCAACAAGTATGCCCGTGAACTTGAGCAAGACTGGAAAGATGTATATATTAAAATCTTGGATGATTTAAAAGTTAAAAATTTAAGATTAGTTGCCTATTGGGATGATATCGAAAAAAACCGTAATATTTATGATTTTTCTGACATAGTTTGGCAGTTACAAGAAGCTGATAAAAGAGGGCTTAATGTAATTATGACCGTCGGCCGCAAAGTTCCCCGTTATCCCGAATGTTTTGAGCCTCAATGGTGGAAAGATATTAAATACGAAGATTTAAGAAATGATGAACTTTACGAATATATTGACCGCGCAGTAAAAACCTTGGGCAGTCACAGCTCGATAAAAATGTGGCAAGTTGAAAACGAGCCGTTTTTTCCTTTTGGATCGTGCATCGCAATAAAAAAATCCGTTGTAGAGCGTGAAGTGCAGATAGTACGGGGTCTTGATAGTGCGCGACCCATTTTGATTCAAGACAGCGGAGAAGGCGGCCTTTGGTTTCCCAGTTATAAACTTGGAGATCGGTTAGGTATTAGCATGTACCGTAAAATTTGGTATGACTTTTGGGGACTTTATTTTGGAAAATTTACCTACTTTCAATATCCTCTTGCCCACTGGACATATAAAATAAAGGCAGATTTAGTGCGCGTGCCTTATCAAAAAGTAATAGTTACCGAATTACAGGCCGAGCCGTGGGGACCGGTGTCAAACGCAAGTCTTAGCCGCGATGAAAAAGAAAAAACAATGTCCCGATATGATTTTATATCTACCATAGATTACGCGCAAAAAGCCGGATTTAAAGATTTATATTTTTGGGGCGCCGAATGGTGGCTAATGGAAAAAGAAAAGTTTGATAACCCGTTTTATTGGAATACTGCAAAGGCTCTCTTTAATTAAAGAGAAAGGCACCTTTGGGAGACGTTTGCAAAGGTGCCTTAATGTTACGAAACCTATCTGCTGTCGAAGCTTTCAAACTGACGGTCACCGGGATCACGCGCAAAGCGATAAACGTACACCAATCGCTCACGAGAACACACATCGTGGAGTATTATGCTTGAAAGCAAAGGTGGTCAAACGTCTCCTTTCGACCAACTCCAACGTAGCAGAATTGTATCTAATTGAAATTATTCTGTCAAATTTCGCAAAGATCCAAAAAATTTAGAATTAAAAATCTAACTACTACAGGACCTATACCTCCGGGTGAAAAAGACACTGTACCCAAGTGGCTACAATCCGAGTTTTTATCTAAATCACCTACAACTTTTCCGTCTACAAACACTGTGCCAAAGTCTATTACGTTGCAATTTGCAGAAATGTCCTGACCGCGAATCATGTTTGGTTTACCGACACCACAAATCAAGAAATCCGAGGTTATTTTGTCCCCATTATTAAATCTTTCGTTATCAACAGTGATGTTTTCAAACGACTTTAAAAACTGATTTAACGGTTTTCCGACTAAAAAACCATTT
Organism: uncultured Candidatus Saccharibacteria bacterium; assembly: GCA_964480825.1. Classification (GTDB taxonomy): domain Bacteria; phylum Patescibacteriota; class WWE3; order UBA101185; family UBA10185; genus CAYZRJ01. The sequence goes on along the minus strand of CAYZRJ010000024.1, from coordinate 6,323 downwards.
CCCAAAATCCTTATTCTTACAGCACGGTGCTTGTCCTTTTCTACCGTTTGAAAAAAATAATTAAAAGCCCTCACTACAGGAGGTAGACGGTTGAAGCTATTTTGGTAATATAGAGCACTATTTTTACTCGAAATTAAATCTATATCCTTTTTATATGGTATTAGGTCCAAGCATTTCTCTAAACTTTCACGGGGCAAAGGAAGCTGGATCAGTCCTCCACTAACTGAATCGTCCTCAAATGCTTTTTTAATTTTGCTAAAAATTTCATCGTCAGAAAGGTTAGAATCTATGTGCTCTAGGATAACCGGTATACCCAATTCTTCGCATAGCTTCATCTTTACTTTTATGTATCTTAATGAAACAGGATTATCCCCGATTAAAACTATCAGCAAACTATTATTTAGCTTTAAAGTTTTAAGACGATTTCTTATAGACTCATCTATTTTTGCCGCATGTATCTTACCCTCAAATATTTTCATACAGGAAATTATAGGCGCAGTTGATACAAAAAAGAAGCCTCCAAAAAATGAAGGCTTCCGAAAATACGATAATGATTACGTCCCGATGTGCCAGGCTTAGGCAGAGACCCCGTTCATTTTTATACGGTTAACCTCCGAATATATCTCTTAAGACATACCTTTAGGTTACCAATGGAGAATCACTGAGGTGATTCAGACCCAAGTTGAAACGAACACATCAGGCAATCTGGATTTGCATCCTAATTAAATGGTAGAAAATAAAACTTTAGGAGTCAAGTGTGTTTGAAAAATTTAAAATTTAAAAACCCAGTAATACCAATGAAAACTCTGATAGCGGAAAAATGAAATAGCCGATTGTGCCCGTCATGATCAAAAATAATAGGATGTATATTCCGTAACTTTGTAGTTGCTCCCACTGGCGCAAAAGACTAACGGGTAAGAAACCATAAACAACCGAAGACCCATCCAAAGGAAACACGGGAAGTAAATTAAAAAACGCTAAACGCAAACTAAATAACATGGTCGCATACAAAAATGAGGTTACTGCGGGGTGCAGATTTAAAAGATGAATAGCAACAGCAATACCTATTGCAGTCAAAATATTTGAAAACGGACCGGCAAAAGCAACTATCGCCGAGTCACGTCTTGGATTTTTGAAGTTCAATGAATTTACAGGCACGGGTTTTCCCCACCCTATTCCGACTAAAACAATGAGAATAGTGCCCATCAGATCCAAGTGTACAGCCGGGTTTAATGTAAGCCTTCCTGCGTATTTTGCTGTCGGGTCACCTAATTTATAAGCCGTGTATGCATGCGCCCATTCGTGAATGGTTAGAGCTAACATAAAAATAACTGCAAATAGTATAAAAAGTATCGGTGATTGACCCAAAAGCTGAAGCATATAGACAATTGTATCATCAAGCGGTATATTACGCGGTAACAATAGAAAAGGAGAAACAAATGCCTCGCAATAGAGCAACACCCACCGTTAAACAGATTTTGAACGGTCTGAAAAAAAAGAGAGAAGGTGCTATTCTGCACAGAGCCGAACAGGACAAAAAAGTAACCGTCGCCGTATCAAACCTCGTGGGATTAGCAGAAGATAGCGGCATAATTTTCTTGGAAACTGACGCAGAGATCGTAAGATCTTTAATCATCGCGCTTTTCAAAGGAATTAAAGTGTCCCTCGGCATAGCAAATTTATGCGGTTCGCAAGTACCTCCGCTCGAACTTTCAGAAAACGATTTGGTCGCGAGTGGAACTATAGGTAGATTTGACGAGGGCAGTGCACAATTTAAAATCGAAGTGCGTCGATCCAAACAGAGTAATGATTTTCTCGTAAACTATTACTCGTGCTGAACGTGAGCAATCCAAACCTCCGTATTATACTCGCGGAGGTTTTCTTTTTACTAAAACCTTTCCCACGGCTTAAAAACATGATAAAATCCCCTTCGTGAACAAGCTTATTAGCTTTATAAAAGAGTCATATGCAGAGCTTAAAACCGCAAGGTGGCCAACAAAGCAAGAAACGATAAGGTTAACTACATTGTTGATTATTATTAGCGCAGGTATGGGCTTGTTTGTTAGTCTATTTGACTATATATTTAAGGAATTGTTAGTTATCTTAGTTAAGTGAATTTTTTAACATGGCGGACAAAAAAGTCAAAAAAACAATAGAAGAACACATAGTAAAAGAGGACGGAGTTATCGTTGTAAACAGCGATATTCCTGAAACCGCTAAGTGGTATGTCGTACATACCTATTCAGGCCATGAAAACAAAGTGGCAGTAACCTTAAAACAAAGAGCAGAGGCCGGCGGCTATACCGACCGAATTTTTAAATTATTTATACCCCAGCAACAAAAAATAGTCGTTACAGACGGCAAAAAACGATCTTTAGACGAAAAGTTATTTCCGGGATATCTGATGATACAAATGTTAATGGATGATGACGCTTGGTACGTGGTAAGATCTACTCCGGGTGTAACAGGCTTTGTTGGCATGGGTACAGCCCCTACCCCACTTCCGGAGTCTGAAGTAAAAACTTTAATGAAGTTTGCCAAAATGGAGGCTCCTAAGTTTGAAGCAAAATTTGGAGTGGGAGATTCCGTCAAGATTAACGAAGGTCCTTTCCGCGACTTTTTGGGTCGTGTTGACGAGGTTAATGACGAACAAGGAAAAGTTAAAGTTTTAGTATCGGTTTTCGGGCGAGAAACTCCTGTAGAGCTTGATTTCGCCCAAGTTTCACGAATTTGACGCTTCGCGTCCGACCGAGTACGTTCTAGATATGGCTATAACAAAAAAAGGTAAAAAAATAAAAGCTATCGTAAAATTGGCAATCGCCGCCGGTAAAGCTAATCCTGCACCTCCGATTGGTCCCGCATTAGGACAACACGGTGTTGCAATTATGGAATTCTGCAAAGAGTTTAATGCGCGAACGGCCAAAATGGGCGATGATGTTATACCTGCTATTTTGACAGTCTACGAAGACCGTTCATTCACTTTTATAACAAAAACACCGGTTACATCGCACTTAATTAAAAAGGCTCTAAAAATAACAAAAGGTTCGGCAGTGCCAAACAAAAACAAAGTAGGAAAATTAACCAGAGCGCAGGCTGAAGAAATCGCCGCTATTAAAATGCCGGATCTAAATACAAATGACATGGACAAGGCAGTAAAAATTGTAGGTGGCATCGCTCGCGCAATGGGTGTGGAGATAGAAAAATAATGCTTACGGCAAAAAAATTCAAAAAAAGTATAAAAGATAGAGACATTACAACCTATCCTTTGATTGAAGCCATAAAAAAAGCCAGAAATGCTTCTAAAACCAAGTTTGACGCAACGGTAGAATTACACATTAACTTAGATATAGACCAAAAAAAGGGTGCCGTTAACATTAGATATACTACCGTGCTTCCTAACGGTACGGGCAAAACCAAAAAAGTTGCTGTTTTAGCCTCTAAAAAAATTTCGAACGCCGATCTAGAGTTAACCGAGTCGGACATCGACAAAATCGAAAAAGGAAAAATTAAACCCAAAGTAGATTTTGACGTACTAATCGCCGAACCAAAGTTCATGTCAAAACTTGCCAAAGTCGCCAAAATTCTGGGACCTATCGGCATGATGCCAAACCCAAAGCTCGGAACAGTATCAGAAGACGTAAAAGAAGCTGTCGCGCAAGTTAAAAAGGGTAAAGTCGAAATTAAAACCGAAAAAGATGTGGCGGTTATACACACCATTTTAGGAAAAGCCAGCTTTGACGATAAAGCTTTAGTCGAAAACTTCGATGAAATTTACAAAACTCTAAAACAAGTAAAACCTGTCAAATCAAAACCGCAATGGATTAAAAGCGCTTTTATAGCAACTACGATGGGACCTGCATTTTCTGTAGCATTAAACGAGCTTTAACCCTAAACCCCAACGTACACATCTATTTTCCCCCCTATAACGCTAACAACAGCAGAATCAAACTCTATTTTCTTTTCTGTAGGCAAAGATTTATCCATTATTAAATATTTTGTGACTAAAGTGATAAAATTGGCATGCAATGGCAGTATGTCAAACTCACCGGTTTGGTTTACAGACGAAATAGACTTAACTTTACCTTGAAAGTAGTTCTTAGTTCTACTGCGAACGAACAACTCAAGATAATCGTCACCGGCAACAGCCAAATTGTCGTTATTTTTTAATATCTGTGGCACTTCCTATAAATAAAAATTTATCCTCCGTTACATCATCATACTTACCTTCCATAATATCCTTAACATCCTGCACCGTTTTTTCTAAAGGCACGTAACTACCGGGACGTCCTGTTTGAGCTTCGGTGACATAAAAACTTTGAGTCATAAAGTTTTTTAACTTCTTAACACGTTGGTAAGTGATACGATCTTCATCAGAGAGTTCGGCCTCACCCACTAACTGAACGATACGCTCTAAAGATTCGGAGGTTTTAAACAAACTTTGAGCTTGCACCGATACATAATAATGAGTTGGCGTAACTATTTCGGGGTTTAAGGCGCTAGAGCCCGAAGAAAGTATATCAATTGCCGGAAATCTTCCTTCTTGATAAATATCTCTGGACAAAACAATTGCAGAATTTAAATAGTCGTAAATAGCCTGCACGCCTTGGTCCAAAATGTCGTCCGCAGGAAGATATATGGCCTCAATCGTTGTAATGGATGCTTTTTTTGTAGTGACCAATCTTTCATGAATTGACGCCATTTCTGAAGTAAGGGTTGCTTGATAGCCGCCCTCAGAGGGAATAGTCTTCATTAGCAAACTAAGCTCATTGCCTGCTTGTGCAAAACGGAATACATTGTCAATAAAAAATAGGACGTTTTTACCGGAGTCTCTAAAGTATTCGGCAACACTGGCCGCTCCGTGAGCAGTCAAAAATCTTACCGAAGAACTTTCACCCATAGCACCAAATAGCAACGAAACGTAAGGTAAAACCTTAGTATTTTCAAGTTCTAACAAAAGTTCATGGCCTTCTCTGGTTCGTTCGCCTACCCCACAAAAAACCGAAACGTTTTTTTCTTTATCCTTGTTAATAATGTTGTGTAATATTTCAGTAAGTAAAACTGTTTTACCAACACCCGAGCCTCCGAATAATCCTGTTTTACCGCCCTTAATCAATGGTGCAAATAAATCTACAACTTTTATTCCGGTCTCCAAAACTTCTAAACTAGAAACAATGTCTTCGTAGTCCGGGGACGGTTGGTATATCGGGCGCGATTCTTTAGTCACAATAGGACCCTTTCCATCCTTGGCTTCACCAAAAACGTTCATAACTCGACCAAGTACTTCATTGCCAACAGGTGTCAAAAGCTGTTGATCTGTGTTTATAACAATGGAACCGCGGTGAATTTTGTAAAGCGGACCCAACGCGATACAATAAAAACAATCAATACGGGACGATTTTTGAACCTGCAGTTTAACTTCAGTATCATTTTTTAGCACCAACATGTCGTAAATACGAGGTTTTACGCGCAAAAATTCCACCTCCACAACGGCCCCGTCAATACCAATTACTCTACCTTGAGGCATTATTTCTTCGTTTATTAGATTTTGAGTATTTTTCGCGTACTCGTCTTTAGTATCCATATTACGCCCACATTGATATGCCGGACAATCTTTCTAATTGACTTAAATTATCATCCATATGTTTGATTTTTAATTTTATAAACTTGCTCTTCTTAATTAAGGCGGATATATTTCCATTTGCAACATCCAGATTTACCATACGCGAAGCAAATTTACTTAAACTAGCTTCGTACACAGATTGCTCAAATATAGCCGACAAAATCTGCTTTTCAAAAAATTCAGTTACTTCTTCAACAGACGGTTCAATAAGACATTTTAATTCCTCTACGTCTGTGTCTTTTTGTGAGTCCAGTATCTTACCGGTGACAAATGTACTGGTAACTTGCTGACTAAGAACACTTATGTAAAAGCCATGATAAACAATAACGTTAGAATATTGGAGTATATAGCTTAATATTTCTGTTAAGTTCTTTCTGTCAACACCATTGTCTAACATATCAAAGTATTTAAATTCTTTTTTGGAGTGCAATGCTTCAAAAAGCTGTCTACCAATACGACCTACTATTACAACATCTGAACTAGAATTAACAACATTGTCTACAAATAATTGAAAGGTCCTTTTTATAATGTCACCGTACAAACCCGTATTAGACGCGAGAAGAATCGTTACTGTCTTTCCGTTAGTCTCTAAAGGCATCCAATCTTTTTTAGTGCTTCTGGAGTGTTTTTTAGAAGCGTAGATTTTATAGGTTATAATAACACGTTGATAAATATCACTTAGACCGGTTAAAAATTCTCTATT
>CAYZRJ010000023.1:0-9832 GCA_964480825.1 uncultured Candidatus Saccharibacteria bacterium | reverse complement strand
GAGCCGATATAGAGGTAGTTAAACCTTCGGAAGTTGGTATTATGCCTGTTATAAGCGAGGACTCATATGATTTTGAAAAAATGGGAGAGCCCGATACAGTTTCCAAAATCGAAGGACCCAGCAAACTTCGTGCCGAAAAAATGCATATAATAGACCCGCGATACGCCAATGTTTTAGTTTTAGCCGCGTTGGCCGCCGAAGGTAAAACCGAACTTATTGGCTACAAAAGTTTATATGAGCCCTCAGAAAACTTTTTTGACAAGTTAATTAGTTTAGGAGCTAGGATAACAAGGTGACGCTTCGCGTTCGACCGAGTACAGTCTAAATATGGATTATCTAGGAGTAAGATTTGACCTATTTTTATTTTTCATTACTTTTTTTATTACTTTTGTTCTGTATCCGTTTTGGATAAATTTTATTTATCGTTTACAAATGGGAGAGGTGAGTCGCGTTCACCAAGAAAAGCAGGGTGTCCCGACCATGGGAGGGTTTATATTTGTTTTAACTGTATTTGTGATTACCCTCGTTTTTAACAGATCACGCACCCAAACTTTATTGCCGTTATTTATTGCCTGTTTGGCCGGACTGTTGGGTTTGGTTGAAGATTTTGTGAAGGTTTATAACAATTCGGATTTACCGGGCATTTTTAACAATATGCGATTTAGGTTTAAGTATCGAAACCTTCCGAAAATTATTTCTATGATAATGCGTCCGTGGGAAAGATTTAAAGAAATTTCACATACAGTTGGAAGCGAAAGGGGTTCGGGTCTTGAAACTTACCATAAGTTTATTGTTCAGTGTTTGATTGGCGGTTTCATGGCTTATTGGGTCTATTTTAAGCTGGGATGGGACTATGTGTGGATGCCGTTTTTGGGAAACATCCACATCGGGTTTTTTTATCCTATTTTTGTTTTCTTGCTTTTCATTGTTGTATTAAATTCTGTTAGTTTTACAGACGGATTGGACGGTTTGGCAGGAGGATTGGCGTTTTTTAGTTTTGTAACTTTTTGGGCGATATCCCGTTTTTTAGAATACAACTCTTTGGCAGGATTTTGTGCGACCTTCGCCGGAGCTTTATTGCCGTTTTTATATTTTAATGTTTATCCTGCGCGCATTATGATGGGAAACGTTGGCTCGCACGTTTTGGGAGCCACGCTGGCAGTTTTAGCTATAGCAACGCATCGCGAGGTAGCCTTTATACTAATCGGAATGGTATTTTTAATTGACGGTGTAACAAGCCCTCTTCAGCAAATTTCGGTAAAATTAACGGGAAAAAGGATATTTAGGATGGCTCCCATCCACCATCACTTTGAAAAACTTGGATGGCCGGAGACTAAGGTTACATTTAGGTTTTGGATATTCAATATATTTTTTGCACTTTTAGGTTTTTTTATCTCTTTGTTTTAAAATATGAAAACTGCTCGGGAGATTGAATATGTAGTTTATTTTTTGTTAACTGTCGGTCTGATATTTATTTATAACTCATCCATTGCTCACTCCCAAAATATTTTTGGCAACCCGTATAGGTTTTTTATTTTACACTTGGGTTGGGTAGCTTTAGGATTTTTAGGTTTTAAAATATTTTCCAAGATTGCTTATAAAAGGCTTGTGGGGGTGTCTTCCGTCATGTATGTAGTTACATTAGTTTTTTTACTTTTTTTAGCTTTGTGGGGTCTTTTGCCGTGTACGATGTCAACAAGTTTTGCACCGTGCATTAATAACGCAAACAGATGGCTGGTTTTTAATCCTTCGCCTTTACCTAAGCTACCCTTTATAGGTGAACTAAGCTTTCAACCATCGGAATTGGCTAAATTAGCAATAGTTCTTTTTTTAGCATTCAAGTTCAAACATTTATCAAAGAGTGTTAAATCTTTTTCGGCCTATCTTTTATACGCATCAATATACTCGATTTTGGTGTTACTGGAACCTAACATGTCCACCGCGATTATAATTTTTGTAATAGGATCCGCGATGTATGTTGCCTCAGGAGAAACTCTAAAACCTTTTATTTACTTAGTGCCCGTTTTAGCTTTGTTATTTATAGCCTTTGTTTTAATTTCACCGTATAGACGTGAAAGATTAATGACGTACATGAACAAAACACACGTAACTTCATCTACCGAAGAAGGTTACCAAGTTAAGCAGGTAAAAATAGCTCTTGGGTCCGGAGGGTTATTTGGGGTAGGTTTTGGCCAATCTAGGCAAAAATATACATATTTACCTGAAGTTTCCACAGACTCTATATTTGCGGTAATCGGTGAGGAATTTGGCTTTATAGGATCGTTTGTTATATCTGGTGCCTTTTTATTTTTAGTACTAAAAGCCCTAGAAGTTGCCAAAGCCGCCGGTACGTTTGAAGGAAAGCTAGTCGCAACCGGTGTCGCAACATGGTTGGGCGTGCAATTTTTGATTCATATGGCCGCTAATTCGGGACTGATACCTTATACCGGTGTTCCGTTACCGTTGATATCGTACGGAGGATCCTCGCTTCTATTTAGCATGATAGCAATAGGGGTGTTGGTAAATATTTCGAGAGCAAAGGTCTAAAAAACGTAACCTTCTGTTAAAATAGTTTTGTGCATGAACAAAATTTGGTACGAGTAACTAAATATTCCAATAGAATCAAAGAACTTCCGATTACCAAAAGAATAGCAATAGATTATCCATTATTATGTCAAGCGGACGTGGCAAAAAAACTTGCTATTATTGCAGAAAAATTACCAACAGACCTGTTTTTACAAATAGATTCTGCGTACAGAACTAAAAAGACGGAACGAATTTTATGGGATTCCAGAAAGAACATAATTCCAGGTCTTGTAAACAATCCAGATGAAAGTAAATCGTCACATAATACAGGCGGGGCAGTTGATGTTTCTTTTGCAAATGCTGACGGAATAGAAATAAATTTGTCAGAACCGTTTCAAAAATACTATCAAGAACCACAATTAATTTCAGATAATATCTCTAGAAAAGCTCAAGAATTAAGACAACTTTTAAATAAATTGATGCTCGAACAAAACTTCGTAGCACATCCAAAAGAATATTGGCATTTTTCTTACGGTGATAATAGATGGGCAGAACAGACTAGAAATAAAACTATTTACGAGGAAATAGATTTACAGACAAATCAATACTTTAGCCTTTGCCGAAGAGTATATTATAGGATTTTGAAAAAAGCGAAAAAGCTTATAAATAAACTATTTAGAATACACACCAACATATAAAAAAACCACAGAATATTTCTAAACTGTGGTTTTATGCCATCTTATCCGCAAACTTTTGAATCCGAGTTTATTTCGAGTCGTGTAAGTTCCAACTATCATATGAATATGGCGCGGATCAGTCATGTATCCATTCACACCTGTTGTAGCAATTTGTTGTCCAAGTGTAACAGCATCACCAATTTTGTGCGAACAAGAATTGGTACCAATGTGACATAACTGATAAAACTCACCGCCAACAGCTGTTTGAACGGTAATTTTATTCAGAAATGGCAAATAATACGGCACTTGTCCCCATTCTGTGTAATGCTGAACCACCTCCGTAACTAGACCGTTTGCAGGTGCATACACAGGCAACGGATTAATACGAGGATCTGGAATAATAATATCCTTCGCATAAGCAAAAACTCCTGAATGTGCAGGAGAACCTTTCCAAAAACGAGGGCTCTCTCCTGTACGTGGTCTAATCGGGCATGTATACAATAGATCTGACAAACCTAAAATATGCCAAATATTCATGACAACACTCCTTCCATTGAGATTTATGTCATTTTACCAGAATCTGTATAATTATCCTGTGAAGCTAGTAATAATAGGGGGTTACCACAGCTAGGCGCTACCGATAATACATAAAATACGCGATCAAAAACTTGCTATCGACATATATTGGATAGGGCATAAACATTCACTAACGGGTGATAAAATGGGGCTATTAAGAAACGATAGCTCCATATTTTTATTCTATGCAAAATCAACAAATAGACATTAACTCACTTTTAAAAACATACCTTGGATTAGTTGAGAAGGTATACGATAGACGTGACTATAAAAAAATTACCTACGACAAAGGTTACTATTGGAGTGAAGTAAAGGAAATGCAAGATAATGAAAAAAAGTTTTTAAAGTATCTTTCAAGTAACTTAGACAAGGTTATATACACTCTTAACAAAGAACAATCAATTGAAACTAAATGTCAAGACCCCCACCAGCGTTTAGAGAAAGCCTGTATAATTAATCTGTGAAACTAGTAATAATAGGCGGCCATCACAGTTCCGCATTGCCGATAATATATAAAATACGTTCTCAAAAATCTGATATCGATATATATTGGATTGGGCATCGCCATTCTTTAGCCGGCGATAAAAATGATACGCTAGAATACAAAGAAATTACCGCGTTAAACATTCCTTTTTACGATTTGCAGGCCGGAAAAATTTACAAGTCATTTAATTTAAAAAATTTATTAAAAACACCGCTTAGTCTGTTTCAAGCATTCAAGTACCTGTACGGGATAAATCCGGATGTAATTTTATCTTTTGGCGGTTATCTGGCGGTTCCGGTTGTGGTAGCGGGCTGGGTTTTAAGAATTCCATCAATAACGCACGAGCAGACTGTCGCGGCCGGATATGCAAACAGATTAATTTCGCATTTTGTTAAAAAAGTAATGATCTCATGGAAGGGTTCTGAGAAATATTTTCCGAAAGGGAAAACTATATATACCGGTGTACCGTTACGGGAAAGTATCTATGCCTCGAAATCCAATTCATTTTCGTCAGAAAACAACCTACCTTACGTATATGTAACAGCCGGAAAAACCGGATCGATAAAAATAAACTCTGTTTTAGCGGAATCTCTGCCGCAGTTGCTGATGTTTTGTAATATTATTCATCAGTGTGGAGATTACTCTGTTTATAACTCTTTTGATCAACTAACAAACTGGTACGAAAAAATTAAAAACGCACTTCCCGGTAAATATTTTGTTAAGAAATTCATATTCGAGGATGAGATTGGCGAAGTCTATTTTAGAGCTTCGTTAGTTGTCGGTAGATCCGGAGCTCACACAATAAGCGAAATTTTAGCTCTAGAAAAACCTGCTTTGTTGATTCCTATTCCTTGGGTGTCGCACAACGAACAAAATAAGAACGCGTTTATGGTAAAAAACGCAGGTTTAGCAGAAATCCTTGCCGAAAGAGATTTAACTCCCGAAGCTTTTATCGAAAAAATAAAGTATATGTTACACAACAAAAGTTTGTATGTCAGTCTTCGACCCCGTAATTCTTTAGATTCGGCCAAGCTAATACTCAGCGAGGTTTTAAAATATGCGAAAAACTAAGTATCGGTTTTTGCTTAGACGTTATTTGCCTTTTACAAAAACTTTATTAGCAATAATAGGCATAGGTTTTATTATTTATTTTATTAATGCCACCGTTATTAACTCACAACGCTTTAAAATAAAATCATTTAAGTATTCCGGTGTTGTAAAATTTGTTAATGTAGAAGACTTTGAGAAAGTTGTAAACGCAAATGTAATTGGCCAAAACATTTTTAAGTTAGATCGACGTGGGCTCGAAGAATCGCTTAAAAAGAACTTTTTAGGCATCCATACAATAAAAATATATAAAAAATACTTTAACGAACTAAACATACAGATCCAAGAACGCGTTCCAATGGCAATAGTAATAGATAGCGCTCAAACTAAATATCTGATTGATATCGATGGATATGTACTTGGACTTGTAGAAGATAGCTACTTCGATCTTCCGAATTTGAATTATGACGCCCCATTTCATATAGGTCAGTTTGTTGACAGCAAAATTGTTCCGATAACAATGGAAATAATAAGCGAAGCTAAAATAGAACAGGTTCAAGTTAGCAGTGTGAGTTTTAAGTCGGAATACAGCATGTTTTATGCGGGTCAATCTACTCCCGTGTATATGCCTCACGATGCAAACATAAAAGATTCGCTTAAAATTGTTGCGCGGTTGCAGGCAAAAGCTGTGCTGGAAAGTAAAAATATTGCTAAAATAGATTTACGTTACGATAAAGTGATAGTATTGTATAATTGAAGTTACATGTTGGGCTTGGTAGCCTCACGTGTGACTGAATTTTAAAATAGTATGTCCAGAGAAAAAATAATTACAGGAATTGATGTAGGTTCCACTAAAATAAGTACAACAATAGCTGCGATTACTGACAACAGAGTGTCGGTGATAGGTGTATCGGGAGGTGTAGTATCAAAAGGTATAAAAAAAGGCAATGTTATTGATATTGACGCCGCAGTCGAGGCGATCTCGTCCAGTATAGAACGCGCCGAACGTATGGCAGGCGTGTCTGTGTCTTCAGCCTTTGTTTCTTTAAACGGCAGTCATATTGAAACTTTAAACTCCCATGGTGTTGTTGCGGTATCCCCATCTCAATCATCCGAAATATCACAAGAGGATGTTATCCGTGTTATCGAGGCGGCTCAGGCTGTTTCACTGCCCTCAACGCGTGAAGTTGTTCATGTTATACCCCGTGATTTCATCGTAGATTCACAAGAAGGCATTAAAGACCCTGTGGGTATGTCCGGCGTACGTTTAGAAGTTGAAACAAACATAATACACGGTTCCTCTACTGCGATGAAAAACTTGATGAAATGTGTTTCGCAGGTTGGTGTTGAGGTAGAAGAATTGGTTTATACAGGCATAGCCGCCGCCGAGGCAGTTTTAACCGATACCGAAAAAGAATTAGGAACTTTGCTGATTGATATTGGCGGAGGAACAACGTCAATTATCGCATTTTTAGACGGAAGCCCGATTCATTCGGTAGTTTTGCCGATAGGCGGAAAACTAATAACAAGCGATTTGGCTATTGGTTTGAGAACACGGCTTGAGGATGCCGAAAAAATAAAAATTAAACTCAGCGCTGAAGCAATAACACCCAAACAGCAATATGACTTTCCTACAAATACTGCAAATAGAAAGAATGATGAGTTTGATGTATCCGAGTTTGGTTTGGAACTGGAGAGTGTGAACAAAACTTTGCTTTATCGAATTATAGATTCCCGACTTGAAGAAATCTTCCGCCTTATAGCACTTGAGGTTTCTAAAATAAATATGTCCGGAAAACTACCCGCGGGTGTAGTAGTAACAGGGGGAGCCGCGTTGACCGCCGGTGTGGAAAGGGTGGCAAAACTAACATTAAGAGGCCCGGTGAGAATTGGAGTACCTCGCGGAGTTACCGGTTTAATAGATGAAATCCAGGGACCTGCGTCTGCGGTAAGTGTCGGCACAATTTTGTACGGGTTAAATTCATCCAAGAGCGGAAAACTATTGTCATTCGACGGTGATAGAGGTAGTATGAGAAAGAAGTTTTCTAGATTTATTGATAAAATTAAATCCTTCCTGCCCTAATGTAAGTTAAATATGCATGTTAAACCTGAAATAGAACGATTTGCAAAAATCAGAGTAATTGGAGTAGGAGGCGCAGGCGGTAACGTTCTAAACTCCATGATCGAATCCCAACAAATTAATGGTGTTGAGTTTATTGCGGTAAATACAGATTCCCAAGATTTATCAACTAATAAAGCTTTTGTAAAAATTCCAATCGGACAAGAACTAACAGGAGGATTGGGTGCCGGAGCTGACCCGGAAATCGGTCGTAAAGCGGCAGAAGAATCCCTACAAATTATTAAAGCAAATTTAGAAGGTGCTGACATGGTGTTTGTAACCGCGGGTATGGGCGGTGGTACAGGAACAGGTGCTTCTCCGGTTATTGCCTCTATTGCCAAACAATTAGGTGCATTAACAATAGGTGTCGTAACAAAACCGTTTTTATTCGAAGGCGCTCAAAGATCCCGCAATGCCGAGATTGGTATAGATCAACTAAAACGTGAGGTCGACGCTTTAATAACAATTCCGAATCAAAAACTTTTAGAAATTGCGGATGAAAGTATGTCCATTATCGAAGCATTTAAGCTGTCTGACAGTGTTTTAAACCAAGGTGTGCAGGGAATATCGGATTTAATAGTTATGCCGGGTCTTATCAACGTAGATTTTGCAGATGTTAAAACGATTATGAAAGATGCCGGTACCGCCTTAATGGGTATAGGTATCGGAACGGGTGAGAATCGCGCCGAATTAGCGGCAAGAGCGGCAGTTTCATCTCCTTTATTAGAACAGGATATAAAAGGTGCCACAGGAATATTGTTTAACATAATCGGTGGAGCTGATGTAACAATGAAAGAAGTAGATAGGGCCGCAAAAATTATTAGCGAAGTTGCCTCAAGCGAAGCCAACTTTATTTTTGGTACAACCATTGACGAAAAATACAGCGGACAAATTAAGATTACCGTTATCGCAACCGGTTTTGACACGCCGGATACTCGTGGAATTGTTATGTCTAAAACTTTTGAACAAAAACCCACTGCAGTAAGATACGCCTCTGATTCCTCGGTTTCAAATACACCACAACAAGTTTCGGAGGAGAAAAATAAGCCCGGCAAAGATTCGTGGAAGCCTGACGATTTTGACAACGAGCTTGATAACAAGTACGACATACCCGCTTTTTTACGTGGGAAATGATAACCGAAATAATATTCTTTTTACCAAAAAAATATTGTGCGAAACAAGTATGTATGTTCTCATATAGAAACACAGTACAAATTTAATAAAGTTCATGAGTCGACAATCTTTTTAACAGGCAGTGGAAGATCGCCGCCCCATGAAGAAAACAAAGGTTAAAAATGAATCCTCCTATAAATCCTGCTACGCAGATAGCTAAGTTAGTCAAAAATACCGATATTGGTTTTACAGATAACGCACGGAAGATTCTTGAAAAAAGATATATTAGACGCGACAGGGGCGGCAATCCTACCGAAACTCCTGAGGAAATGTTTGATCGTATTGCATCTACAGTTGCAGAACCTGACCGACTTTATAGAGATGTAGAAGTAACCAAAATAGAATTTTACAACCTTCTTTCTAATAAAAAATTTTTTCCAAATTCTCCAACTTTCACCGGAGCCGGAACGCCGCTAGGACAATTAGCGGCATGTTTTGTTCTGCCGATCAAAGATGACCTTGGACGTACTCGCGACAGCATTTTTGAAACTTTAAGAGTCGCCGCGTTGATCCAGCAAACAGGCGGCGGAAATGGGTTTTCATTCTCCGCGCTAAGATCCGCCGGCGGAACAGTTGCATCAAGCAACGGTAAAGCCACGGGACCTGTTGGATTTTTGCAAGTTTACGATGCGGCTTTTGGTGAGGTTGCCCAGGGAGGTGTTAGACGCGGTGCAAATATGGCGGTTTTACGCGTCACACATCCCGATGTTAGAAAATTTATTAAATGTAAAAGCACCGAAGGAAAAATAGTCAACTTTAATATTTCGGTGGCTATAACTGACTCGTTTATGGAAGCAGTCAAAAAAGATACCACTTACGATTTAATTGATCCTCATACAAACCAAGTGGTTGAAAGTCCCAGAGCCCGTGAAATTTTCGATTTAATAGTTGAGTATGCACACAAAAACGGTGAGCCGGGAGTTTTATTCATTGATAAAGCCAACACGTCAAATCCAGTTCCACATAGATACACCCTGGAAGCAACGAATCCTTGTGGCGAGCAATGGCTAGGGCCGTACGAAAATTGCTGTTTAGGTTCTATTAATTTAGCCGAACATGTCGGTGTTGACGGAAAATTAGATTGGGAACAATTAAGAGAAACAGCGGTTTTATCTACAAGATTTTTAGACAATGTCGTTACTGCTAATAAATACGTTCCGGACGTTCCGGAATTAAAAGAGGCCGCCGAGGGATCACGAAGAATAGGTTTAGGGTTTATGGGACTTGCCG
>CAYZRJ010000022.1:3410-10805 GCA_964480825.1 uncultured Candidatus Saccharibacteria bacterium | reverse complement strand
CGCTGATGTACAAAAAATGGACCGAAGGAAAAAAAGTAGTTTGTTTTGATTTAGACGGCACAATTGCTGATACGGTTGCGCCTACGGCTCAAGCTTTTTCTAACATTCTGCATTTAGCCAATCCCGATCTTCGCCTTCAGGACGTTTACGGAAAAGTGGGAGAACCTCTTTATGAAAAGTGGGCAAAATTAGTCGATGCGAAGCTTTTAAAAAATACCATGACTGTAAAAGATTTAACTGAAAACACAAATAAAGAGTATTTAAAAATAATCGGCGCGCGTGAGATAGAGCCCAGACCCGGTTTCTGGGATTTAATTTATAAACTTAAAGTGGACAAAAATATTCCTGTCGCGTTAGCCTCAAATACATCGAGGGCGGTAGCTACACAGGTTATTAACAAACTGGAAATTAACGATATTTTCGATTTCACGATCTTTGGAGACGAGGTAAAAAGACCAAAACCAAATCAGGAAATTTACGATAAGGTAGCAAAACACTTCGGAGCGAAACCCCAAGAAATGCTGGTGTTTGAAGACTCTATTGTGGGTGCGCAGGCAGCTTCCGCCTCGGGGACGTCTTTAGTTGTTATTTGGGATGGCCAAACGTCAAAATCTTTTTTTCCGAAAGAAACCTTAGCTTTTACACCCGACTTCGAAGGAATTGCAGAAAATCTTGACTACACAGTAGACGAGGCTTTGGCCGAATTAAAAAAGATTAGCGAACAGACACAAGGCACACAGGCGCCGAAAACCCAAAACTAACTCCCCAACCCACACTGCTTTATCATTGTGGATAACTCGTGTAAAGTGTAAATTAATACCTGCCCACTAAAAGTATTTTTCTACTCTTGCCCAAAAAATATGAATAATAACAAAGATCCAAAAGATTTTTGGAAAAAAGTATTAGCCGAAATCCAACTTGAGGTCACTCCTATGGTTTTTGGTTCGGTGATGACACGCGTATCGATTGAAAAAGTCGATGAAAAAGAATTGGACATTCAATGTTCGGACGAATTCATCAAAAAAAGTGTAGAAAAGAAATATTTTGAAATTATTCAGGAAGCCGTAACCAGAATAAATAAAAGCGATCTTCCTATAAGATTTTCGGTTAAACCACAAATCGCCCGTGTGTCGGCAGGCGAAAAAAACGGTTCGCTTGGACCATTGTTCCAGCAACAAGACCCCGACGAGGCCGCAAAAGAAAAGTCAATTAGATCGGGTTTATCTCCTAAGTTCACCTTCGAAAATTATATTACAGGCAAAAGTAATCAACTAGCTTACGCGATAGCAACCGCGGTAGCGGAACGGCCCGGCGAAGCATATAATCCCGTGTTTATTTACTCGGGAGTCGGGCTGGGTAAGACACACTTAGTACACGCAATCGGAAATAAAATATTACAAACAAAGCCGGGCGCAAAGATCTTATACACAACGGGCGAAAACTTTACCAACGACTTGGTTGACGCTATTCAAAGCGGTAAAGGAAAAGGTCGCTATACATCAAATGAATTCCGCAATAAATACCGCAAAACCGACGTCTGGATAGTTGACGATATCCAATTTATTGCAAAAAAAGAGGCCACTCAGGAAGAGTTTTTTCATACATACAACGCGTTATTTATGGCACAAAAACAAATCATTATTACCTCGGACAAACCTCCGAAAGATTTCTTAAACATTGAAGAAAGAATTACTTCGAGATTTAACAGCGGAATAATTGTAGACATTCAGCCCCCCGATATAGAAACACGCATGGCGATCTTGCGAAAACGGAGGGATTCAAACGGCGATCCGGTTTCAAATGAGGTGATTGATTATATTGCAGAAGCCGTTGCAACAAACATTAGAGAGCTTGAGGGTGCCTACGTACAAGCATTGGCACAAGCTGACGGAAAAGAACTTACAGTAGAAATTGTCGCGAGAGTGTTGGGAAAGACCGTTCGCGAAAAAGCGAAAAAGAACGTGAACATGAATCAAATACTAAACGCGGTGTGTACCTACTACGCTATAAAAAGTTCTGAAATAAAAGGCAAGAAAAGAAATAAGGAGCTGGTTTTACCAAGACAGGTGGTAATGTATTTAATAAAAGATATGACCGACACACCTTTTATGTCAATCGGAGATTTTTTGGGTGGACGAGACCACACAACAATCATGTACGGAGTTGAAAAAATATCAAAAGAGATGGAGGTACAAACAAAACTAAGACAGGACGTGAGTAACGTAAAACAATCGGTATTCGGTGAGTAAGTGGTGGATAAATAAAGATAAACAGCGATGCCCCACGGAACGCGGTGGATAAGTACAGGTGTTTATCCACAATTTCTTTGGGTTATCCACTTTTAATCAACGGCCTTTTTGGTTAAAGAAACAACAAAAAATAGTTTAGAGATTAAAATAAAGGCGAAGTAAAAGCAATAATACTTATCTACAAAATGAAAAACAAAAAGTCGTTACTACATAAACCGAAAACATGCATTTCCACAAATCCACACCCTCTACTAATACTACTACTGTTTATATATACAATATATTTGAATACTTCAGGAAAACCATGTTGAAAGCAAGGTTCCTTTTTTACATTTTAATTATATCTTTGCCTATAAATTTAGGTTTACATTTTATATTGCCGTCATCTTACGTCGGAGGTTTGTTAGTAGATTATTTAGTTCCTACAGTTTTTGTTCAGGATATTCTTGCAGTTCTACTTTGTAAATTTTGGATCACCGAGGATAGGGCGGGAATTTATTCAGCGCTTAGATCAAAAAAAGCCCTTCCTTTAGTTTTGTTAGTTTATATCTTGTTTTTATCCACCTTAATGGCTACACGGTTTGTACCATCTTTCTATTTATTCTTGAGATGGTTAATTTACGTTTTTGTATGTTTGTATGTTCGCGAAAAGTTTAACCACGATACCGACACAAAATTTATATCCAAGGTACTAAGTTACTGGCTACTTTTTTTGGGCCTGCTCGCCTTGAACCAGTACGTTATACAAGGCTCGGTTTTTAACAACTATTTAGTTTTGGGGGAACAGCCTTACTCAGCGGCGACGCCTCTTATCGCCAGAGAAAATATTTTCGGCGTAGCGCGCGTACCGGCTTATGGAATATTCAGACACCCGAATATTTTCGGTGGATTCTTGGCAATATCGTTGATCTGGGTATTAAATGCGTACAAAAAAAAGTTTATTAAAACTAAGTTATTTCTTGTTTCATTTCTTAGCGGTTTATTGGGATTGGTTTTGACATTCAGTTTTTTTTCTTGGGTAGCAACGCTACTTGGAGTATTTCTTTTGTTGGCGGAGAAAGCTAAATATTTTAGGAACCTAATATTATTTATTTTCGTTGTTGCTTTGTTTTCCGGCCTGATTATCAACAAAATACCTTTTCCGGAGTATCTGCTAGAAAATCCATCTATATCCACCCGCATAGACTTATTAAATGCAGGCTATAAGGCCGCATCCGCCGAAAACTACATTTTTGGAACCGGTATAAACTCTTCGACCGTGTTTATCGAAAAGTTTTCGGAGCCGACCGGCTTTTTGCGATTTGTTCAACCGCCCCATAACATTTTTATTTTGTTGGTCGGCGAGATCGGAATAATAGGTACAGCCCTTTTCTTACTGGTTTTTATTATGGCGTTAGTCCGATCAAGGCAAAGTAACTTTCTTGGTTTTGTTACACTTTTGCAGATACTTTTTTTGTCTAGTTTTGACCATTACTTTGTGACAATACATCAGACGTTTTTATTGCTTTGGCTAACAGTAGGAATTGTTATCTAACTTATACTTGAAGTGACCTCCTCTATTTGGCTATAATAAATATCATGAACGCAAGTAAATCTTTAACGCTAGTTTTATTATTAACTTTTCCGTTTGTTTTGACGGCCTGTACGCTAAAAGACCTTCCGGTTATCGGTAAATATTTTGGCGGTACTGCAACACAAGGACCGGTAACTTTAAACGTGTGGGGACTTTGGGAAAGCCCTCCTGTTGTGAATACACTTATCGCCAAATATAGAGAAACTCACCCAAACGTGACAATTAATTACGACGATAGATCCGTTATTAAACTAAATGATTACAAAGAAACGGTTTATACACGCGCTTCTCAAGCGGACGCGCCGGATATAGTTGTTGTACACAACTCGTGGGTGCGCGGTTTAAAAAATTCGCTTGCCGAAGCTCCGAAAGAAATAATTACTCCTGAGATTTACGCACAACGTTTTTATGATGTTGCTGTAAAAAGCGCGGTAATTGACGACAAGGTTTTCGGGTTGCCGCTTTTTTATGATGGTCTGGTGTTGGTTTACAACAAAGACCACTTCGCTGAAATAGACCAACAGTTCCCTCCTACAGCTTGGGAAGAGTTTAGAAGGATTGCCTTGGCCCTGACGGTAAAAGGGGATAATAACCAAATAGTACGCGCAGGGGCGGCGCTTGGTACCGCGGATAACATTGATTTTTTCTCCGATATTTTGGGTTTAATGTTTTCTCAGGCTAAGGTCGAAATTCCGGGAGAGCTGGATTCGAAACCGGCTCAAGACGCGCTCACGTTTTACACAAATTTTGCCAAAGAGGAT
This sequence comes from uncultured Candidatus Saccharibacteria bacterium, assembly GCA_964480825.1. Taxonomy (GTDB): domain Bacteria; phylum Patescibacteriota; class WWE3; order UBA101185; family UBA10185; genus CAYZRJ01. The sequence goes on along the minus strand of CAYZRJ010000022.1, from coordinate 6,222 downwards.
AAAGTTTGGGCCAACGATATGCCCGAAGCATCTATCGCCTTTGTCGGTGAAAGAGTTTCTATGATTATAGTTCCTGCCTGGAATTTGTTAGACATTATTACGGCTCGACCGGATTTACGCGTTGGTGTGGCTCCCGTGCCTCAAGCACTTCCGAGCGAACCGGTTTCGTGGGGAAGCTTTTGGATGGGCGCGGTCACCACAGGTAGCAGGAATAAAGACGCGGCTTGGGAATTTTTAAAGTTCCTTTCTGAAAACGATCAGGAGCTTGCTCTGTTTAGTGAAGCCAGTCAATACAGAAAATATGGCCCCGCATTTGCTTCTATGGATCTAAAATCTCAACTGGACGCAAACCAATACCTTAAGCCGGTGTTAGATCAGGCAAACTTTGCTACATCAGGAAAAGTATCGGCCCGTTCAGGAAATGCAACCGCTGTGGCCGCGTTAAAAGATGCGGTTAACGCAATACTAGATATTAAAAATCAATCAAAAATTGCCGAGATAATGGCGACGGTTAAAGAAAAGGTTACTGCTACCAAATGATGCTACGCATCCGACCGAGTACAGTCTAAACATTCTATGTATGAATATTTTAGCTATCGAAACATCTTGCGACGAAACCGCCTGCGCCATTGTTAAAGACGGCGTTTTAGAGATCGCTTCCGTTGTCGCGTCATCAAAAGATCTGCACGAATTAACCGGCGGAGTTGTGCCCGAAATTGCTGCGCGGAAACAAATAGAATCCATCGTGCCCGTTATTGATCAGACACTTAAAAAAGCTAACTTTAACCGCAATGGCCGTGAAATTGATGCAATTGCAGTCACAGTCGGACCCGGTTTAATAGGATCCTTGCTGGTCGGCGTCGAGGCCGCAAAGGCCTTGGCGTTGGCTTGGAACAAACCTTTGATTCCCGTAAACCACTTAATAGGTCATATTTACGCAAACTTTATCAAGCGCGATAGCAGTAAAGGTTTACCAACGTTTCCTGCAGTAGTTTTGATTATTAGTGGCGGACATACAGACTTAGTTTTAATGCGCGACCACGGCGATTTCGAGTTTATCGGAGGAACCCTGGATGACGCGGCAGGAGAAGCTTTTGATAAGACCGCACGGTTGCTGGGTTTGGCAAAGTATCTAGGTGGTGCAGAGTTGTCCGAACTAGCCGCAACCTGTGCAAACAACTTGGCCCAAGGAGTTTTACCGCGCCCGATGTTAGATCAGGATAACTTTGATTTCTCGTTTTCGGGGCTTAAAACCGCGGTTAAGCTTGTTGTTGAGAGCAATAAATATCCGGCGGATTCTGTGGCGCGCGAGTTTGAAACCGCGTTGGCAGACGTTGTAGTGGCAAAAACCTTAAAGGCGGCGCTAAAGTTTAATTGCAAACAAATATTAATGGGTGGCGGTGTTTCGGCCAACAAGTATCTTCGAACTCGCTTAATTAATGAGGCCAAAGAAAAAGGAATCACAGTATTAATGCCGGATTTTGATTTATGTACCGACAACGCAATTTATATCGCTTCGGCTGCGTACTTTGGCAATAAACCAAAAACGTTTTCTGAAGTTAACGCGGATCCGAGCTTGGGGATAATGGATTTAGTTTAGCCTTTGGTTTAGCGTAATACTTCTTTTCCGTGGAATCTCTTAACATTCCTGTGTGTATGTACTGTTTAATCAACGCTTGGTAAGGCATACCTATGTAATTAGCCTTTTCTTTTAAGTTGTTTATCATGTGCGTCGGTAGTCTAATTGAGATAGGTATTGTTGTTGGTTTAAGATTTGGGAAACTCACGGGGACAAAATCAGACGGTTCATAGTATTCAGTTAAATCCAATTTGTCCCAGAAATCTCTTTCTTCGTCCTCGTTTTTAAATTTTGGCAGTATTAGTTTTTTTTTCATAAAAAATTACCTCCTTTCTGTGCATGTATCTTGCGGATATTACACGAATTTCATTCTGCCTAGTAGTAAAAATTATGTACAGTACCCTATTAGCTTTATTTTTACCCAATAAAATATATCTATTTTCTGCAACCGAGTGTTTGTAGTCATCAAAGATCTTTTTCTTGGTGTCGAAAAACGCTTCCTCGATCGCTTCGATGTTGATACCGTGTTTTAACAGAATTTTATCTGCATTGCCTTTATTCCATTGAAATTCTAAAGGTTCTGGTAACTTCACCGTTGTATTGTATATACAATGCACTACATAGTCAAGAGCTATATTTGTTCGAAAAACTCTTTCAGATCCATCAAAACACCTTTATCTTCTGTTCTTCTCTTAACTTCAACCTGTGTTCCCGTCTTTTTAGAAATCACTAATCTGTAAGGAATTCCTATTAAATCTGCGTCTGCAAATTTTTCACCCGCACTAACATCTACGCGGTCATCAAACAAAACCTCAACGCCTTTGTCCGACAATTTCTTGTAGATATCTTCCGCAGTTTTTTTAATTGATTCATCTTCTAGGTTTAATCCGAGCAAATGTACTGTAAACGGTGCAATGTTTTCCGGCCAGACCATTCCTTTTGAATCGTGGAATTTTTCGACAATAACTCCCATAATGCGACTACTGCCGATTCCGTATGAACCCATGTAAACTATTTTTTGAGCACCTGCTTCATCGGTGTAGTAATAATTAAACGCTTCTGAGAACTTTGTGTTTAACGGAAAAATATTTCCAACCTCACTTGCTTCAAAAGATTCGTAAACAACGCCGGTTTCAGGGTAGGTGTCACCTTCTTTGGCTAGTTTCAAGTCATAAAATTTTTCCGGCCTTTTTGTATCGCGATCCCAGTTTACGTTTATCATATGATAATTTG
>CAYZRJ010000022.1:0-3400 GCA_964480825.1 uncultured Candidatus Saccharibacteria bacterium | reverse complement strand
GCCGGTTTCAAAGTTCACTAAGTACTCAACAGAGTCATCTATAAAAACAGGAACGTTTTTTGGCAAATTAACCAAACCCGCGTAACCAACTTCGGCGCCCGTTAGTTTTTTTATTACTTCCGGTTCACAGAGTTTTAACCACTTTACCTGCGCAACCTTTTGAAGCTTAAGCTCATTTACTTCGTAATCTCCGCGAACACTTACGATAATTGGTCCAACATTTGTATCGTAAATCAAAGTTTTTGTTGTGTGATCCGAGGTAGTCTTTAAAAACGTGCAAAGCTCTTCAACGCCAACTACATTTTCTCCATAAATTTTTTCTAAAGGTTTTTGTTCTTCTTTTTCCTGCGTTATCGGAGCCTTACTTGGCGCTATTTCGCGATTAAATGCCAACCCCGTCTTTTTATCTAAGAATATTAAATCTTCGCCCGTTTCACATTTTGTTTGGAATTCATGTGAAAACTCTTCGGTAAAGTCACCGCCCGATGCAGCAACATAATAAGTGTCTTTACCTAAACCCAGACGTTCGTAAACTTTTGTATAAGCTTCTTTTGCAATTGCGTAGTACTCTTTGAGCTCAACCTCACTTTTGTGAAAACTATACAAATCTTTCATTCTAAATTCCCGTGTGCGTAATAAACCTGATTTAGGTCTAACCTCGTTTCGATATTTAGATTGGATTTGATAAACAGCGAAGGGTAGATCTTTGTAGCTGTAATTAAATGATTTTGCCAAAGGAGTAATTACATCTTCGTGTGTGGGGTTTAAAACATATGTAGCGCTGTTTTTTTGTTGCGAAGCCTTATTTGCTCCTTCTACTTTAAATAAAATGTCTACTGTTTCAAAACGTCCGGTTGTTTCCCACAGTTCTTTGGGTGCGAGACCGGGCATCAAAAGTTCAGACCCTATTTTATCCATTTCTTCGCGCACGACATTTTCTATTTTAGTTAGAACCCTTAGCCCCAAAGGTAAAAAGGTGTAAACTCCCGCCATCGTTTGGTCAATAAACCCACCTTTAATTAAAAGTGTCGCGTTTGCAGAATCGTATTCTTTTGAACTTTTGCTTGTTCGACCAAACAGCTTTGAACATCGCATAAGGTTAATTTAGAGGTTTTTGGCGGCAGAGTCAAAGATTTAGTGCGCGTAGTTGTACAGATCGTGGATAAGTTATGTTCAGTTGATATAATAACCTCACGTTATAACAACCTATGGACACCAAATTCGAACACAAAAAAATAGAAAAACAAATCAGCGCACGTTGGCAAAACGGAGGCTACTTTAAAGCCCAACGTGATCCAGATAAAAAACCTTACACGATAGTCCTCCCACCTCCCAATGCATCGGGAAAAATGCACACCGGAAATGTTTTGATGATCGCTATAGAAGATTTGCTGATTCGTTGGAAGCGTATGAACGGTTATTCAGCCCTTTGGCTTCCGGGAACCGACCACGCAGGATTCGAAACTCAAACGACATTTGAACGTGAGCTAAAAAAAGAAGGAAAATCCCGATTTGACTACGATCGCAACACTTTATACAAAATGATTTGGGATTTCGTACAAAAAAATAAAAACCTCATCGAAGAACAAATTAAAAATATGGGGGCTAGTATTGACTGGTCCCGTTACACTTTTACTTTAGATAGTCACGTATTAGACATAGTTTATAAAACTTTCTTTAAAATGTTCCGCGAGGGTTTAGTTTATAGAAATAACTACATGGTTAACTACTGCCCAAAATGCGGAACAACTTTCGCCGATCTTGAGATAGAACATATAGATAGAATTGACCCGCTTTACTATATTAAATACGGGCCATTTACACTAGCTACAGTTCGCCCGGAAACCAAATTCGGCGACACCGCTGTAGCAGTACACCCAAACGATAAAAGGTATAAAGAGTACATCGGAAAAGAAATAGAAGTTGAAGGTTTAAACGGTAAAATTGTGCTCAAAGTAATCGCGGATTCGTTTGTTGACCCTAAATTCGGAACGGGGGTTGTAAAAGTAACTCCTGCTCACGACAAAAATGATTACGAAGCAGGACTGCGACACAATTTAAAAATCATATCGGTGATAGGCTTGGATGGAAAATTAAACGAACGAACCGGCAAATACGCGGGACTTTCTGTTTTTCAAGCCCGAAAAAAAGTCGTCGAAGATCTAAAAGAAAAAGGCTTGATGGTAAAAGTGGACGAAAATTATTCTCACACCGTTTCGGTTTGTTATAAAGGTGGGCACGATATAGAACCGATGATATTACCCAACTGGTTTGTACGCGTCGAAACCTTAAAAAAACCTGCTTACGATGTTGTTAAGTCAGGCAAAGTTGCGATCTTCCCGAAATGGCAGACAGTCACCTATAACCGATGGATGGAAAATATGCACGATTGGCCAATTTCACGCCAAGTGGTTTGGGGTATAAGGATTCCGGTATGGTATGACGTTGATAAAACTTCTGATTTGCACATTACGTTTTTAAATTCTAAAGGTGAGACAATCGAAGGTAGTATAGATGAGCTTTTAAAAACTTATTCGTTGGAGGAGATAAAAAGCGGTTTACAGACTTTAATCGCGCCGACTGACGCAAAACCTGTTGTTGCCGAAAAAGAACCTTCCGAGAGATTTTTACAAGAAACCGACACCTTTGATACTTGGTTTTCATCGGGGCATTGGCCTCTTGCGACATTACACTATCCCGATTCAGAAGACTTTAAATATTTTTATCCCACTTCAGTTTTAGAAACAGGTTGGGAAATAGTTAAGCTTTGGGTTTCGCGAATGATTATGCTCGGCATGTATTTAACGCGAGACGCAAAAAATTCCGAGGGTATTGCACCATTTACCCAAGTTTATTTACACGGGTTGGTGCGCGCATTGGATGGTAAGAAAATGAGCAAAAGTTTGGGTAACATAATTAACCCCGAGGAGTACATCGAACAATATGGTGTAGATGCATTACGTATGGGATTGATTAGCGGAACCGCGAATGGACGTGATTTTAATTTTCCTAAAAACAAAATAATCGGTTATCGCAATTTTGCTAACAAAATTTGGAACATGGCGCGATTTGTTTTAATGATGACTGAACGATACGAGACAGAAATGGGGATGCCGATAAAGTTCAGTTTTGATTCCAAGAAAATCAGCGTGTCTGACAAGAAAATTCGCACAGCAACAACTGCATTAAGAAAGTCGGTAAACAAGGATTTAGAAAAATATCGGTTTTCGGATGCCGGCGACAAAATTTATCAGTTTATGTGGCACGAAGTTGCGGATAAGTACATTGAAGAGATTAAAAAAAGAACCGATTTAGATACGGCATTGCCAGTTTTTTTCGAAATTTATTCTTCTTGTTTAAAATTACTGCACCCGTTTATGCCTTTTGTTACCGAGGCGGT
>CAYZRJ010000021.1:0-10898 GCA_964480825.1 uncultured Candidatus Saccharibacteria bacterium | reverse complement strand
ACCGATGGAAGTTGTCGCATATGTTATGAACCATTAAGCCCTGATTGACAAACATAACACAAGGTAATAAGTTTAATTAATGCCCAAAGATCATTCTCGACAAGGATTTATTCCTATTATTATTTTGTTATTAGCAGGAATAGTTGTTGCTACGGGTGGCGTATTAATTGTTCGAGACCAATTCATTAAAAAAGAAGCGGGAAAAAAGGCTGCTCTTGATGAGAAAAGAATCAAAGACCAAATTAGTAATCCCTCTGATTTAGGAACTGAACCAAAAGCTAACAAGATTAGTAACACACCTGCAGGAGCGATTTTTACTTATATACCAAAAGAATCAACCTCAGAACCTAGCTTTACTATTAACCCACCCTCGGGTTGGAAAAGAGGAGATGAGAGTAAATTCTCCTCAGACGTACGAGTTTATTTTGAAACTGACATGGATAGGGAAGATTTAACACCCCCGCTTTATTATAGTTTCCCCCCTCAAATAACGGTGTTATTTATTAAAAGTGAGGGGGTTAAAAGCTTGGATCAAGCTGTTTCCGCACGACTTGATGCACTCAAAAATCAGGGGGACAGCCTTTTATCCAGTAGATCAGCAAAAATAAATAACCAAGATGCTTGGATTATGGAATTTACTTGGAAAGAAAAAAGCGGCAACGTGTTGTTGCACCAATTGGAGTACATCTTTTTACCAAAAGAAGGGTTTATGGTGATGGTTGACGGAGTAGCACTGGATTCTGCTTGGGCCAGCCGAAGAACACAAATTCAATCTTCTTTTAACACTCTTTACTTTGACTAAAATATTTATTGACAACGTTTTTGATTAGAGTCAGACTATAGATTGTGAACAGAAAAACTGCCCAAAAAGGTTTTGCTCTGATACCGATGTTGATCGTTGGCGGAGTGCTTGTTGTGGGCATTTTACTTGCTTCCGGAGCACTTAAGTTTAGCGCGTCTATTTCTAAAACTCCTTCTGAAACTGATACTACCAAACCAGTTGCCGCCAATCCTGAAAAACAAAAAATTGATCTGACCGAGGCATATACAGACGCAGAAAATACCTATTCCATAAAATATCCTAGCGGGTGGAAACAAGAACCTTTAAAGGGCAGTACAGTTATTTACTCAACTGATTTAGAGGCTGATTCCCCAAATGAAGCTATAGCCGGAATAATTATTTATTCAATTCCTCTTTCCGGTTCGTTGGTGGGTGCAAAGTGGGAAACTCAGGTCGAAATAATGAAATTACAGCTAGAAACGGATTACCCAACAGCAACATTCACCGATGATAGTGATACCAAAGTTGGTAATCTCGACGCCCATGTTTATAACTACACTTATCGAAACGGCAGCAATGATTTTCAGGCAAAGTTTTTTTTGATAATTAAGGACGAACGTTTTTACGGTTTAATGACAATGGCAATCCAACAACGTTGGGAAAAATATGAGCCCGCATTGTCACAGATTGTTCAGAGTTTTCGTACTGATTAGGATTTGTTGTTCCGATTGTACTACAAATACTAAATATAAGAAAACCGCGTAGTAGCCAGACACATTTTTTAGTATAATGGTACTATGAGTGCTATTTCTTCTGAATTTCAACCTCTATTTCCAAGCTCGAGTATAAAAGACCTAGATAGCCAAAGAGATAAGGAATATATCATCCAAACTCTTTTAAAAAACTCGACATTGGATGGTTGGAAATGGATGGTAAAGACATATTCTAACGAGGATATTTCCACGGTTCTAAAAACTTCCAGACAACTAACGCCAAAAGAAACTTATTTTTGGAGCTATTTTTTAAACGTTAATCAAAGCGAAATATTATGTTTGAACAAAGACTTACAGAAAACGCCAAAAGCATCTTGGGTATATTAAATAAAATCACCCCGCCTAAAAGTTATTTAGCAGGTGGGACTGCACTTGCTTTGTGGTTAAACCATAGAAACTCGTATGATTTAGATATCTACTCCCCAATAGAGTTTGATTTAAACGAAATAAAGCAAAAGTTCGATAAAAACATTTCTGAATTTCTACCAATTTCCACTTCTTGGCAAACTGTTCACGGAAAGTCAAAGGATACAGAAATAAGTCTATTTTATTATCAATATCAGCTTTTAAAAGATACAACGGAATTTTTAAACTTTAATATTGCGTCCATTGAAGATATTGTAGCCATGAAGTTAGAAGCTATAGCGGGAAGAGGATTAAAAAGAGATTTTTTTGACGTATATAAGATATCTAAAAGTAAAGGGTGGACACTTGAGCATATTATTAAGTTAAATGATAAAAAATACGCTCGCCAAGGAAGCTTTACACCCCATATCTTAAGGTCTTTAGTATATTTTGACGACGCAGAGAATTTGCCTGAACGGGCTGTAGAGGTAGAAAAAGAATGGAAAGAAGTAAAGCAGTTTTTTATACGGGAAATTTCATTATTGTCGAGAAACAGACTACAAGATTTGTAACTGGCTCCCCTTGGTTAACATGTTCAGGAACAGGGGGGCTGATTTGAGTTTAATTAAGTTATCAGAGCTAGAGATTTTTATATAAAAAGAAGAACCTCAGTCGATTTTATTCGGTTGAGGTTCGTTTGAAACTTGTTTCATTCAACTTTACTTGTGTTATCGCTTATACCAACCCGTGGGTGTAGCACACGGTCTACCGTTGGCATGAGGATTACTTTGTCCGTAAATATACCATCTTCCAGCCAAACGTTTAGCTGATCCGTATTCTATTCTCCCTGTAAGACTACCCCAGCATACATTTACAACTGTATTTTCGGGTGCTGTGATAATTCTCTGGTAGTCAGCAGGTATAATTGATTCCGGAGCATATTTGAACACATATGCATATTCAGGAAGAGGTTCACCTAGGTCGTCGAAGCAGGGTGCTTCAACAACCGTGTAATTGGCATCATTGGCAAGTCGTACATACTCACCCTCACCAGTATTTGTGCGGCATGCATATGTGAACCCTGTTGGACAATGTCTTTTTAACATTTCGTAATGTTTCTTTGCTCCATTTTTGTTCATGCCAAAACGTTGTAGACAAAGTTCAATAAACTCGGCGTCGAAATCCTCGGGATTTTTTACGTACACCCGATACCAGTGTAGATCAAGATCCGTTTGCATTCGTTCCTCCAGTCAACTTTTGAAAAGATGCTGTGATTTTAACGCAAAATCTGATAATAGTCAAACCCATAGTTTCGTGGCTCCCTTCGGTTGACATGTTCTGTAAGCATGAAAAGGGTTTGTGTAAAAGAATTCAATTATTGGTATTTTAATATAGTTGTTTGTTGGCTATTGTTAGGAACAATAACGGAAGCACAATAAGCGCAACGCCTAGCATTCACTGGGATATCGCTTAAACATTCCGAGCACTTTTTAGTTATAGGATCAACCGGCTTTTCTTTTTTTGTTATTTCCGTCAATTTGTTCATGGGAATTACTACAAAAACATATATAACTGTCGATATTGTTAAAAATGAAAGTAATGAATTAATAAAATCTCCAATTAAGAATTTACTTCCATTGATAGTAAAACTTAATGCTGAAAAATCCGGTGTACCTCCGAAGATTCCGATTATCGGGGTGATCACATCTTTTACCAGGGCAGTAACAACAGCGCCAAAGGATACGCCGACGACGACACCGACAGCTAAATCTACCACATTACCTTTTAAAATAAACTTTTTAAAACCTTGAATTATTTAGTAAATTATGGTGGGTATAGCTACGATGTCAACTAGCGTAATTTTTTGCATAAATAACTTTATGGATGAATTTCAAGATAATCAACAACTAAAAAACCTTTGTGCACAAAAAGGTATTTCTATAACTTTCATAGCAGAGGATGTTAGAAAGGTGTCTTTTATAAAAAAGAAGAACCTTTCCTCGAAATCGAAGAAAGGTCCCTGTGCGGGTTACATAAACCAGGAAAGGATCCATCCAACGATCAAATACAGGATTGGCATGGCAAAGCTGTCGAAGAGTGAGCGCCCGATCCCTTTGTTTAACATTTTTTCCACGTTATCATCCATTGGATTGAATGTGAAAACGGAAATCAAAAGCGAGATACCCGTGGCCGGTACCAGTGTTAGTGCCGGGGCTTTGAGGCTGGGAACGACGAACCAGTTCCACAGTTGCATGATTGCGAAAGCATGCACAAGCATTTCAGCAATACCGGCGAGAATAAAAGTAGTCATATTTTCTCCTATTAGTTTATGGTTTGATGCTTTTTATTATAGCTTAAAACGACAGTATAGTCAACCTCTAGTATATGGTACCGAATTGTGGACAATTTAAGACCGACAGTTTAATACTTAACCCATCGTGTTTAGCACCATTTCTTGTATAATTAATTTATGAATTGGTTGACGTACGCATTGCTCGCCTTGTTCTTTTACGGGTTGTTCGATTTTTTTTTAAAATTAGCGTCAGGAAAGATAAACGAGGGTGTCAGTGGTTTCATTATTAACATTGTAGCCGCTTTAGTAGTTCTTATTTATGTTATCTATTCCAAAATAAATGGTGAAAACGTTTTTACCTATAAAACTAGTGGTATTTTGTTTTCCGTATTAGGAGGAGTTGCTGTTGGTTTGGTGACAATTTTCTATATAAAAATGTTTGCCACGGGGACAAATCTGTCTATCGGTTCACCCCTTGTAAGGGTAGGTACCGTTCTGTTTGCTAGTATTTTAGGTATTCTTCTACTCAAAGAGGGTATAAATGTTAAGTACGCAGTAGGGTTTCTCCTTTCGCTTCTAGGATTGTTTTTGATTGTTACGAAATAATAGTTACCCCGCCACGTTCTCACTATATATTTGGCTCTGCATAACGGAGGATGTTAGAAGGTGTTTTGTATAGGTAAAGAAAACACCTCGGAGCGGGTTTAGCATCGAGGCGTTTCAAATATGAGGTTATCTTACTTCTTGATTTCCATTTCATATGGTGCACGAACGATACACGCAATAGAACATTGGAAATAAATTGGGGACTCTAACCCATCGCAAATCACCCAAAAAATATCCGTTTCGCTTAAATTTTTCGTATGTTGAACTGATGTGCACCCATCTGGCTCGGTTTCGTCCATTGTGAACTGATAACCTTCAATTGTAAGAGTCTCGCTATTATGGAGCCATTCAGACGAAGTCGATTGACTACTTTTTTCGAAGTCAGAAACTATTAGTAGCAACAAAGGGACAAGCACCACGCCAATTGGTATCAAGATCCACCACCAAGGTAGGTTGTAAATAAACCTATTCCATCTTTCTCTCATTTTCTCTCCTTGTCCTTATTAAAGTGATTAAAGGCTATTGTACTCCAAACCGCGTTACTCTGCAACCTATAGCTGGTGTTACAGGCACATTCAGGTGATGCGGAGCTAGTGAAAGAATTTTATTCACATTTCCATATAAGATAGTGATAAGATAGTGGAGGAAATTAGAGATGATTATTTTGTTGTTGTGATAGGAAAGAATCCATTATGGCTCCCCATACAGAACTTTATTCGAATACTTTTGCCAGTGTTTTCATGAAATAGTATATAGAAAAAAATTGAAGCCCGAACTTATGTCATAGACACATAGTTAGGGCTTCCTTCGTTTTTGCTCAGCGAACCCTCGTGTATTAACAAACAAGAAGGGTCGGTTTCCCGGGGCGATGAACAACCTTGCTGACTTGCAGCTGATCATTTTCGCCTACCTCGATGTAATCACCAGCATGAGGGCATTCGTCCAACTCAATGGTGCCAGTCCGGGTAGGGTCGTCGTTGCCATGGATAATACTGGGCAATTCCTGCCATTCAAACGTTTTCATGATTTTGATCTCCTTATGCCTTTGTGAGTATTTGCTAATTATACGGCAAATTGTGGTTTCGGTCAACCTATAGGCACTTTGAATGGGATATGGATTTCGTATAACGACTACTTTGGTAAATTCTTGAAATGTGTACTTAAGGTTGCTGTGGAAAGGAAAATCTATTATGGCTCCCCTTGGTTGACATGTTCTGTAACCATGAGGTTGATCTTAGTTTCGTTAATTTTTATCTTGATATCTAAGACAATTCCTGGTACAATTTGTACTAGACATTAGGTTCAACCTTATGTCTAGCATTAATATGCAAAAAGGCGATTACATTTCAGCTATATTAAGATCAAACAAGACGGTCTTTTCATCAAAAGATATTGCGTTGTTGTGGCAAGGTCCAAGTAATGCAACGTCAATAGTAAGGTTAAATTACTATGTTAAAAAAGGTGACCTTTATAGAATTCGTAAAGGATTTTATGCAAAAAATAAAGAATATAATAAATTAGAATTAGCTACTAAAATATTCACGCCAGCTTATGTAAGTTTTGAAACAGTTTTGGCTAAAGAAGGTCTTATATTTCAATATTACAACCAGATCTTTATTGCTTCCTATGCAACTCGTGAATTAACTATCGATAGTCAAGTTTACTCTTACAAAAAAATAAAAAACGAGGCTCTTATGAATTCAATTGGCGTAGAGAACACTAACGATATATCTATTGCTACTAAAGAGCGTGCTTTTTTAGATACACTATATATAAATGCCAATTACCACCTTGATAATTTGAGAATTGTAAACTGGGACAGAATTTTTGAGATTCTGCCAATATACAGTAACAACCGAATGACAAAACAAGTTAATCATTTATTTAAAGAAAATAAGATTTTTACACAAATAGTATGACTTTAAATATAACTTTACATAAAACAATTTTATTCCAGATTTTAAAAGATATTTATTCTGATACCACTGTTTCTCCATTTCTAGGTTTTAAGGGAGGTACAGCCGCTTTGATGTTCTACACTTTGGATCGTTTTTCTGTTGATCTTGATTTTGATCTGCTAGATGTCAGCAAAGAAGACTATGTGTTTGAACGTATTACCTCCATAGTCAATAAATACGGAAGCCTTAAGGAATTTTACAAAAAAAGATTTAACTTATTTTGGTTACTTTCCTATGAGGATAAAGCCCACAATATTAAAATAGAAGTAAACAGAAGACAGTTTGGATCTAGATACGAAATCAAAACTTATTTAGGCGTGTCAATGCAAGTTATGGTAATTGAGGATATGTTTGCGCATAAACTTATGGCTATGCATGAAAGAATAGGGAAAACAAGCCGCGACATTTACGATGTGTGGGTCTTTTTAACCAAGCGTTTCGCATTAAACAAAGATATTGTGGAAGAACGTGCGGGTATGCCCTTCAATCAATTGGTAGAAAAATGTATCGAACAGCTTGAGAATATGTCCAATACGCATATTTTAAATGGTGTAGGTGAACTATTAACTGCAAAACAAAAAGATTGGGTAAAGCTAAAACTTAGAGAAGAAACAATAGCTTTGCTGAGGCTACGTATGGAGAAGTCATGAAGGAAAGGCTGCCGTTTTGAACCGGACATCTGGTTTGGCTAGGTATTTTGGTTATATTATCGAAAATTTTTATTCTCAAAAGAATGTAGAGGGTTTGAAAAAATATCCTAAATATGAAGACACTTTTAGTACTGAGCCATTTATGCAGTCTGTTTTTGGAAAAGAGTAGAAAAGCTAGAATATCGTCCTATTGGCTCTACATAGCAGAGGATGTTAGAACTATTCTAGGGGCTCAAAATAGCTTTATTTTCATCCCGAATTTAAAGGATTCTTGCAATTAAGACGCCTTTTAATAAGGTCTTGGCTTCCCATAACATAAATGATATGTTTCAAAATGCATAAAGATACACTGTTCCAAAATCTATGAAAGGAGACCAAAATGGACCAAAACACTGTTGTACCGTTTCTGGCGCAGTTGCTTGTGGACGTACCTGTCGTTCAGGGACATACCCCGAAGACTGGAACCGCAACTGGAAGTGATCACGAGCCTGGCGACAACGACGTAGATTAATACAATCGTCGCGCCTTCGCAAAAAAGCCAGATTTATCCGTTTATACTTGGATACTTCTGGCTCTTTAATTTCAGCCTAAAAGCAAAGGATAAAATGAAAGTTTTAATTTTCACGTCGTTACCTGACCCTCATGTAGAAATGGTCACAAAACATTTTCCTACAAACGTGGTGCCGGTTATATTCGACCCGCGAAACTTCCCGAATCAGGAAGAATTGAGTTACGAATGGACGGGAAGTTATGCATCAACTACTACTCAAAGCGGCTCGCTCCAAGATGTAATTTCGGTTTGGTACAGAAAGCCACTCTTGCTTGCACCTGAAGAATTACCAGTGCCGGCAAATTATCGTGATGTCACATACGCCTCGTATAAGACTGGTATTACCTGGTTTTATTCGATATTGCCGAATGTTCCTTGGGTTTCTGATTACTGGAATATTATGCGAAGTAACTCGAAAATATATCAGTTACAGATGGCAAACAGGTTTAAGCTTCATGTACCAAAGACACTGATCACAAGTTCACCTGAACAAGCGGATCTCTTTATCCGTGCACTACGAACTGTTGTCGTAAAGCCGCTCAAATATCGGATTTGTTCGCGAAGCCGAGACATTGCGTGCAGCGTATACCCAAAAACTGGAATATACCCCAGGTATGGATTTAAGCGGATTAAGAGTTGCTCCCGTCATCTTTCAGGAATATGTAAAGGGTACCGATGTTAGGGTAACTGTTGTAGGAGATACCGTATTTCCATGCCTTGTAGAAAAGGTCGCGAGTATGACACACAAAGTTGACTGGCGCATGGGATTCTACAACGGTGATATAACATTTCATCAAGATGTAGATTTCCCTGAAGATCTAGCACAAAGGTGTGTTGAAATGGTCAAAGCCATGGGATTGAATTTTGGCGCCTTCGACTTTATTAAAGATAGCACCAATGACTATTGGTTTTTAGAAGTAAATCCAAATGGTCAGTGGGGTTTTGTCGAGGGAGCTGCGGGAATGCCTATCTCAAGTACTTTGGCGAAAATGCTACTACAGGGGGTTTAGAACTATGTGGGCAGAAGATATATGGGGTATAATGTGAATCACTTATACCCCTAATTTTTTTGAAAAAAGGTCGGTATTCCGAGTCATTTTTATGAAAGCAACAGAAGTAAAGAAAAACATAATTAAACTAGCAAATGCCGAGCAGAAATATAGAAAAACTATATTTAAACCAGGTTACACACGCACGGAATCAGATCTTGAACTTTTGAGAAAAATGGACAAGGAATCTACAGAATACATGAAACAAGTTATAGCTGAGTTCGGATTACCTACAATTCCTTTGGTTGGTGAAAAGGCTTCATTATTTGCATGGTTATTAGTCCAACATTCTGCAGATCGAGAATTCCAAAAACAATACTTAGAACTTATGAAGAATGCTAAAAAAGATGAAATTTTAGCCAAAAACATTGCGTATTTAGAAGATCGTTTATTGGTTTTCGAGGAAAAACCTCAAGTTTATGGCACTCAAGTTAGAAAAAATAAAGAAACGGGCAATTGGGAAATTTATCCTTTGGAATCACCGGATAAAGTAGATGCTCTTAGAAAATCTGTAGAATTGGATAGTTTGCAAGATTATCTTAAATCCTTTGAATAAATGTCGTGGAGGATTATTGACAACGAATATGACAAATACTATGAATCGTTTCGCAACCAACTATCCGAAATAGACACCAAATTAGCTATGCTCCAAGATGCAGAAGATAACTACTACATTACTGCTAAATACATACTGGAACTAGCAAATCGAGCTTATGACCTATTTATAAGTTCGGAAGTTGAGGAAAGAAGGCAACTTTTAAAACTTGTACTATCGAACCTTAGGGAAGAAGGTAGAAATGTTTGCTATGACGCTGTAAAACCCTTTGATTCTATACTCGTTTCTGCAAATAGTAATTCATGGCTCCCCCGGCTGGACTCGAACCAGCAACCTTATCCTTAACAGGGATCTGCTCCACCATTGAGCTACAGGGGAATAGTAAACTACTGCGTTATGTTACCAGACGGTCTATTTAGCTTCAATACTCGCGGCTTCGGAGTCTATCTTGCCACCGTTACCAAGTTTAACAAGCACCGCCACCGCAAACACTATGGTTGTTATCTCAAACCAAAACGATATGGGTATTTGATAACCAACGAGTTTAGTTATTACCATGATGACCATTGGTAAAGTTGTGGCATGGGCAGTAATTCGAGCCGATGCTGTGTAATCTATTTTTTTCTTTAGAATCGTAGAAATCAACCATACTCCCAACGCAAAAAATAACACATTGGATCCTTGAAACACTGCGAAGTAAAATAGAGTTCCGATAAATATAAACGCTACTAATAAATAAGGTAGATTTTTAGCAAAATTCAACATTTGGTTCATAAAGCCATCAAAGTCGGAGCGAGTAATTGTTCCGTTTGGTAGATTTTCAAGAGGGTATGCTCTAAAACCTTTAGATTCACGTATTAAAACATTTTTAGCGTTAACTAGGATTAATGTGTCTAATTTATTTAAGTCCTCAATTGTTCCGTTTTGGTAGAGTACAAATAGATTTTTTGGATTGGCATCATCTTTCTCAGATGTGTTATCACTGATCGGAAAGGATACTATAAAAGGTTCCGGTTTATTTATCGTCCATTTATTGTCTTTTATTGTAATTATTAAATCCTGAAGGAACATATCACGCGCCGAGCTTGATATATCAACTACAGCTTTTTGAGCGAGCGGTATTTGAACCAACGAAATCATTATCGACATAACTATTGAAAATAATAGAGACAGCGTTAAAAAGTATTTAACCGTAAACGAAGTTTTTGTTTTTAACATTTCTTTGTAATACGCGATCGAAGTAAGGCTTTTATAGAAGACATAGAAAAATGCTTTTATTTTTATCATTACCGTATGATATCACAGCAGTATGGTTGACAGCCCAGATCATATAGACT
>CAYZRJ010000020.1:5439-10996 GCA_964480825.1 uncultured Candidatus Saccharibacteria bacterium | reverse complement strand
ACGTCAAGACTAAATTCCGTTTAAATTTTGTTTTAGAATCCGACGAGATTATTTATAGATTTATTACTGTAGCAAAAAAGAGCGAGGACTTAGAATTAAGAATAACTGCTGAAATCCAATCTAAACTGGAAGGTGAGGATTTAAGCAATTTATACTTTTCGTACGTAAAAATAGCTCCGTTTGTTTATCAGTTTGTTGGAATTAAAAGGAATCTTTTGGATAAGTACCTCGAAATTGCAGCTAACTTGGGTCTGGAATTGCATAGTGTGTTACCTTGGACTTTATTACTACCAAAATATGTAGGTACATCAAGTTCATCAATATTTGTTTGCGGAGTAGGCAAGACACCGGTTGTGGTGTTATCCGAACTTGGAGGAGTATTTTTTGTAGGAACATACGACCAAAACCAAGATCCGGCAGATTTATACAAACTTGTTCAAGAACTTTCGGTTTACAAAAGATCAAAACCAATAGACAAGGTTTATACGTTTAATTACCCGCATATAAGTGAAGCGGAGGGTTTTTTGGTTCACAAGGTTGAAGTACCGAACGCAAACGGTGAAAACACACACGGTTTTGAAGTTAATCTGCTTGCAAACTACATGTTGGATTTAGCTCCTGATACCGTGACTTCACAAACTAATCTTTTAAACCTACTGCCTCTTCCGGTTGTTGAACAAAGAAAGATGTCATTGGCCACGGTGGCTGCTCCTCTTAGTGCTTTATTGATTGTTGGTACTTTGTTTGGCGGTTATATGTTTATGACCAAAGACAAAGATAAAGTCCAGCCGGCCGGGCAGGTGTTGAGTGAAATAAAAGTTGAAGAAACTTCACAATCGTCGCCGGCTCAGATCACGGAAGCTCCAAAAGTTGAACTGCGGCGCGGCGATTTAGTCATTAGAGTTGAAAACGGCTCCGGTGTGGCAGGGGTCGCCGCAAAAACCCAAGGTATACTTGAGATTTTAGGCTATAAAGTAGTTTCGATTGATACCGCCAAAGAGATTAGAGAATCGACTCTTTACAAATTTAAAACTCCAAAACTTGTTTTTAAAGATTTAGTTCAACAAGACCTTAAAGACAAATTTCCGTCAACTGTCATTGAAGATGGTATTGACACGAGCACGGAGTACGACCTTTTGATAGTGATCGGTACTTCAGAAAAGCTTTAACAGTATGTCCGACAAAGATTTTTTCATTTGCCGAAATTGCAGTAAAAAAGTACTTTTGGCGGCGCCTGGAACGCGCCACCGCAATCATTGCCCACATTGTTTGTACTCAGTTCACCTGGATAAAAGAGCAGGTGACAGAGCTGTTTCGTGCGGCAGTATAATGAAACCTATAGGCAAAACGTTTAAAAAAGACGGAGAAGAGATGGTAGTTCACGAATGCCAAAAATGTGGTGTTATAAGTAAAAACCGTATTGCGGGCGACGATTCCTTTGAGGGAGTTGAAAAATTGATAAAAATCGAAATGTAGCAAGTTTGACCTTGCGAAGTCAGCATTCTCTACGTATAATAACAACCTGTATGAAGTACGCAATCATAAAATCAGGATCAAGCCAACTAAAGATAGCCGAAGGAGACACAATAAAAATATTGGGACATACCGATAAACCAAGCTTTGAAGTATTGTTTTTTAACGACGGCGGGAAAATATACACCGGTAAAAACGATTTAAAGAGTGTCAAAATTACTTCTTCTGTTGTAGGTACGGGAAAATCACGAAAAATTAATGTAGGCAGATTTAAAGCTAAATCACGATACGATAAAACACGGGGTTTTAGAGAACAATTTACTGAGGTTAGTATATCAAAGCTATCATTTGGTGCAGAGAAAAAAGAACCAACCAAAAAAGCAAAGGAGAAAACAAAAACTAAGTAACTTTGTTATTAAACTATGGCACATAAAAAAGCGGGCGGTGCAAAAGCAAAACAAGGCGGAAATGTAGCGGGTAAGAGAATGGGCGTAAAAGTCTACGGCGGTTCTCTTGTTCAACACGGTTCCATTATCGTTAGACAAAGAGGACGGGTTTTCATTCCGGGTAAAAACGTAAAAATGGGCAAGGATTTCACAATATTTTCTATGATTGAAGGCATTGTTGAGTTTGTATGGGAGACCCGAAAAAAGAAAAAGATTAACGTTATTCCTGAAGTAGCAATAAAAGCCTGAAGTTTTGAATTGGTTTATACACGAATAATGCGCGGCCGAGTAGGCTTTCTTTTTTAACAACACCGTACTCGCGTGAATCAACACTGTTATCACGATTATCTCCAAGCATTACATATTCATTTTCTCCGATTTTATATTCAGAGTTTTCTTTTACAGCGTCGGTTATTAAATAAGGTTCGTCTAAAAGTTTTCCATCGATATAAACCAATCCGTATTTAATTTCCATTGTTTCATTTGGTAAACCAATTATACGTTTAATGAGCAATCTATTATTGTTTTCTGGACTTTTAAAGACAACAATCTCGCCGCGTTTGAACTCTCCGAACTTTGGCGAAATTTTTTCAGCTAAAATCCATTCGTTATTTTTTATAGTAGGATTCATAGATTCACCATTGATCTGTACGATTTGACCGACCAGTAAGTAACAGGCGAGTGTAACACCGGTTAATATTATTACGTTGGAAATAAAGTTTTTCATGTGTATAAATTTTAGGGTATTGTTGGTAGAATGGCTAGGACAGCTAGATCTGAGGGCTCATAGCTCAGTTGGTTAGAGCGTTGCATTCACATTGCAAAGGTCTCTGGTTCGAATCCAGGTGGGCCCACCATTTAAATTTATATCCTTTTAAAAACAATCGTTCAAAGTATAATCTTTTTATGTTCGAAAATATTTATGCATTTATAGATAGTCAAAATCTCAATCTTGGTATAAAAGACCAAGGCTGGAAATTAAACTTTAAAAGATTTCGAATATATTTGAAAGATAAATTTAAAGTTGAAAAATGTTATCTATTTATTGGAATGATCCCGGGTAATGAATCGCTGTATAAAAGTTTGCAAGAATATGGGTACATACTTATATTTAAACCTACGCTAGAGATTAGAGCTAAACAAGGTTCAGAAATTAAAATTAAAGGCAATGTAGATGCAGAATTAGTTTTACACTCAATGATCGAATTTCCAAATTATGACAAAGCGGTAATTGTAACAGGCGACGGCGATTTTCATTGCTTGGTAGAATATTTAGCCTCACGAAACAAGCTTGAAAAACTTATTATTCCGAACAAGTACAAGTATTCGGCTCTTTTGAGGAAATTTAGACAGTTTGCATTCTTTATTAATCTTGATTTAAAGGAAAAATTATCATAATAAAAGAGGGAGTATCCTTCGGACTAACCTTAGGCGTGCCCTCTTATCGTGATGGGTGTATTCTACTATAAATAGTTGTTTTTGTATAGGGATATATTACTTTTTGTGAATTCAAGGATGAAGCTCCACAGTCAAGCCCTTACACATTACCTCAAAAGGGGTTAAATATCCAAGTCTTTTTCTTGGCCTATTGTTTAACTCCATTGAGATTGACCTTAAATCCGCTATCGTTATATCTTCGAGGCTAGTGCGTTTAGGTACGTAGCTTCTAACGAGCCCAATTGTATTTTCAACAGTACCTTTCTCCCAGGCATGATATGCATTACAGAAATATGTTTTACAACCCGTCATAGACGATACTAGTTCGTGTTTAAAGTTTTCAGTACCGTTGTCAAAGGTGACAGATGATTTAGGTAGGTATTTAAGTGATTTAATCAGACTATCTGCTTTAGGAAATGCCTCTTTGGATTTAAGTATATCCAAAAGCACATAGCCTGATTTTCTATCGACTGAGACGTTTACAACTTTAGAGGACTTTTTAGTACCTTCCATAAGGTCAGTTTCCCAGTGACCGATTTTGGATCTTGTATTAGCGTCTGTTGGGCGGTTGGCGATGTTGATTTTATTGGGTATCTCTAGGTGTTTACACCGTTTAGCTTTTCTTGCGTGCTTGTTTTGTCTTCGGGTATGACCTCTTCTTAAAAACTCCCAATACCTAAAGTCTTTGAAATCTTTAGAGTATATGAATTTGTATATTGTTTCATGGGATATGGCTACGTCTGGATTTAGCAGTTTAATACGTCCTGCGATTTGTTCGGGGGACCAACCACGATTAAGCTTACTAACGACAAAGTCTTTCAAGAAAGCGTCATCTAGTTTATTACATTTAGAGTTTTGCCTCTTAATTTCATATCTTTTTTGAGCTTTAGAGGGGCTATACCCGGTAATTCCGCCGTTATTTTCAACTTCTCTGGCTATTGTTCTGTCATTTCTACCAAGAAGACTGCCAATTTCTCTAAATCCCTTACCTTGACCTAAATACAAGAAGATCAATTCACGTTCATTTGTTGATATATGCGTGTAGTTTTTCATGCTCACCATAGTATTTCATTAGGTGCGGCACTTCAAACTTGAACTCATTTAATACTGCTTAGTGTACTCACGCAACAGCGCAGCTGTTATAATCGCCCTATACTCGACTTAAAATACACACAAAACTTTATAAATGACACTGAGCTAATCCGACAGTTGGTGTCTAAAACTAAACTCAATGCAAACTCTTTGGTATTAGACATTGGGGCGGGAAAAGGCACGATCACAAAAGTTTTAACTGAAAAATGCGCGAAAATTATAGCTTACGAGCAAGATGCGTACGTCGCCAACATTTTAAGAAATGAAGTAGGGGACAATCCAAAAGTTGAAATCATTGAAAGCGATTTCACACGCGAAAGACTCCCAAAAGAGCCTTATTCAGTTTTTTCAAATATCCCGTTTAGTAAAACCTCAGCAATAATTAATAAACTTTTGTTCTCAAACTATCCGCCCGAGCAGGCATATTTTTTTGTTCAAAAGGAGGCCGCACTGCGATACATGGGATTTGGCGAAGGAAAATTAATTTCATTGTTATTACAGCCGGTGTTTGAGGTAAAAATTGTTCACACGTTTAATAAAACAGATTTCGAACCTGCACCAAATGTTAATGTAGCTTTGCTTTCGTTTGAAAAAAAGCAAAAGCCAGAGATAGACGAATTTCATATCGGACAGTACGCCGATTTTGTTTCATATGTTTTGACGCAACAAAAACCTTCGTTGTTTTATCGCACAAATAAACTTTTTACACCCGAACAATTTAAACGATTGGCAAAAAGCCTAAATTTCGACCTTGATGTAATTGCCAAAGCACTCCCCTATCAAACTTGGAAAAAACTGTTTGAGTACTATTTAGCCGGAGTGGAGAATAAGAAAAAACAACTAACGATTGGCTCATTTTCAAAATACATTAATACCAAAGATAATCAGAAAAAATCTCACAGAACTAAGATAAGATCTAATTATTCTAAAAACTCTTTGCCTAGCAAATCCCAAAGTTCTTGATACCCTCCGTCGTAGCCCAAAGCCCAGATTCCAATTCCGGCCAAGTTATTATCTTTCACTAACTTATATTTCGACTTTAAAGACTCTGCGTTTTCATAGTAAACCTGTCTTAAAGAGCCCGTTTCGGGACTTGTGTAGCTATAATA
>CAYZRJ010000020.1:0-5429 GCA_964480825.1 uncultured Candidatus Saccharibacteria bacterium | reverse complement strand
TTTCCGGTTTTAGTTCGATAATAGAATCCATAATGTTTGTGTAAGCTTGCGATTGCGAATGTCCGATGTCGTCATCACCCGGAATGCGCTTGGATAAAGCATCTTTATCTTCAACAACCCAATTGTAGCCGTAGTAAGGAACGCCCATTATTAATTTGCTGGGCGGTACTACACGCATGTAATCCTTAAGCATTGTTGTTAAATCATAATCTGATTGAATACCAATTCCATCGATTGGTGCAACAGGTCCGGCGTTGTCAGAGCTTGGGTATCTGAAATCGTAAGCCATTATAAACAGGCCATCACTAACTTTGCCCAAAGCTTCAACATTTGTGACACGTGGTTTAATAAACGAGTCGGCGAAAGTCGCAACCGTCAAAAAGGAATTTCCGTAAGTTTTATCAAGTTCAAAATTTAAATAAGTAGTAAGTTCGGTATATGCGGCGGATACCTCGGGTTTTTGAAAATCAACGTACTCAAAGTTTAAATTAGCGTCTTTTATCCCGTGGTAATCTAATTCCGATTTTATATTTGCAAGCAGAGTGGGCCAACATTCTTTGCAGGTTAATATTTTATCCGACTTTTCGTCATCGTGTGAGATAACAGTTAAAGAAAGACGCACGCCGGATTTCTTGGCGAACCTGATAAAATCTGCCAAATCCTTATTGTTTCTCCATGCATTGTACCCGGGCTCCAAAGTTCCATCCTCAACTTTAGTCATAAATGTTCCATCACCTTCGACATATAAACCAAAGTAGGCGATATCCGTAAGTTTATCCAATTGAATATACTTTAGATTTTCGATAGACCAATACGGAAGGTATCCAAAAATGATCTTTTTAGGTTTAAGCTTCTGCTTTAAAAAGTAAGAAAATACGTTTTTTGATTTGGCCAGCGGATCCAGAACCTCGACCACAGCATTTTTTGCTAATTGTTTTGCGTAAAAGTTTATAGTGGCGAGACTGATAAAAAGTGCCAGAAGTATTGCAAATATTAGAGAGGTTCGATTTTGCATCTACTTATTCTACCAGATGCTAAAATTAACCTGTGAGTAACACAAAAAGAATTCTGAAAATACTGTTAGTTACAACTGCGTTTCTTGGCATGTTCTGGTATGTTTTTCAACAATTTTACATCTATAGAACATCAAGCGCGCAACTAGGTTTTATTTCTCCACCTCTGCAAGTTCTTTGTAAGTACGAGGAAAGTCTATCTTTTTCTAAATACGCATCGTCAAATCCGAGATGGGAACCTAACAATAAGTTTGGTATTTACGTTTACGCCGAAGAAAAGGATTACTTCGAGTTGGCTCAAAATCTGGTTAATGCCAATGGAGGCGCGTGGGGGTATGTTTTAATTCCTTATAATATGGACGATAGAGACACCGACAAATGGGAACGAGTCTTCGAGCAACTGAATGCTAAAAAGCTAATTCCGGTTGTACAGCTGTGGAGTTTACGTTTGGACAAATACAAGCAAGAAACAAAAGATGCAGTCCAATTTTTAAATAAATTTAAATGGCCCATTAGATACCGATATATCGCTGTTTATAACGAACCTAACGATGCTGACTTTTGGTTTGGGTACGTGTCTCCGCAAGAATATGCTGATGTTTTAGATTACACTATAGAAACGTTTAAAGAAGAGAACCCTGATTTTCAAATGCTAAACGCAGGGTTTAACACAAGTATTGCTTCCACTAAAAATAGTATGGATGCTTTTGAGTTTATGAAAAAGATGGACAAAAGGGTACCGGGAATTTTTGACAAGCTTGATGGTTGGGCTTCTCACTCGTACCCCCAGCCAAACTTTTCAGGTAATCCGTATAATGTAGGAAGGTGGAGTATTAGAGCGTATGTTACAGAGTTAGATTTTTTAAAGCAGGTTATAAACGTCAAAAATGAGTTACCTGTATTTATTACTGAAACCGGATGGGCACATGCCGAGGGAGAAAACTATAATAATTCGTATTTGCCGGTTGAAAAGATAAGCGAATACTTTGAGACCGCGTACAAAGAAGTCTGGCTAAAAGATGATCGTGTTCGCGCAGTTATGCCCTTTACGATCCGGTATTCTAAGCCCTACGATCATTTTTCGTGGATAAATGCAGATAAAGTTCCTTATGAGCACTATAATAAGGTTAAGCAAATGCACAAAACAAAGGGTAAGCCGCCGATACTAGACGAGAATAAATTAATGATAAACGTTTGTGATGTTCAAAATTAAATCAGAAACTACAAATAAATTATTTTCAAACACTGCGTACCAACTGATAGGTAAAATCACAAGTATGTTGATTACGGTTTTGTGCACCGTAATTATTGCCAGAGTTTATGGACGTGAAAGCTTTGGCGAGTTTAATTTAATGCAAGTCTGGCCGGCTTTTGTTTTTATTATCGTAGATTTCGGGTTTAACGCTATTGCCACAAAAGAAATCGCCAAAGATTGGAAAAAGGCGGAGAAATATTTTAATACCATTTTATACTTAAGAATTTTGTTATCCTGCGGTTTTATACTGTTAATGACTTTGTTGTTACAGCTTTTTCCTTACAACGAAATCTTGCGAAACGGAATCAGGCTAAATTTGTTGTTAATTTTGACGCAAGCCCTGTACGCATCAACTAACGTTATTTTTCAACCGAAACTAAGATACGATCTTTCGACAGTCGGATATGTTAGCGGCTATATTTACATTTTGATTGCCGTTATTGCTATGTCGTATTTTAAAATGTCGGTAGCTTTGATTAGTTTTAATTACGTCATCGGAGGAATAATTAGTTTTATTGTTAGTGTAATTTTAATACGCAAAAAATTGGGAGTCGCGTTAACATTTAACTTTGATAAAAAATTAGCGCAACAGTTGTTTTGGCAATCTTTACCGCTGGGCTTAATGTTTGTGTTTAGCCAAATTAGTTTTAAATCAGATTCGCTTTTGTTGTCTATTTTGCACTTACCAAAAAACTTGGGTTTAAACAATACCGAAAGTGTCGCGATTTATGGTTTGCCCTACAAAATATTCGAAGTAGGTCTGGTTTTACCCACATTTTTTATGAACGCTGCATACCCTGTTTTAATTCGTCACATGCAAGAGGGAAAAGAAAAACTTGAGCAAAGTCTGCGCAACATTTTGTTGTATTTGGCAGGCGGCGGCGCTTTGGTGGCTATAATCGGTATAGTATTTAGTCCGTTTGTGATCAAGATCGTTGGTGGTGCTGAATTTTCACAATCAATTTTAGTATTACAAATTTTGCTCTCCGGAATGATTTTATACTTTTTAACTCAGCCTTTGGCTTGGCTTTTGGTTACTTTGGACAAGCAAAAACATTTACCTTATATTTATTTAACCAGCGCGATTTTTAACGTTAGCGCCAACTACTTTTTTATTCAAAAATATTCATTTTACGCATCGGCCGTAATTACGCATTTGTCTGAATTTTTAATCTTGTTAATGTTAGTTTATTTCGTTCGTAAAGAGTGGAAACTTAAGTATGCTTAGGTTTTTATATTATTTAACTCTAGCGTCGTTGGTGTTGGGTCAATTTGCAAGTTTTTCTAAATCCGACGGAACAAATTTATATATTTTTGATGTCTTAGTTTTTGTAACGGCTTTTGTTACCACGATATATTTCTTAGGTGTTCAAAAAAAGTTTAAAATTTCGGTACCGTTTTGTTATCTTTTAGGGTTTGTGTTTATCGGTACGGTTTCATTATTTTTGCATAGTTACAAATACAGTATTGATCAACTCGCGGTTTCGTATTTTTATATTGTGCGATTTGTTTCATACATCCTGTTCGCGACGGCTATTTTTAATCTTGTTTTGTCCAAAAAAATGACCAGTAACGAAATTTACAATAGTATCGTGTTATCGGGAATCATTTTAGTCGCGTTGGGTTTAATTCAACTTATTTTATTGCCGGATTTTGAACAATTAGATCCAGTGCTGGGCTGGGATCCGCATAAAAATCGTTTAACATCTACTTTTTTTGATCCAAACTTCATCGGAGCCTATCTTGTTATGTGTGTAACGATTGTCGCAGAAACTGCAAAAAAAATTAACCTAAAATCTGCATTGGTTTTAATAATTTTGTTGACGGGAATAATTTTAACTTTTTCACGCAGTGCTTGGCTGATGCTTGCTATATTTGTTTTGGTTTACGGCTTGGCAAAAAATCGCAAACTCCTTTTTGTTTCACTTTTGATAATGTTTTTGGCTTACTACTCGGTTCCGCGCATTCAAACACGTATATCCGGCACGACCGATCCGGCAGATTCTGCTCATTTTAGATTGACTTCCTGGTCTAATACTTTGAAGATAATTAAAGATCAGCCGATTTTAGGGGTGGGGTATAACACTTTGAGATATGTTCAAAAGGATTACGGTTTTACAGATGAAGATACTTTTTTAAAGCATTCGGCTTCTGGATCTGATTCCAGCCTGTTATTTGTCTGGGCAACTTCGGGAATTGTCGGTTTGTGTCTATTCTTAGCCGGTATATTCGGAAAAGATTCCGGCTTTTTATACAAATCAATGATAATTGCGCTACTGGTAGAATCTCAGTTTATTAACTCTTTATTTTATCCGCAAATAATGTTTGTTTGGATGATTACTCTAGCGCTTAACTCCCCTGAACGTATTTGATAAAGAATTTTTCCACAGATACATTTCCTGCCTCGTCAGTTGCTTCAATCTTAATTTCCATGGCGCCTTCCGTTGCGCCAAGTAAAAATTCAAAAGTTAAGTCAGGGCGTAATATTGCAAACTTATCGTTAATTTTAAGAGAGGCCTTTTCATTTACTTTACCTTTTACGACAACCCGTTTATCAAGATTTCTGACAGTTTCATCTTTTTTTGGAGATTCGATTGTTATTTTCGGTTCCTCTTTATCTACAAGTATTGTATAAATGTGTGAACTATCACTGCCGGTTGTTGTTTGATCAAAGACCTTTGCCGAAATAGTGTTTGAGGACTGAATTAATTTGATATTGCTAAAAGTAAACAAACCATCGGCACCGACAATCGTTTTGTCAATTTCGGGACCATTTACATACAAAACTACCGTAAGGCCGGGTTGCGCGTAACCGTTTACTGTTAGAGTTTCTTCTTTTGTCGCCGCAGGAATATTAGAAAATATCGGAGCACTAGGTTTTATTGCAGTTTCCGAATCAACGTCATTTCGATGTTTAGAAAAAAAGCCGAAAAACACCCCGAGTTTAGGTGCAAAAAAGAAAACGAGCAAAAATAAGACGACAGTAAGACTAATAAGTGTAATTAATGTTTTTTGAAGTTTTTGTCTGAGCTTTTTTTCTTCAGATCTGGTTAGCCTGAATTTAGCAGTTTGTTGCACATAAGAATTTTAGCATATCGGCGTTATCTTGGAGCCGGCAACAGGAATCGAACCTGTGATCTTTCCCTTACGAAGGGACTGCT
>CAYZRJ010000019.1:0-11117 GCA_964480825.1 uncultured Candidatus Saccharibacteria bacterium | reverse complement strand
CAAATCTACAAGCATAGTTCGTTTTATTATACTTAAAAAAGAGCCATCTAACGAACAAGGTTGACGCTCTAATCGCAGGCCGAATGCTTAAACAGTGTTAGGCCAAGCGCTCTGTCGCACCCAGATTTATGATTCTTTCGTGTGTACCTCTGAGAGTGGGACAGCACAAAAGGTCGCGACCTATTTTATTAGGCTGCAACGCCGGCGTATGCCGGTTCTGCAACTAAGGCTGCATTTGTTTTTTTCTGATTTTTGAAGAACCAGAAAACTTGCTTGCATTAATGTTTTCGCTATCCAATCAAAGCCGATCATCTCCACATTAACTTGCCCATTTTATCACAAAAGGTCTGCGCGGACAACGTGTTATAGGCTTTACACTCGGCTTATAGTATGGTATGATAACTTCAACAAAACAACAGAGGAGTAAAAAATGAGATCCAAAAAAGATACAATTCTTAAGATCGTTGTGGGTCCGTTGATAATGATGTTAGTTTTTGCGTTGTCAGCGGCACCGATTGCAAGTCTGACACTACGTCTGGCGCCAAACGTGCAAACACACCAGTTGTTTCGTATATTTGTCGGTGAATTTGCACTCTTAAGCCTTGTTACGTTCTTTTGGGCAAGAGGCTGGTGGTACAGGTTTGGTGTGTTTCTTTACTCACTGATAATGGGGGGGATGTTGTTAGTGATTAGAATATTTTTTATTTAGCGCTGTTCGCAGTTTCGGCTCCATGTGAACTACTTACATGGGGCCGATATTTTTAAGCATCAGCACTTCGATGAAAATCCTTAAATTCAACCTGCATATCCCGTTTAATTTGACGGTCTTTGGCCACACGTTTTATTTCGTATTCTTTTTTACCTTTTACAACCGCGAACTCCAGTTTTATACGGTTGTTTAATAGTACTATTGCCAGTGGAATCGCTGTACGACCCTTTTGATCGAGCTCTCTGGTTATTTCGGCGATTTCTGAATTATTTAAAAGTAATTTGCGCGCTCGTTTTGTGTTTTTTTCTAAACCTTTTTGACTTTGTTTAGAATACTCACCTATAAATAGATTGACTACATACGGACCATCTTTAAATATTTGTATATAGGTAGCATCAAAACTAACTTTTTTCTCACGCACAGCTTTTACCTCGTAACCTTTGAGTACTATTCCAGCGACATACTGGTTTATAAGCTGATGATCGTGAAGAGCGCTTCGGTTTTTTACCAGTAAAAGTCCTTTCATAAGCATGACCCCATTATCCATGTCAATTGGCGCTGTTGCAACCCGAAGTCTATTGCTATAATTATTGTTGAAATGCGCGATTGGAGTAGTTCTAAAACACACCGTACGATAAGCCCAGTTATTTTCTTTCTGGTGCTAAGTTTGACTACCGCACTAATGTTTCACACGCTGGCACTCACGGGCATACCACCAACAAACGATATTGGAGATAGCGATTTACCTGATTGGTGTCCGCCGTCGAATAATCCGGGACTTTCAGTTATTTGCGGAACTATTGTTTCAGCTGGTGTTGTTGAGGTACTGCCCGGAACACACCAAGCTGGTGCTCCAATCGATAAAGTTATGGTTGCGGCGTACGAAGAAAACATAATATCTCCTACCGGAAAACTATCCGGAGCACTAACAAATATATTTTCGTCAACGACCACAAATAAATTAGGCAGGTATAGAATAACCGTAAGAAAAGTAAAACCTCCCCGACTTAAAGTACACTTAGTATTTTTTTGCGGACCTCAAAAAGCTCAAGAAATCGTTGTAGATTCGTGGCATAACACATGGAATATGACGACACAGATTAATTGCGCCCAAAAAATCAAATCAAGCCCTGTAGATGACAATAAAATCCCCCAACCGCCTTTTCCGTTGCCTGCAAGCGCTTCAGCATCAAGCTTTATGGGGTGTACAAACGACCGTATGGGAGACACCGCAATCGGGCTAGCCAAACGCGAACAACCTACCATTAATACAATTATTAACGAGGACAACTATGATCACAGGTTCAACTTAAATCCTGTGACGGTAGTTACTGAAATACCCTATTATTACACTTGGAGTTTTACAAGTCCCGGCGGTTTGTGGGAACCGGATTGTCTTTTGCGAAACGAAGAAGGTATTTATCAGTGTAATACTTTAACTTGTAGAACCTGGGAAAAACCGGATATTAAACAGCCTTGTGTGATCGATACTTGCAAATTAGCTAACGGGGCGGACGGGGTCAGAGTAAACGGGAAATGCGTACCCAAAGATAAGAACACACCCAGCACCAAAGACTGTGGTATTACTGCCGGTTATACCGGTGTAAAGATTTACGCCGTGGACAGCTGTACTCCCAATCCAACCGAAATTAACTCTGATGGAACTTTAACGGCAGGAGAACAGGAGCGCGTAGATAAATGCAAAAAGAAAAATAAAGAAACGGTGGATGATTACATTGCGAAAGAGAAGAAGTTACCGACTGATCCAATCGATGGCGTGCTTTGCGACGGAGGTACGCCGATGGTCACAGAAGATTATTTGACAAGACCGTTTTTTAAGTACATTCCTAAAGGTCCGGGTGATTATGAACCTCCGTTTAGACGATTTGAATACAGAAACAACTTACAAAATTTTGCAATTGACCCGCTTATGCCGATGCAGTGGATAAATACATACATCGGAAGTGCGGCAAACAGCGGCACCGGAATACCGCTTGTAACCGGTAGAAGTTTTGCCGGAGCGATTTCTACAACACCCGACGTACCAAACTGTGAAGCTCTATATCAAAGAAATTTACCGTATCAAGATAAAGGTGTTCCCGTAACCCAAAATAGATTGATTAATACGGGGTATATAACGGCGTTGTCAGAACCTAACAGCACCTATGACGAAACTTACTACTCCGGACAAAAAGATTTGTCAGCGTATGTGTGCCAACAAAGTAGCGGAGAACTAATTAGAATCTGTGAAATTCAAGTTCCATGGGGAAGTGCCGCTATTTGCGATATCCACAGATCTGGGTGTAAGGATGCCGACTTAAAATCAAACTTGAGAAAAAGCTTAAACAGACTTGTTGCGGCCGGAACACTGGTTGATCCCAACACGGTCGCAGAAACGACCAACAATATAAATAACATGTTAAATCTTTGCGGTAAAGATTTTAAGCTAGGCAAACGATATTTTCCACAGGATTTAATATTTAAAGCCGGCAATACGCAAATGGGTTTTCAATCAACCACGCCGAATGATTCAATACCGGCAGGCGCCGAAAGAGGGGACGACTTTATTCCGGCAAGCACTGAACAGAAAAACCAGGCTCGAACCGGCTCAAGGGTAGTTTTTCAAGAAGGCGGTAAATTTATGGCTAATTCGTTTGACACTATTTTATGCGCTATAAATCCCAAAGTTTGCAATAACAATAAAAATGCCGATAGTTTGACTGACTCTCTTACTTACCCTTACGCAGAAACCTATGAGGATGTGAAAAGAATATATCTGAACGACACCACCTGGGAAGTCGACAGCTTGGGGCCGGGACAAACATCTATGTGTTCGATCAGTAATATCTACAAAGTTGATATAACCGGCCCCGAACAAGAAATAGCGGGTGTTCCGTCTATGGGTAGTAACGCAACCACCAGCGAAGATGCCACTAAAAAGGCCATACTACAGGGCGGCTACTTTGACCAACTTTTTACAAAAAATAGCCAACATAAGGATGAGATAGCCGTGGGTACCGCATCGTGGTATATGAGTAGCGGGGCTTTTAAGAGGGATAAAACAACAATGACGGGGGGAGGTCTGGGAGCATTTTTGGCTTTAAATTTTTGGGGTGACGACGGCAGTACAAATGTGGGAACAAGTAGTGATTTTATAAATAAATGGGCTTTTTCTTCACTTTTCGGGCGGGATGTTTGGGATAGCATGTTAACACTTGCCGGAGGAGATGCAAACTTACATAACTTAGAATTCCCTCTTAAAGGCATAGGCGCGTCAATACTCGGATCGTTGGCTGCAAACAACCCATTGAAAAGTTACGGAGACAGGCAGGCGTCAGCAGAAAGCGGGACGTCAACACCAAATTTCATGGTAAAACCATACTACAGTGTCACTTTTGATTATCCGCTAACCGAAGCCTCGTTTAAAGAAAAGTTTAAACTTCCCGGACTAACCGAGGTCGAAAACAGCGCTCCCATCTATGTTCACACTGAACTACGCCCCGAAGATTGGGGACCCGGGCACATATGTTATGGTTTTGACACAGCAGTTCCACCAGGACAAATATGCGGGACATATAGAGAAGACGTGGGTATAGAAGAAATTAAAGGTGTGTCGAGAACATGTAGAGTAGACAAGTGTGTCGCATTTAACAGAGTAGAAACAGCAACGTGCAAGTGCACCAGAAAAAGAATTGGCGGGACAGCTGATGAGCCAATTTACGAAGCTCCTGAAAAAGCTAAGTGCGGTATAGTCAAAAATAGTCGTGAGGATAGAAATTTAATTATTAGAGATTGCACTAGAGATAACAGACTTATGTGCGCAAACTTACAAGAAACATCCAGAGCATGGGACCAGTTAAAAGACGGGTATGACCGCGCGAGATGCAAAAGGGTAGTCAACGACACTTGTGTGGAATATTCACCTTATTTCTTGGACAAACGTACCGGTCAGGAAACAACCGGAATTATAATGCCGCCGGATGACATTGACGACACCATTCAAGCAAATGATCAAAAAGATCATGTTGGGGGGTATCAAGACCCGCCGGTAATCCCGGACACTCCTGAAAGATGTAATTCGGGTATGTTTGATTGGGAACCAAATCAAGGAACAAAAGAAAAGGGTTTAGTCGGGCCCGAAAACAATGTTCGTCCACGATGCTGGGTAAGCGCGGCAGGACCTTTTAGAAAATTTCCAAACTTTAGCGCGGTCGGTCAAACAACACCACAACCTATTAGAAAAGACTCCGGACAGGAAATTAAAAACTGTAATGGTTATATAAAGATTGGAGATTCGGCCTTACGCGCTACTCAAGAAGCTCCTTACCAAGATTCGGGTCAGATACAACATAGTTTGGACGAATCTACTTTAATAGGTATAAAAATCCTAAAAACATTTACTGCTCCTTACTCTCCATCTTGGGGCGGAAACGCACTAGCCTTAATAGACTCAAAAGAGACAAACAATGGGTTAGTAGCAAGCGACGGTTTGAAAACCGACACCTACACAAGAGGACAAATAGTAAACATGGGGGGTGTCGGAGATGTTTCGACTATAAGAAGTTTTTTTACTCCTCCTTCGATTGTACCGATCTTCGGACGTGAAGGTGAACTTCGTCCGATGTACTATCACTGTGATTATAAATCATCACACACTTTGGATACTAAAAATAAAAAGCAAAAAGAATATTTTAGTATGATGTCGGCGTTTGATCCGGATTTAGACGGAATCGGAGGATGGAAATGTCCTATCGTCCCCCCGCCGGATCCTCAGATTCCTAATATAGAGGGTAAATCCGCCGGAAACTGCTCTATCAAGCAGTTTGAAAAATGTGAGCTGGCTTTAAAAGCTCTTTGGGGAAGTAGTCCCGAAGTTAATAATTTTCACTTCTCGGAAACATTTAAAAATATAATAAACTGGACTGCATATCAAAGTAATACGCCGGGCGGAGCTTTAATGGCTATAATGTTTTTAGAAAGTGGTCTGGATGTGCAGTATTTACAAAAATGGTCTGATGATGCTTGGGTTTTTAATTCGGGAGTACCGTGGTATGGACAAATGGATTTAGGAGGTCCCGCGACATGTAATGATTTGGTGTGGACCGCGCAGGGACCGTTTATGGAAATACAAAAATGGGTAGAGTGTTTGGTCAACCCCACTAGTACGCGATGTTTCGGCCCCAACGCGAGCGAAGCGAGTAAAGAGATCTCAAAAAGATTTTGCGCGACTCTTAATAAAGCAGGTAGGGGTCGTTGCGAAAGCATACTAAACGCCGGGCGTTGCAACTTATTAGACGCGGCCACGATTGCCTCGTTCTTTATGAACCCACGGGCCGGCATGTCGCCGGGCAATTGCTCCGGATTTAACCTTGATGCCGCACTTCAGTTATACTCCGGCGGATCATACGAACTGGAAACCGGGGGGGACGCGAACAATGTGGCCGCTCAAATATACGCGGCGTGTAAATAAATCAATCTGACAAAATACTACCTCTTGCCGCCTTTTTTATCCATTATCATTTCTTCGACCATGTTTGGAACCTTTATTGAGGTTGCCAAGCCAAAAACAATGATTAACGGAACTATAAAAACGTTAAATAACGACCCGGACACAATAGCCTCCTTGCCGGCTGCTATTTTCCATTGCGAACCTGTTATAGTAAACGTTTGCACAATGAGTGAAAGGGAAAAAGTTAGAGTTAACCAATAAACCATCGCCATACCAAAAAGACCTATTCCCCAAGACAGCATTTGTTTAAGCCACATTTCCAGTTTATCGTCTTGTCCCGGCAACGCGTATAACGCTATTTGAAGCGGGGACGTTGCTATGCTTATGACCATTTTTATATAAATCCAGAGAGCCTTTAATGATGCAAAAAGTGCAAACCCTATTATTACTATTCCTAAAAGCGGTAATAAATAAAGTAATGATCCCACTCCTCCGACGCCGATACTAACTTTTTGGATCAAAAGAACCAAACCGCCTATACCCAATTGTTTCGTACTATTCGCCATCTCGGCAAAACTCAAACCGCCTGATACTAATGCACCGCTACTAACGGACGAGATTATCGATAGAGCATTATTCCACAATGTCCAAGACAAACTTGTAATCAATGCACCAATCGGATAACTAAATGCGATCATAATCAAAGCTATGACTATTTTTGGCATTGCATACTGAACATTTACAACGGTTTGTGAGCTAATTTTTTTACGCGTAATAATTGCAAAACCAACCCAAAGCATAATTAAGGACATCATCGCGTAAGCAATGTTTCTAAAAATTTTCCAGAGACCCAAAACGGAATTTATTAAAGTGTGACCATATTCCGTTGTATTTGCGGCGTATACAGAATCACCTATTATAGGGAGCTTTGCGGCGTAGTCCTTAAAAAAGTACGCCATGTTAACCGGAACCGGTTCGTAGGTAACTGTATTTTGTACAAGATACGCGTAACCTAGCAAACTGCCTGCAACTTTACTGTTTGCAAAACCTTCGGAATCGTAACCGCGCACCGCTCCTATTTCACGGTCTCCACCACCGAGCTCAAATTGATTTGTAATCGATCTACAGATGCTTTCGTCGGTGTCGGGACAATTTTGAGAGAGTATCGCGTTGCCTAAGTTTGTGCCTCTTACTCCGGGAGTATTTCGCACAATATAGTTGCCACAACCCATCGACTCGGCCGGTGACGCACCAAAAGACGTAAACCATGGTTTAACATCCGACACACCGGCGCTATGAAGTAAAGTTGTGGCTAAAAGACTTACGACAAATGAATCTTGGTATTTACGAAAGGTAAATTTTGCCGGATCACAGGCGATGCCTCCGCCGCTCTCTGAGGTTTCGGCTAAAGAAATTCCTGCGAAAACTACTGAAACAGAAACAAAGAAAAATAAAGCCAGACCGTAAAGTTTAAAGTTTTTTGACATAAATGATTTCATCTTTATAAATGATACAGTTAACAAGAAGGCAAATCAATTATAGAATATAAGTATATGGCAAGCAATCCACTTTACCCCGGGTATGTACCAAGCCCAAAAGACGCTCCAATAAATCCGTTGTATCCCGGTTACTTTCCAGGGCAGGCAGAAGTACGCCTTCCAAGAGGGCCGGACATTAAACCAAACGAATTTAACTTTGATCAAATCACACAGATAATTGACGCGGTTGCGGCTAACTATATGTTGGCCGGACCGGATTTACCGCGGTGGGTTGTTGATAGAGCATTAGATGACTTCAAACAGAACTTAAAAGCAAGCATTAAACCGGCCGATGTCGCTCAAGAAGATTTGGATGACTACGATACAAACTCTTTGCCGGGTGCTTTTGGCATTAACGTAAACCTTAATCCGCTGGATTGGATTAATGACCCACAAAAAACGGCAACAAATACACTGACGAATTGGTGGAAATCCGGTGTTAGTTGGAAAGACATGGAAACTAAATTTAGAACCGAGGCGTGGCAACAAGTCTTTAATGAAAACGCTCCCGGTAACTTTAAGTTTGGGACTGCCGAAGAACTCGGTGTAGAGATGCTCGGAATTAACCTTGGGGCGGCAGTGGGGTTAAAGTATGAAAAGACTGCTAACCCTTTAAGGCTAAAGGGTAGATCTGAGCTGGAAGTCGACGCGACAAGTCTTAAAGAAGGTGCTTACGAAATAAACGATATACAACTAGACACCGCTGGGAACGTTAAAAGTATAAATAGGCCGGGGGTTACACTAACGGGTAAGGTTGACCTGGGCGAGAAGTTTGCAACAAGCTTGCGTGAATTTGAAGTCATGGGTGGTTTTGGTTCGAAACGAGAAGAAAAATTTGATAACGTCGCGTACAACGGATACAGAACAGTTGTTACTGAAATGGATAAACATAAAGAAGCCATAAGTCAGGTAGCTTCAAATTCCGCGCATGCTGCCGCTCTTGGAGCTGCCAAAGCCAGATTAAACATAATGGATAGTATGAGTGGTATTGAAGAAGAGCTCAAAGAATACTTAAAAGCTACTCGTAAAACGATTTTGAAAAAAGAAAATGCAGCGCCCGTTCTTATTGACCGTGATGGGAATGGTGTAGCGCGTCTTAATATAGAAATTAGAAAAAACTTAGCCGCCATAGATACACAGATGACCAATCTTGCCGGCTCAATAAATCCTCTCGAAAAAGCCGAGGCTAATTTTATAAAAAATAAATACATAGACAACTATAAAAAGCAGATTGATTCCGTACTAAATCAGCCACTTTTAAAAATGGCTCAAGAGGCCGCGTTAGATCCTACTAAAAAAACTGCCATAGAAGCACAGATAAAAGCTATGAATGCAAAGGCTGTAGTAAATGCGCTCAGCGGAAATATTGAAGGCGGTTTTATATCCCGTCCATTATTCGGAGGACAACCTTTTGCGCCAAGTATACAAAGAATATTTTTGAGAGACTCGCTACAAGATATAGATCGGCCGGGACTGCGCGGCTCTATAGCAATAGGTAACTTAGTAAACGATGTCGTGCACGCAGATCCTTCTGCCGCATCTCAAATAATCATAGGTGCAATAAACTTTACCAGAAACGAAGCGCAAACAATGGGAGCAATGGAAATTTTAAGCTCCATTGATAAAGGTGAGTTTATGGAAAAGTACATTTGGCCAAGAGTTAAAACGTATTGGTCTGCGTCTACTCCGGGAGCATACATAGATCGCGTTTTGAAAAGACAGCATTACTTTGGCCTCACTTTAGCCGAATCGAGCGACAAAGACTTCGAAACATCAATCTGGAACAAAGCGGCAAATCTTAGGCAACGCTCCGGTGGTTTAGCGCCAAACTCAACTTATGGAAACTGGTTTACAGTAAAAGGAAGCGGGGGTATCGCCGGAGTAAATATTACAGCCAGACTTTATGGGGGTGATCATTTTCAAGTTGTGGGTAAGTTAAATAGTATTATAGGCAAAGGCTTGGGAACCGCGGGAAATGAGTGGTCGGTTTCTGATTTTGAGAAACTTTTAGAAGTCAAAGATTTAAAAGGTTTGATGGCGTTGTCGGGTAAAGTAAGTGCAATACACTTGCCAAAGGGTCTGAGTGCAGGTAACCAAAAGGCTCTGGAGGAATTTGCAGAGGGAGTCGGAAATCTTAAAAAATGGCTTGATGACAACGAACACCGAATTCTTGTAACAGGTGTTGCGAAAGGCTCTCCGGAATACTACGCCGCCTTAATAAGATTACTAAACGAGCAAAACTTAAATCCGGACACGTCGGATATAACACGAAGATACATAGGACATCTTCAAAAACTTTACTTTAAGCTTAATGCCGCACAATCTGCGTTTATTACAAAGTACGGAAAAATAATAGCTCCTTTTGCATATGCGAGAAAAATAATAGTAGATTTTTTGGCAGCGTTGGTTACAAAAGCTCTACAAGTAATCGGAGGTGCTGCGACGGGAGGAGCTTTAGCGGCATTTTTTGCAACCATTGAACCACTTATTAGATTTATCATAAATGTTGTTGTTGGTAAAGCTATGGAAATAGCTAAAGTCTTTTACGACGCTATTATAAAAGCCGACACCGAAGCAGTTTTCAAATATGTAGATAAATCCGTAGAAAAATACGCAAAAGTACTTTTGGGAATAATCGGCGCTTATACAATGCTTGTTGTTGTCCCCGCAGATAGATTTATGGGTACAATGGCGGTTTCGTTCTCTCCTGTTGATAATACACGTAACTCAGGTATAGGAGATTTGTTTGGTTCGAGCGGTATTCACTACGGATCCGGCGTAAGAGTGCCGTCATTAGCGGATAAACCATCTAGCGTGTACGGGTTTATATTTAAAGATTATACCGTTGACATAGTTACAAGTATTGGGACATTTAAATTAGCTCCGTGGCCGGCTAAATGGCGGGGTATTGTGGACCTTGCTATAAAGGAACTGCAGTTAAAAACCGGAGGATATTTAGGAAGATTAAGCGCCCCATCAGTGGGCGGAGAAGTGAACCTTCTTTGGGCAGAACCCGGCAACGGCGGTTTTTGTGGAATTGCGTTGGGCAAAGATAATATATCGGGTAACGACGCTATAATTATAGGGAACGGCAATTGTTTCGACGGATTTTCCGGACCTGCTTGGTATTATAACTATTTATTCGCTCACGAAACCGGACATATATATAATTACAGATATGGCTTCGAATCGTTTGACGGAATGACTTTTGAATCAACCGATGACGGTGGTGAAGGAACGCTTACAACGTATCCGGGTGTCTGTGATGAACCAAACAGCAGTAGTGAGGATTTCGCTGATACGATCGGGAACTGGGTTCAATTAAATACATACGATTGTGGCGGTATACCAACGGAATCCGGTACTCCCGGCGATCCGTGCAGTACCGGGTTCTGGCAAGATTTTCCAAAGCACTGTGAGT
>CAYZRJ010000018.1:0-11749 GCA_964480825.1 uncultured Candidatus Saccharibacteria bacterium | reverse complement strand
TTCGAACGAATGATGCGTGATACAGTTGTAGCTCTGTCTGAAATAACAAAAATGCTTTCAATTGCTACAACCGACGATGGTTACGTTGTCCACGCCGGAGCGGTAAATGTTTTGGACAACAAGGAGTTTTGGGAAATTGATGTGGCAAAATCAGCGCTCATGCTTTTAGACAACTACGCAATGTTAGAAAAAGTATTTCAGGGCACGCGTTTTGGCGCTGATGTTAACTGTATAATTGAAGGAGAAATTGGTATGGATAGTCTAAAAAAATGCACTGTGGTTTTTGGCAGGTATCAAACGCGAAATAAGTCGGGCTATGTTGCAGTCCTTGGACCATCAAGAATGAACTACGCGGCAGTTATTCCGGCCGTGAGATACAGCAAAAACTTGATCCAAGAACTGACTGAAGCTTGGTGACATTCTTATGAAAACAGAAGAAAAAGATAAAAAAATTGAAGAGCTGGAAAACACGGTCGTTGAACTCGACAACAGTTGGAAAAGGGCGCTTGCAGACTACCGTAACCTGCAAAAAAGAACTGAGGAAGAGAAAGAATCATTGGTGAGTTTTGTAAGCGGAATGTTTTTTAAAAGAATCCTACCTGTTTTAGACAACCTGGAAATGCTGGAAAAACATGTTGACGACCAAGGTCTAAAGTTAATAACAAAAGATTTTAAACAAATATTATCAGAAGAAGGTATTACAGAAATTGATGTTGTAGGAAAAGATTTTGATGCCGAAACAATGGAAGCAATAGAAATCGTTCCGGGTGAAAAAAACAAAATTATGGAAATTATAAATAAGGGGTATATGTTAAGGAATAAATTATTACGACCCGCAAGAGTAAAAGTTGGGTCAGAAGAAAGGAAAGCGTAATGTCAAAAATTTTAGGAATAGATTTAGGAACAACAAATAGCTGCATGTCTGTTATGGAAAGCGGCCAGCCGAAAGTAATTCCGAACGTAGAGGGTGGGAATACAACTCCGTCAATAGTAGTACCGGATCAAAACATCGTCGGTATTGCCGCAAAGCGACAGCAAATAGTAAACCCAAAAAATACGGTGTTTAGTGTAAAAAGATTAATGGGAAGAAAGTTTTCGGATCCTGAAGTCCAACAACTCAAAAAAGAATATCCTTACTCAATAGTCGCCGGTCAAAACGGTTTGGCTTGCATCGACGTCGAGGGAAAAGTTTATACTCCTCAAGAAATTTCGGCAAAGATTTTATCAAAGCTAAAGACAGACGCGGAAAAGTATCTTGGTCAAACAATTACCGAGGTGGTTATAACTGTTCCGGCTTATTTTAACGATGCTCAAAGAACCGCGACTAAAGAAGCAGGTCAAATTGCCGGTCTTGATGTAAAAAGGATTATCAACGAACCAACAGCAGCCGCATTAGCATACGGCTTAGACAAAAAGGTCGCGCAAAAAATAATTGTTTACGATTTTGGCGGTGGAACTTTTGACGTATCGGTTTTAGAAATCGGTGACGGAGTTTTTGAGGTAAAAGCTACAAATGGCGATACTCATCTGGGTGGAGACGATTTTGATACAAGGATTATCAAATGGATCGTTACAGAATTTAAAACAGAAACGGGCGTTGATTTAACTAACGACAGACAGGCACTACAACGTTTAAAAGATGCGGCTGAAAAAGCCAAGATCGAGCTGTCCTCCACAACAGAAACTGAAATCAGTATTCCGTTTATTACCGCGGATCAAACCGGACCAAAACACTTAAATAAAAAACTAACGCGTGCAAAACTGGAACAGATTGTTGACGATCTGCTACAAAAAACAATAAAACCGATTGAAAACGCGTTAAAAGATGCGGGTATAAGCAAAAACGATATCAACGAAGTCGTTATGGTAGGTGGTATGACAAGAATGCCCAAGGTTAACGAAATAGTTAAAAACTATTTTGGGAAAGAACCCCACAAAGGGATTAACCCCGATGAGGTCGTGGCTGTTGGTGCAGCTATTCAGGGAGGTGTGCTTGGCGGAGACGTCAAAGATATATTGCTGTTGGATGTAACTCCGTTAACTTTGGGTATCGAGACATTGGGTGGAATTACAACTCCGCTTATAAAACGCAATACAACAATACCCACTTCGGCCTCACAGGTGTTTTCGACTGCCGCAGATAACCAAACGGGTGTCGAGATTAACATCTTGCAAGGTGAGCGCGAAATGGCGACTGATAATAAATCACTGGGTAGATTTATCTTGGATGGCATACCTCCGGCTCCACGCGGAGTTCCACAGGTTGAAGTAAAACTTGATATGGACGCGAATGGAATATTAAATGTTACGGCTAAAGACAAAACCAGCGGGCGCGAACAAAAAGTTACGATTCAGGGAGGCACCGGACTTAGCAAAGAAGAAATAGAAAAGTTTGTTAAGGAAGCAGAAAAGTTTTCGGGTGAGGATAAACAACGAAAAGAACAAGCCGAGGCTAGAAACATTGCAGACACTCTTTGTTATACAGCCGAAAAAGCATTAAAAGATGCAGGAGATAAAGTACCGGCAGATATAAAAACAGATGTTGAGGCTAAAATTAAAGATTTACGGGCAGTTCTGCAAACCGCTTCTGTCGAAGAGTTGAAACAAAAGACACAATCCTTATCCGATTCGATGATGAAAATCGGCCAGGCGATGGGCGATCAATACCAACAACCAAACGACAGCAACCCGACCGAACCGGTCGAGCCAGTCGAACCGGTTGAAGGCGAAGTCGTTGAGTAGAAATTAGTAAAATGGTAGAATTTTTATAGCTAACGCTTATCTATGGATATTCAAATTATACTCATTGTTATACTTGCAATACTTACAATTAATTTAATCGCTGTTGGTGTTTACGTGATCCTTGTTCTACGCGACTTCAGAGAAACGGTTAAAAAAGCCAACGAGGTCTTAGATAATGTACATCAGGTTACGGATATTGTGGCTAATCCGATTACAACAATCGCGGGTATTATCGCGGGGGTCACAAAAGGTGTTAGAGCGGTAAGAGCTATTAGTAGTTTAGTTGAAAAAGATGAGGAGGAATAACGCTACGCGATCGACCTGACGGTCTAAGCGTCTAAAATATGTGTAAACATTGCAACCATAAATCAGACGGTTCGTTTTTAAGCGGAGTTCTTTTTGGCGCTATTATCGGGGCCGTTGCAGGCGTTTTGTACGCTCCTGATAGAGGTGACGACACAAGGAAAAAACTTAAAAAAGATGCTGATAAATTTATGGGTAAAGTCGAGCCTATCGTTAACGAAACCATAAAAAGAGCTAAACCGATTATTGCAGGGGTAAAAGAAAACACAGGACCGCTAATTGAAAGAGCTAAACAAAAAATAAACGAAACGCTTGGGAACATAGCAGATGAAATAGACGGACTCAAAAAGTAGTTAAAAAGTATTTTAAAAAAATTTAAATTAATAGCTCGATCCCAGCATCTACTATAACTATTCGGTTCTAGCACACAAAAATGATACTAACAAAACTGCGATCATTTATAGAAGGTGTTACTCCAAACAGACTGTTGCTTTTTGGAACTTACTCTTTGTATTTAGTCGCTATTCCGTTAAGTACTTTTACGTCTTTCGGAAAAGACATTTTGGGTAATTCGGACTTTCTAGCTTATTATTCGGCGGGGAAAACGGTAAACGAACGCTCGGATGATTTGATGTACGACAGATATAAGCTGTTTGATTACCAGGCACCTTATACAAACTCGGCTAAACCGTTTTTGTATCTTCCGGCTACTGTTTTG
The DNA here is from genome assembly GCA_964480825.1 of uncultured Candidatus Saccharibacteria bacterium. Lineage (GTDB taxonomy): Bacteria > Patescibacteriota > WWE3 > UBA101185 > UBA10185 > CAYZRJ01. Next base: position 7,986 of record CAYZRJ010000018.1, on the reverse strand, counting down.
CCATACGTTTTTTTGTCTAGACTGTCGTTTGAAGTTGCCTTTTTAGTACACTACCTTTTAAGTCTTGTAATTTTAATGTATAGCATTTTTATACTGAATATTTTTTATAAATTTACAGACTTACAAAGAATTTTACTACTTACGTTTCCGGCGGTATTTATCGTTTTAGGATTAGGCCAAATTTCAATGATTCTATTACTATCAGTAACACTTGTGTACTACTTCCAAAAAAGTAAAAAAGAATTTTTAGCAGGACTTTTTCTTGGGCTTGTTCTTATTAAATACCAATATTCGGCGCTGGTTCCATTCGTATTGATACTAAGTAAAGATAGATTAAAATTCTTAATGGGGTTTTTAACGTCAACGTTTGTACTGGTGTTTACGAGTTTTCTATTTTTTGGGAATAATATTTTTATAGCGTATATACATTTATTAAAAACTTTGCCGAGTACCATGTTAGATGACACACAAATTTACGGGGTCAGCATAATGTCTTTACGGAGCATATTTCAAAACACAACCGTTCTTTATCTGGCTACATTTCTAATATTTTCTTATGTATGTGCATTCCTATACTTCTCTCAAAAAAATAAAAGTTACGATCTTCTTTATATCTCTGCTCTAGCGTATTCGCTTATTTTGGCTCCTTACGCGCTAATATATGATACGATTGTTCTTCTTCCGCTTATTGCAGTTGTTTTAAACAAAAACAACTTTTATAAAAATTGGATGTTTTATTTTTTCTTTATAGGACTATTTGTTTTTCAGGTGTTCGGACTTTCGTGGGTTGCTTTTATACTTTTAGGTGTCGTAGCTTTTTCTATTACTAACAAGAGCTTCAGTAACTCGGTATAAAAAGATGCCGCTTTCGAGCGGCATCTTTTTGTTTAATTTACGAGTAGCTATTAAAAGCCTATAATGGTGCCGGGACCTGTATTCATGGTTCCGCCCGTTGCTTTTTGGATTGCACTTCGAATTGCAAACACCAAAAAAAGCCCTAAACCACCGAGTACCGAGTAAGTAACCCATTTTTGAGCTTTCTCAACACCGAGTTTGTCTCCTTGGGCCATAATGTACTGGATAAATCCCATTGCCAACATGATCAAGGTCAAAGAAAAACCCACAGCCAAAACCAGGTTTAATACAAACGTAAAAAACGTACCCAATGTCCAGTCGGCACCCGCACCTGTGGCGGTGCTAACGTCTATAAGACCTTGAGCCGAGGCCACGGCTGACCCCAAAACAACTATGGCGACCAAAACACCTACTAATTTCTTATAGTTTTTAAATTGAGATAATTCCATACTATAAATATTATACATAATATTAACGCAATGCAAGTGCAAAATGTTGATTAGTGTACTCACGATCGGCGACGAAGAAGCTGATTAGACGTATTCGGCGACCAACGAAGTTGGTACAATAATCGTGTATGAATCTTATCGAAACTATTGTGGCAAACACAAAACCTGAAAACGAATCTAAACAAGAGAACGAATCCCTTTACAATACTCCTGTTGCACAACCAGATACGAAACTGTCTGCTTCCCCCACTGCTATACAACCAACAGCTCAACCTGCTCCAAGCATTGTAGACAAATCTAACGAACTTACACAAATACATCCCTTAAAACACGCACAAGATAAACTAACCGCACTCGCGGATCTGGATGAAGAAAAATTTATTGAAGAAGTAGAATCTGCCCATGGACATAAATGAAATAGTTTACAACACAGTCTGGATAATTTTTTACGTTATTTTTCTCTTCTTTTTCGTGGCAACGATACTTTACGCACTTTCGACGTATAAAAGGAAAAAGGTTGAAAAACACTACGCCTATAATTTGACTTTTTTGCAGGTTCGCTTACCCGCCGACAACGAAATAGAAATAAAATCAGCCGAGCATATGTTTTCTAATTTGATGGGTTTTAGAAAAAGTTTTTGGAAAACAATGTTCTCCGGCCAATATCGAATATCTTTTGAGATTGTCGCCAAATCAACCGGTATCGGTTTTTACGTAGTTATTCCTGACGATATTGCACCGCTGATCGAAAAACAAATAAACGCCGCTTACCCTTTAGCCGAAATTGATATTGTAAATCCACAGGAGATTTGGGATCGGGGAGAGTACACACAGGTTGCGGAGATAAAATTAAAAGGGCCCTCATACTATCCGATTAAAGTTTACGAGGATCTAAAAAACGATTCGCTAAGCTCATTAACAAATACGATGAGTAAATTAAGTGACGACGAGGTTATAGCCGTACAGTTTGTTATCCAGCCTGCCCCGGATTCGTGGAGATCGGTTGGTCAGGCTTTCATGAACAGAGTCAGACAAAGGGCTTCCGCCTCTGAAGGCAAATCGGGCATGGATACATCGTTTTTGGAGGGCGTTGAAAAAAAGATTAGCAACGCCGGTTTCTACACAAAAATCAGAGTCATCGCTTTGGACAAAGATAAAATCTCGGCCGAAAGCAGTGTGCAAAATTTAACCAGCGCGTTTGAACAATTTACAGATGTCAGGTTTAACAAGTTCTATAGAAAATCCGGATGGTTTGGTTTTAACGAAAAAATTGTAGATGATTTTATTTATCGCAGAATTCATATCAAGGACTGGACCTTACCCGTGGTTGGGTTACAGCTTTACAGCAACACTTCAATTTTAAATACGGTAGAACTTGCAACGGTTTTTCACTTTCCGAATAAAAACGTGGGGACTCCGAATATACTTTGGTTAACAGCCCGCAGATCTTCAGCACCTACCAACGTGCCCGAAGAAGGGTTGTACTTGGGCAAAAGTATTTTTAGAGGTGTTGAAAAAAACATTTACATGCGCGAAAAAGACCGCGCGCGACACTTTTATATTATCGGGCAGACAGGCACAGGGAAATCTCAGTTTATGATGTCTCTTGTGTTACAGGACATTAAAAACGGAGATGGAGTTGCCGTTATCGATCCGCACGGAAGCGACATAAACGAGTTATTAGAAAAAATACCTCCCGAAAGAGAAAAGGACGTGATTTTGTTTGACGTTTCTGATACCGAGCGCCCAATGGGATTAAACATACTGGAAGCAAACGGTGAAGAAGAAAAACACATGATCGTAAACTCGTTTATTGCACTGCTCTATAAATTATACGACCCTAACAATCAGGGTGTTATGGGACCCCAGCTGGAACGCGCCATTCGTAATGTAATGCTTACCGCAATGGTCGAGCCTGAAAGTACGATGGTGGATGTATTACGTTTATTAATTGACTCTAAATATGCCCAAAGGTTTATAGCAAAACTAACTGACCCTTTAGTCAAACGTTTTTGGACAGATGAAATAGCAAAAACAACCGAGTTTCACAAAAGTGAAAAAATGGGCTATTTTGTTTCCAAATTTGACCGATTTGTTACCGAACGTTTAATGAGAAACATACTCGGCCAGCCAAAGTCCGCAATTAACTTTTCGGAAATCATGGAACAAAGGAAAATACTTCTGGTTGATCTGTCAAAAGGTAAAATCGGGGAAGAGGACTCAAACTTTTTGGGCTTAATTTTAGTTCCACGTATACTTGCCGCCGCTTTGGCAAGACATAAACTATTGGGTAAACAGGAATTTCCAAACTTTTATTTATATGTGGACGAATTTCAAAACTTCGCAACCCCGGACTTTGCAACAATACTCTCGGAGGCGCGTAAATATAAATTAAATCTAACGGTTGCTCACCAGTTTGTTGCCCAACTTCAAGAGGATATTAAAAACGCAATATTTGGCAACGTCGGAACTATGACTATATTTAGGGTTGGTGGGGACGACGCGGAACTTTTAGAACCGTATTTTCAACCAACCTTTATGAAAACGGATCTTGCTAACCTGCCTATCGGAAACTGCTATACGCGAGTACTTGTTGACGGTCAGCCGACCCAACCCTTTTCTATGAAAATAGATTGGGAAGCAATAACAAATACTCCTCGTGACAAAGCAGTAGCCGAACGAATAAGAGAGGCGTCCCGCATGAAATACGGCGTCCCTGTAAAAGAAGTTGAGGAACATATAAACGAGCGTATAGGTTTTAACGATCCGGAACCGGATAAAATTGAAAACCCGTTTAAGCCCGCTAGCAAATTGCCGTTCTAAACAGTTATAATCTAAACACATGATAAATTTGCCTTTTATTAGCAAGAGTAGTAAAGAAGAAAATAATCGCTTTTTGGTGGTAAATATAAACTCTGATTTTGTGCGCTGTCTTGTTTTATACAAGGAAAACGGCGCAATGAAAATACTGGGAGGTGGCAAACAAGAGCTGGACCCCGGAAAAGTCAGAGCGGGTTCAATAATTTATCCCGACGATGTCGCGCAGGCACTCGAAAGTGCCGCAACAAAAGCGTTAGAGGAAGTTGGCGGCGGTACAATCAGCGACATGATTATAGGAGTATCGGGAGATCTTTGTCTGGGTTTAATGACAACAGTAAAGGCAAAACGAAACAGATCTTTACCCATTACCGGCAAAGAAATAGAAGAGCTGGCTGAAAAAATAAACGATAGTGCATATTTACAGGCACAAAATGAATACATGCAAATAAACGGGGGCTCGGAAAACGAATTGGAAACGGTGACGAGTTCAAACGTCTACACAAAACTGGACAATCAAAAGGTATCGGCTCTTGAAAACAAAACCGGAGCATTAATCGAAATGGCCGTATTTAACGCGTTTGTACCGGCACATCATTTGAAGTCTCTCCAAAAAGTAGCTAATGAAGCCGATCTTAAGATAATGGCTGTCGGCTCTGAAATGTACTGTCTTGTACAAAATGTACTAACGGCAAATACCGGTGAGACTGATTTTATTGTTGTTGAAATAGATGGAGATTACACAACTGTGGCGGTGGTCTTCGGCCGAGGTATAATCGCGACCCGTACCTTAAATATCGGTTATAAACATTTTGTCGAGGGGGTTAGTGAACGAATGGGTATTACAATACACGAAGCGGATGGGGTGGTCAAAAGCTACATGCAGGGAAAGCTAACAAGCACAGAAGTAGTAATCGTTCAAAATGCTTTAAAAAATACTTTGGAAATATGGTTATCGGGAATGGAGTTGTTGTTTGCAGAATACAGCGGCGTTAAAACCTTTCCCCCAAAAATGTATTTTACGGGTGAGGGAGCGGATGTTGCAGACCTCTGGGATTTATTGACATCAAATGAGTGGACAAAATCTATTCCGTTTAAGGCCAAGCCTGAATTTAAAAAACTAAGTTTTATGGATATAAACGCGGTGTCCGACGCAACAGGGAAAATAACTTCGTCCGAATGGATTCCAACCGCATCTTTGTCCATTATTAAATTGGAAATGGATAAGGATATTTAATAATGACTAAACTAACATTAGAAATATTTGATGACATTATATCGGCATTAACAAAGCTTCAGAACATAAACGATTCCGGAGTGGAACTTGAGATTCCGGAAGGATCAATACTTTTCGAAAACGTCTTAAATCTCAAATTAATAAGAAAGCGCGCAGATAAATATGGTGTTGTGGTGCATTTTATAACAACGGACCAAGCAGGAAACAACCTCATTGAAATGATCGAAGAAGGAACAGGAAAGTTTGGGGAGAATTTAAGACAAAGCGGCATCGAAAACGTCGAATTATCAAATCAACCTCGTGTTAAAACAAGGCGACGTTTATCCCTACCGATTCTAAAAACATATGTCGCACCTATAACTATCGCTTTGTTAGTAGTCGGGTTCTTTGCTTTTAACCAATCTAAACGCGAAGCGATAGCAAAAATAATAATGTATTCACAACCACTAACCAGAAGCATCACTATAAAGGTGAAGGCTAATAATCCATCGGATGCTGCGGCAAAAATACTAGCGGGGACAAATGTTAAAAATACCCTTGAGATCACAAAAGAAGGCGCAACAACAGGAACTAAGCTTGTGGGAGATAAGGCAAAAGGAAAAATAAAGATATTTAATAAGACCGACACCGAAAAAGAATTTAAAAAAGGACAGATTGTAGTATATGGCTACAACAACAAGGATTACGAATTCACCATCAACAACGATCTAACTGTTCCGGCTGCAACCGAGGATGAGACTGATCCTTTAAATCCGATCGCTGATTACGGGGAGGCAGAAATAGATGCAACTGCATCTATAGTAGGTTCTGATTACAATATCGAAAGCGGCAAAACCCTTTCGGTAGATGATTACAAAAAGGCGGATTTTTCAGCGGCTACTTCACAGGAGTTTAAAGGCGGAAAAAGTGAAACCAAAAAGATTGTTGCCGAAGTAGATTTAAAAAAAGTTTCATCTGATCTGGATGTAGAGGTGACAAAACAATCCAGCCAGTCTTTATCCCAAAAAATCTCTAATTCTCAGTCCTTAATCGCACAATCTGCAAAGTCAACTTTAATAAAAGAAACGCCAAATCATAAAGTCGGGGACGAAGTCGACATAATCTCAATTACACGGGTGGTCGAAGTAGAGGGTTTGGTGTATATAAAAGACGAACTGGATCGTTTACTGGATGCTTTGGTTAAAGAATTTGTTCCTCAGGGATATGTTTTATCATCAAAAGATAGACAGATTGGCGTAGAGGTTCTGGGAAGCACTAATAACAGCGTTTTGTCCTCGATCGAGGCGGACATACAAGTAACCTTAAAAACCTTCGTGGTACCGGACATTTCTGAAGATAGTATTAAAAAACAGCTGGCAGGAAAATCCAGCAACGAAGCGGAAAAAATCCTGGGAAGTATACAAAACATTAAAACCTACGAGTTCAAACTGGTTCGGGGATTCTTGCCGTTTTTTAACACGGTTCCGGAAAGACTGGATAAAATAAAGGTGGAAATAGTTAAAGAGTGAGTTCTATGCTGAAAAGGGAAGACTGTTTAATAGGAATCGACTACGGCTCTAAAAACGTAGGGGTTGCTTTGGGGAAAAACGCACTCGTAGCACCGATAAAAATCATTGACGCAAAAAATCCGCGGGTTGCGATTGATTCTCTGATCAGACTTTCAATTGAAAACAGATCGGCGGGATTTGTTATCGGTTTACCTGTGGGTGGTGAAGGAAAAGAAACAAAAAAATCACTGGAAGTAAGACGTTTTGCCAAACTTTTGAAAGTGGCTTCAAAAAAACAGGTGTTTTTTCAAAACGAATACGCGACCACAATAGAAGCGGGAGAAGAGATGATTGGGTTGGAGATTTCGCAAAGGAAAAGGCGAATGAAGGATCACTACTCCGCGGCTTTGATTTTAAAACACTATTACAATACGCTCTAACGTTTTATTTACTGCTCATCATTTTGACTTCTTTAGAGTCACATAACATACACTGGAAGTTTTCTCCGGGGCTTAAGCACGAAGGACACATATAAATTCCATCTTTGTGGATAAGATCGTCTTGTTTGCAAACGTTACACAAAAAGATTACATCGTCCTGTGATATTTCCCCGTCTTTTGGGCAAACAAATTTTAATTTTGATTTTTCTTCCATGTATTTATATTAGCAAAATTTAAAGTGACAGGATACTTTTGTTTTGTTAATCTTTATCTATGGTTTTTCTTTATGTCCTAGCTTTTATATACACTGCAGTTGGTTTTGTGTATGCACTGTACATACTCTTTAACGGGATAGATGCTTGGTATGTTTTTCCTTTAAATTTCGTTTTTGGGCCAATCGCACTTTTGTACAATTACTATAAATTTTTTGTCAAAAAGGACATTCCGAGGATTCGCTGATGTATAAAAAATGGATCGAGGGAAAAAAAGTGGTTTGTTTTGATTTAGATGGCACAGTTGCTGATACAATTGCGCCTGCTGTCCGCGCTTTTTCTAATATTTTGCTTTTAGCCAATCCTGATCTTCGTCTTCAGGATGTTTACGGAAAGGTAGGAGAAATTACTTACGAAAAATGGGCAAGGCTTATCGATACGAAGCTCTTAAAAAATACGATGACTGTTAAGGACTTGACCGAAAACACA
>CAYZRJ010000017.1:0-12043 GCA_964480825.1 uncultured Candidatus Saccharibacteria bacterium | reverse complement strand
ATTCGCTGTTTGTTCCTTGCACCTTTCGGTACAAAGACACTGGCGCTCTCACGCCGGAACTTACGTTCCGTCCCTTGCTTTGTGCAGCCTGGACTTTCCTCTTTCGTGCAAGCACAAAAGCGACTGACCAGCTTCCTGTGTGGTGATTTTAGCACAACTGGCAATATGATATTATTACCCAATGACAGAACCACTAGACCCGAAGAAATACCATATTATGTCCGAACCTCTAAAAAAGAAATTAATTGTATTGGGTGTACTTTTTACAGCTATTGTTTTACCCATATTTATTTACTTTTATTACAACTTAGCAATTAATAGACCTTCGCCACTGGATACCGAAATAAGCTTTGAAATAAAACGCGGAGAAGGCGTTGCAGAGATAGCACAAAATCTCCGTCAAAAAAACGCAGTAAATTCTGAATTTCTATTTTCTTTATACGTTTTTCTAAACAAATTCGATACTAATATTCAAGCCGGGGAATACGCATTAAAAGCAGGTACTCCGCTTATCGCTTTAGTCGAACAGTTTCAGCACGGTGTAAATGACGCAAAAATTACTTTTATTGAAGGCTGGAGAGTCGAAGAATTTGCTCGTGCGGCAAATAAACAGTTTGAAAAAATAGATTATACCGAATTTGTTAAAAAAGCAGCCCTATACGAAGGCTATCTTTTTCCGGACACATACTATTTTGATAAGGACGTTAGAGAAGACGATATGATTGCAAAATTGAGAGAAAATTTTGAAGAAAAAACAAAAAACGTATTGCATCCGGAAATTTTAAAGCGATCGGGTTTAACAAAAGAACAAGCTGTGATACTTGCGTCAATAGTCGAAAGAGAAGTTAACAACGATGAAGATCGTTTAATTGTTGCCGGTATTTTACTCTCCCGTTTTAAAGTGGACATGTCTTTGGGGGCCGATGCTACAACCCAATATGCAGTTGCGCCAAGTATGTTGTGTGGTGAGAACGCAACAATGTCAGGTATTTGCGCGACTCCGTTGGAAGAGATAGACGACTTCAATTGGTGGCCAAAAAATCTTACTCAGGAGAATTTGGACTTTGAAAGTCCGTTCAATACCCGAAAAGTTGTCGGCCTCCCGCCCCGACCAATCAGTAACCCAAGCCTATCTGCGATAAGTGCGGTAGTAAACTTTAAAGAAACAAACTACGTCTATTATCTAACGGATAAACTTGGAATTACGCATTACGCAGAGACTCTTGATGAGCACAACGTTAATATCGTAAAGTATCTTCGATAAGCTTTTTTGTTACCATAATTCCGTCTTTGTACAAAAGCTCGTGTTGTATAAATATCGGGTATTCATAAAGCCTCGAAAAACATATTGCCGTTTTTAAGGAAATTTTAGTTTTAACAACCTCCCCATCCTTATTAAGTAAATGTAGCTGAGCCTCATCGCCTTCTTGGCCCAGCTCAATATACAAAACTTCCGCCTCTAAGATACAAATTAGATTGTGTAGCGATTCTAGATCCGACTGCTTTTGATCAAAGTAATTTTGAGCTAGTACAATCTTGCTGTCTTTATCGAAAAAGTAAGCAGTAACGAACCTCTTTTCGGATATTAAAGTTAAAAGATTAATTTTTATGAGCATAGGCTAGTTAATATCTGTATAATAAATTTATTAATGATTGATTTACCGAACCAAATAACGTCAAGTACCGAAAACCCCGAACGTAAAAGCTTGTACAGGCTTTTCATAGCAGTTTTTATTATTTTTTTGGTTATAGGTAGTCTCATCGGTTATATTACGTCTTCTAAATTAAACAAAAATGAACCCGATCCTGATGAAAGCATCGAGACCCAAACTACAGCTTCGACTACTTATCAGGGAATAGTTACATACTTAGGAGAAGATATGTACGCTAACGACGGAGTTTCTTTTTCACTTGTCGATTCCAGGGGTGACGCTATAATTTTGTTAAAGTCAAATGACCAAAAGCTTTCGATTGCCCAAGGATTATTTGTTACGGTTGTAGGGAAAAAAGGCACAACAATTGACGGAAAGAACGACGTATTACAAGTTACGGAAGTTACAATAAAAAATGGCTCAAATTGAATTTGATAAGGTAACAAAAGAATATGAATCAGGCAACAAGGCGTTGGAAAATGCTACGTTTAGTATCGACATCGGAGAATTTGTTTTTATAGTCGGTCCTTCGGGAGCAGGAAAATCAACCATCGTAAAACTTATGCTACGTGAACAATTGCCCAGCGAAGGAGATATTTTGTTTGAAGGTTCCAGCATTCTTGGAGTTCCCCAAGATCAACTTCCCGGTTTCAGGCGTAAAATAGGGGTTGTGTTTCAGGATTACAAGTTGTTAGAATCGCGAAATGTTTTTGATAACGTAGCAATTGCTTTAGAAGTAGTAGGTGCTAAACTCCAAGAAATAAAAAACATAGTACCTAACGTGCTTTCAATGGTTGGTCTTTCGGATAAAATATTTAAGTTTCCAAAACAGCTCTCAGGTGGAGAAAAACAACGAGTATCAATTGCCAGAGCGTTAGCGCACGAGCCGGACATTTTGATTGCAGACGAAGCAACAGGAATGATTGACCCGGATTCATCAGACGAAGTGGTTGAGATTTTAGAAAAAATAAATTCGCTGGGTACAACTATAATTATGTGTACACATGACCAAAAAATTGTTGATAAATTAAAAAAAAGAGTTATTAGGTTAGAAAACGGACGTTTAGTTTCGGATAAAAAAGGAGGAAAGTATCGTGCATAAAATCTACACGCATATAGTTTCTAATATAAAGAGAGAAAAATTTTTGAGCATATCTAATGTCATGATCATGAGTATAACTTTTCTTCTGTTGGGTACTTTTATCTACGTAATTGCAATTTCACAGACAGCCTTGCGTTATTTAGAGCAACAAGTACAACTTTCAGTTTTTTTTAAAGACGATTTTGCAGAACAAAGCATACTACAACTAAAATACCAGCTTGAGACAGACGGGAGAGTTTCTACGGTTAAATATGTTTCTAAGGACGACGCCTTTAAAATATTTTCAGAAATAAATAAAAACGAGCCCATTCTTCTAGAGTCTATTTCACCCAGTATATTGCCCGCGAGCTTAGAAGTTAAAACATATAATTTAGCCGATCTGTCTCCTATGGCAGAGCAATTAAATCAAACCGAAGGTGTCGAAGAAGTTAGATTTTTTAAGGATGTAGTCCAAAGATTTAAGCAGTGGAGCAGTATTATTTATATAGTCGGGTTCGTGTTGGTTGTAGTTTTCTTCGTAATTTCGTATTCGGTTATTATTAATACACTGAGAACAACTATAAATTCTAAAGGAGTTGAGGTCGAAATCATGAAGCTGGTCGGCGCTTCAGACAAGTATGTTAAAAACCCTCTAATTTATCAGGGTGTAGCTTTTGGAGCTATATCCGCGACAATCTCCGGGGCTATTTTGCTTATAGTCGGCGCTATTTTGCACAGATCGGCCGGCCTTGGCGCCGGATTTACTTTTGGTTTCTTGCCGACTCTGTACATTAAACCCGTGATCTTTGCCGTTATACTTTTTTTCATCCTGTTGGTATCGGGCATAACCTTGGGCTACGTGGGGAGTACTACCGCGATTAAAAAATATTTAAAGTATTAAAAACGTTTTAAGACATGAACAAACTTATTTTTATCTTACTCCCGATAATGCTTGTTTTATTTGTAATAACGGCGTTCGCAGAAGATATATGTGACGGAATAGATGATTGTAACGACAAGATCGAAGAATTAACAAAAAAAGTTAACGAGTTATCTAATAGGGGTCAGTCACTTGCCGGCGAGATCGCGTATATGGACAGTCAGGTCAATCTCACTCAGTTAAGAATCCAAAACTCTATCGCAAAAATAGCCAAAACAACTAAAGATATTGAAAAATTGGGCAATAACATCGAAGAAATAAGAAACAGATTAACTAAACTGGAATTATCCATTGCGTATCAAAAAAAGATATTGGATGCGCGCCTACGTTCTAGGTATAAAATCCAAGAATCATCTCTAATAATGGTTTTGTTTGGATCCGACAACTTAAATAAAATTATACAAAAAACCGAATATTTACAATTTTTAGAACTTCAGGATAATAAAATGCTGGTCGAAATGGACAAAACTAAAACTGCATACAACAAACAACGCGATATATTTCAGGATAAAAAGAATGAAAGCGAGATATTAAAAGCTAACTTAGAAAAAGAGAAAGCCAATCTGGATTCGTACAAAGTTACTTTAGAGAATCAAAAACAGGAAAAGAAAAATTTGCTTGAGGCTACTCAGAATGATGAAGCCAAATACCAGAGACTTTTAGAGGAAGCGCGACGCGAGCTTGCACAAATTACCGGAGCCGTAAGTGTACTTAAAGGTACAGCCGGTGAAAACGTGAAGAAGGGGGATAGAATCGGAACGCAGGGAAATAGCGGAAGATCCAGCGGACCGCACTTGCATTTTGGCGTTTACAGATACTCATCATTTGCACAAATTGACGGCTGGAACTGGTATTACAGCAACACTGTTGACCCCGCCAAAATCTTGGAATCAAAGCTAGTACAATGGAGCAGTTGTGAAGATACGACCAAATCCATAGGTAGAGGTAGTTGGGACTGGCCGCTCAAAGGATCTGTAATAATCACAAATAGTTACGGTAATAACTGTTATAAATATAGTTATAACGGGGGCAACATACACCCCGCGTATGATATGGTCGGACCTTCCGGTTCCCCGGTTTACGCAGTTAAAGATGGTATTGCCTACACTTGCAGAAATTGTTTGGGCGACGGTGGAAACGGAGTATTCATCTTTCATAAAGATAACTACATGACCATATACTGGCATCTACGTTAAATAGAATTTTCGTTATTGAAAAAACGACTAAGTTAAGTACCATTCGTCAATGATACAAAAAATATTTTTGTTTCTTGTTCTTTTATTTTCTTCCATTGTGTATGCTACAGACGAAAAGATTAGTTTATCAATTGATAATAAAATTTATAATCCCCACGAAGAAATTAATTTAGCTTTCGTCTTAAATAGCTGTAGTCGCGAGTTTAAAGTTCGACCAACTGTTGATATCGGATCGATTGAAATGTATAACCCTAAAACTTTAACTTGGATCTCGCAAAATAATTCTTGGGAAGCATTTCCGTATATTGAAGAAAAAATGAAAATTCGTATAGCAGATGTAATGGACAGAAAAATTTTGCTTGGTTTAGAGTTACAAAACATAAAATTAGGAACCGTGACAAGGTCAGATGGCGTGAGTTTGTGGATTTCGGATGCCTACAAGAATTACATCGATATATTAAACACCGGTATTGCAACAGAGGCTTCGCAGTCAGCGTGGTAAAATACAACGGTGAAAAATAACCGCTGGATTCCCGCTCTTATAATGATGTTGATTATTTTTTTGGCCTCTGCAACGCCGGGAAAAGTTATTAACGAGATTGGTCTGGGTAATAACACTCTTCATATAAACGGGCACTTTTTGTTTTTCTTTGTTTTGTGTTTTACTTATTACAAAGCGATAAAAAATGTATTTTTGTCCTGGGTTTTTACTGTTTTATATGCGTTAAGCGATGAATTTCATCAAAAATTTGTTTTTTTGCGTAACGCAAGTTTGCAGGATCTATTTGTTGATATTTTAGCGGGTTCGATTGCCGCAATAATATTATGGAAACTACAACACATTCTATCGAAGAAACTAAGAAGCTGGCTGAAGAAATAGCCCAAAAAGTTAATGGTGGAACCGTACTCGCACTTTATGGAGATTTAGGTGCGGGAAAAACGACCTTTTCCGGATTTTTGACGCAGGCCCTTGGAAGTTTTTCGCGCGTACAAAGCCCGACTTTTGTTATAGCGAGAAAGTATCACGTTAATAGCGATTCTGAGATTAAAAAAATATATCATTTGGATCTGTATCGTATAAAGACAAAAGACGAACTTAACGATTTAGATTTAGCCCAATTTTTTGACGATGCTCACGCAGTGACAATGGTGGAATGGCCGGATATCGCCGAACACCTGTTCCCACGAAGTTTTATTAAAATCAGATTTAAGTATATAGATGAAAATTCGAGGAGCATATATGTTGAAAATATTCATTGATGCAAAACAAAGAAATGTTAAAATCGTTACTCTGTTCAAAGACAATGAAATTTTAGTTAAAAAAGAAGGCGACATCGATATCGTTACGGAAATAAAAAACATCATAAAGGAACAAAACTTAAAGTTAGGTCAAATCGATACCTTTGAGTTCGCCAATGGTCCCGGATCTTTTACCGGTATAAAAATCGGAGCGGCTGTCGCAAACATTTTACAGTGGGCGTTAAAAGGTACGGCGATCGACCAACTACATGTACCGGAGTATGGAGCCGAGCCAAATATAATGCCTCATCCAAAATTGTAGGCGCGCGGCTTCGCTAAATGCTAAAATATAGCCATATGAAAGTATCCATTGTTATTCCTTGTCACAACGAAGAAAAAAACATAGACCGCACTTTTGATGAACTTTTGGATATGTTTGCCAACCATCCTTACGAATCCGAGATCATAGCCGTAAATGACGGTAGTTCGGATAATACTTGGGATGTGATCAAGTCGTACGCTGAAAAATACCAAGAAATAAAGGGTGTTAACCTGATGACCAACTTTGGCCAAAGCGCGGCTTATATGGCCGGTTTTGACGCTTCTGTTGGAGATTACGTGGTCACTGTGTCAGGCGACCTTGAAACCCCTTTGAATAATATATATAAGGTAATAGAACTTTTAAATAAGGGTTACGATTTTGTAAATACAAATAGAATAGGTCGCTGGGGGGCAGAAAAAAAGGTTTCCCGTGCCGCAAAAAGTACGTTGGCCAACAAAATTATCACCAGGGTTTCCGGTGTTCGTATGGCTGATAGAGGTTCAGGAATGAAGGGTTTTAAGCGAGTGTTGATTGAAAATTTAAGACTGTATGGCGAAATGCACCGATTTATACCTGATTATGTTTCGATGTTTGGTGCAAAAATGACAGAATTCGACGTTGACTTTAAAGACCGCGATTACGGAACCTCTTATTACAATGGCCACAGACGAACAATAAAAGTTATGTTGGATCTTATTACTTTGGCTTTCATGCTTTATTTTGCCCGAAAACCTTTTAGAGCACTGCCCGGAAGGTTGTTTGGTTTTACGGGTGCTTTGATTTCCTTCGTAGGTGGAATCGGCCTTTCGTATCTTTTTGCCTTGAAACTAATGGGAGAAAGCATCGGGAACCGTCCGCTTTTGATACTTTCGGTTTTGTTAGTTATCGTAGGTATTCAATCCATGATGATGGGTATGTTAGGAGAGTTAATGATGCGAGTGTATTTTGAATCAACCGGACGCAAGACTTACACGGTGAGAGATAGGTTGTAGACTCAAACGTGCTGTGTTACCATGTTGGGACTATGAAATATTTAAAACTAAATCAAAAAGGTGAAACAAGTTTAATACAGACAGTAATGGTGGCCGCTCTTATAGTAGCCGCTTTTTTTATAGGTATGCTTTGGACAAAAGTTCAAACCTACGAAAAGGGTGGTAAACAGATAGTTGCAAATAACAATAATATAGTTCCACTGGATGACACAGAGTTTCCACAACAACCGACAAAAATAGAAGTTGATCCTGTTGCCGAAAGTGATCACGTTCGAGGTAATAGAGCTGCAAGAGTTGCCCTTATCGAGTATTCGGATCTTGAATGCCCTTTCTGTAAAGTATTTCACGCGACAGCAAAGCAAATGTTAGCAGCTTACGGAGATCAGGTAATGTGGGTATTTAGACACTTCCCGTTAGAACAGTTACACACTAAGGCGGCGTCTGAAGCTGCAGCCGTAGAATGTGCGGCGAAACTAGGTGGAGAAGATAAATTTTGGACGTATGTTGATCGCGTATATGAAGTGACTGAGGGTAACGATAGTTTGGATCCGGCTCAATTGCCGATAATCGCAGAGTACATTGGTTTAAATGTTGATCAATTTAAAGCCTGCCAAGCTTCGGGCGAGACAGTCGACAGAGTTACCAAAGATTATCAATCCGGACTTAAGGCCGGTATAAGCGGAACTCCCGGAAACATACTTCTTGATACACAGACCGGTGCTACAGTCGAGATCCCTGGGGCTGTTCCTTACGCTCAGTTGAAATCAATGATCGATAGCTTTATTTCTACGTTGCAGTAAGTTCTGTTTTTGCTAACGATTATTAGAATCTGGCCCAATATAGAACTTTGGCGGCCACTTTTAGTTCAGTAAAAAGCTTTTGTGACTCACTTTCTACTTTTTGCTGTTGTAAAAACGTTTTTATTTGCTCTCTTAGAACAGTCGGATCTGTGTCTTCAGGAAAAGAATCCTTGTTAGCGTCTAAATAAGCAGTAACTTCTTCGTCGGTAATATTAATCTTATCCGCAATTAATTTTTCCAGCTTTTTGTTGGTCATTAAAATAACCAAAAATTGCTCTCTATCTAAATTCTGCTGAATTAAAGCGGTTTCCAAAGTTGAACCTTGAGATTTCATGTTATCTTCGATTTTCTTTACATCCTCGTCTAATTCTTGCTGAGTAACAATAACGCCGCGTCTTTTGGCTTCTTGATCGATGAGCACCTGATTCACAAGGCCCTCCAGCACTTGTTGGCCGCCTCTTCTTTCAAGTTCGCTTACCACTCTAGCTCTGGAAATTGATTTTCCGTTTACTACACCTGCTACTACGTACCCTTTAAAATAATATAAAGCGAGTGCTAGTACCAATGTTCCGAAAACGATTCCTAAAATTTTGTAATTTAATTTGAACTTGAACCCTTTCTTTTCGGATTTAACTTGTTCGGGCATTATATTGGTATTTTTATTTTCCTCAGTCATTGGATAAGTATAACATTTTCGGTTACGGTAGCGATACAATATTAGTAATGTCTTTTTCAGAATTTACTATACTATCCACAGATAAAATCGAAACCAGACTTGCCACAAGTTTAGCAAAAGGGCTTAGTGGAAACGTGGTTTTATCTAATTTAGCCAAGTACGGCTACAATATTTTAGATAACAACAAAGTTAGCTGGCTTGATATTTTATTACGTCAGTTTAAATCAGCTTTTGTATATCTTTTGATAGTAGCGTCAACAATTTCGTTTATTTTAGGCGAGCGTTTAGATGCGGCTCTGATTTTGTTATTTATCGTTATCAATGCTGTTTTAGGTTTTTATCAAGAATTTAAATCCGAGCAAACGGTAAAACTTTTAAACGATTTCGTTCATCCGAAGGTTAAAGTAATTCGTGATGGAATAGAGACGGTAATATTGAGTAAAGAACTTGTTATCGGTGATTTGATCTTACTCGAAACCGGAGATATTATTCCTGCTGATGTGCGTTTTGTTTTTGAACACAATGTCACAGTTGACGAATCCGTACTTACCGGTGAATCAATTCAAGTTAAAAAAGTTTCTGATGCTTTAGATAAAGAAACATCAGATTTGTACGAAGCTAAAAACATTGGTTTTACGGGAACCACGATTGTAAGTGGTTCTGCAAAGGGAGTGATTATTGCAACGGCAAAACAAACCGAGATAGGAAAGATTTCAAAACTTACCAACGAAACATCCAGAGAAAGCGGTTTCGAAAAACAGTTAAACAAGTTTTCAAAATTCATACTTTATTTAATAATAGGAACTTTGGCGGTAGTTTTTGCCGCCCATTTGCTTATTGGACGTGGTTCAATTTCAATGGTCAAACTTATGGTTTTTTCCATAGCACTGGCTGTCGGAGTAGTTCCCGAAGCCTTACCTTTAGTTACGACTTTTTCTTTGTCGCGTGGAGCAATAAATTTAACTAAGAAAAAAGTTATCGTAAAGAGATTATCAGCTATCGAAGACTTGGGTAGTATTGAAATACTTTGCAGCGATAAAACCGGAACCCTTACCGAGAATAAGTTGAAAGTTATTGACATCGCATCTGAAAATAGTGATAAAACGATTTTATTTGGTGCCCTAACTTCTTCGTTTGTCGAAAATAAAACTAAGTTGGCGAATAACTCATTTGATATCGCGATCTTCGAAGCTTTAAAAGATAAACATTTGGTAGACGCCTATAAAAAAGAAGGTGAAATTCCGTTTGACCCAATTCGTAAAAGAAACAGTGTTTTGGTATCTAGGGATTCGATTAATATTCTTATAGTGCGAGGTGCAGCAGAATCCATCTTGCCACACGCCACAAACATAAACGAGGATAAGGCAAAAGAGCTTGCATCGTGGGTCATTGAGCAGGGGATGAAAGGCCACAGAACCATTGCGATAGCGGTAAACGATAGTTTCAATGGGAACCAGTATTCAGTTGAAGACGAAGAAAAGGATTTAAAATTCTTGGGGATGATTGCTTTTCACGATCAGATTAAAGAGAGTACTAAAGAAACCGTATTAAAAGCAGAACAATTAAAAATCAAACTTAAGATTTTGACCGGCGACAGTAGAGAAGTAGCAGGTGCTGTGGCGTACGAAGTCGGTATCACCGATTCACCCGAAGAAGTGATGACAGGAGAAGAGTTGGATAAACTTGATGATTCCGCAAGAATAGAAGCTGTAGAAAACTTTTCGGTTTTTGCCCGTGTATCACCTGAACAAAAATACAAAATAGTTGAACTCTTGCAAAGAAAATACCAAGTTGGATATTTAGGTGAAGGTATAAACGATGCGCCCGCGTTAAAAATTGCGAATGTTGCGTTGGTTGTTGACGGTGCGTCAGACATAGCCCGTGAAGCAGCTGACATTGTTTTATTGAGCCAAGATTTGCAGATAATAATAAACGGAATCGAAGAAGGTCGAAAAACGTTTGTAAATACGGTTAAATATATTAAAAGTACTCTTGCATCAAATTTCGGAAATTTTTACGCGATGGCGTTTGCATCTTTATTAATAGATTACTTACCGATGTTGCCGATACAAATTTTGTTGGTTAACTTGTTATCTGATTTTCCAATGATTTCTATTGCTACCGACGAAGTTGAGTCCTCTGAACTTAAAAATCCGAAAAGCTATGATATAAAAGAAATTATTTTGATAGCCACGATTTTGGGTCTGGTTAGTACGCTTTTTGATTTTATATTTTTTGGGATATTTAGTCGAATGGGAGAAGGAGCACTACAGACTAACTGGTTTATTGGATCAATATTAACCGAATTACTGTTGATTTATTCTATACGCACTAAAAAGGTATTCTTTAAAGCTACATCGTGGCCATCAAAGCAGGTTATTGGTTTAACTGCTATTGCCGGATTAGCTACTATTTTAATTCCCATGTTGCCAATTGGGGCGTCAGTGTTTAAGTTCACAACTCCGACAAGTCATCAATACGCGTTAGTATATTTTATAGTTGTTGCTTACTTTGTAACTACAGAATTGGCGAAGCTGTTGTATTACAGGTTTGTTGAGAAAAATAATGTTGAGTAGATAAAGAAAAGGCACCTAAGTTTTGTTTTACTTAGATGCCTTAATTTATCCCCAGATCTTAGTTGTTCTAGTTGATAGACCCGTGGTTGTAAATATTTTCAGCCGATTTGCATAGTCTAGATCGTAGCCTTTTATTGCCGATACCAGTTCGTTTGGTTCAAGCAAAATTATATCCGGCACAATAATAGGTTTAGTGTAAACGGCTTTTGCAATTGTTACCTGTTTTGGCATTATCTGTGTGCTCGCTGTGATCAATAGGGCTGAGTGCATTCCGTTGTTTTTTGCAGTTACAACATCTACCCAATGATCTCCTACAAGCAAAGCTCTTGATGGAACTTTAAGCGTAATACCCAGGGGATCTAAAATTTCCTTTTGCACATCGATATCCGGTTTTGGAGATCTGCTCCGGCTATCCACGGTATTTTCTCTGCCGAAGATCCCCATAAGAAGCGGCGTAAGTTTCCACCTTGTCATTAAAGGTTCAACTTGTACCAATTCTCCGTTTGTCAATACTACCTTAATGGTTCATAACATATGCGACAACTTCCATCGGTGTTTTTAGATTGATA
>CAYZRJ010000016.1:0-14103 GCA_964480825.1 uncultured Candidatus Saccharibacteria bacterium | reverse complement strand
GCGAGGTCGGCGGTTCAAGTCCGCCCACCCCGACCAGCAAGACACATAAAAGTCATTTCCCGTTCTTTTATTGATATGTGTGAATAGTTTTTCATGTTCACCACAGTATTTCACTTGGTGCGGCACTTCAAACTTGAACTCATGCTACTCATGCACGCTTTGACAGCCCAATCTACCTATAGTATAATGGTTGTACTTATCCAACATATGCCCAATGAGGCAAAGAAAGGAATTGACTACTATGAGCACTCGATTGACGCTCTCCGACGCACGGGGACCGCTGGCTGACCTTCTCGATAAGCTAGATGGGAACAACGGAGAAGTCTGGTTGCGAGGAATGAAGAAGTTTCTCCGCAAGGAAAATCCGTGGGAAAAGCCGGAGACCTTTATGGTCATTGAGATTGGCACCCACAAGGATGTGAAGGCCCTGCGTTCAGCCCTGGAAACCTCCGGTGAGCGGATCGGCAACTGGGCTGGAGACATCTTGAGCAAGACGAAGCTTGCCAAGTCCAAGCAATCCTTGGAACTGGTGGTAATGTCCGTCAAGGAACTGGGATTTCCGGAAGGAGCTCAGTACCAGGACATCTGCAAAGCCGCTGACAACCAAGGTTTGGATCTCTGCCCGGCCGAAGTTGGCCCTCAACTGCGTCTGCAGTATCGGGATCAGCCTAAGGGGGAATGGCTTGTAATTGCTATGGAGCCTATCAAAGACTCCGATGGCGATGCCGACCTGTTCAGTGTCTCGCGTGACAGTGTTGGTCGTTGGCTCCATGCTTACGATGGTAAGCCTGATATCTTCTGGCATGCCGGCGATCGCTTCGTGTTCGTCTCCCGCAAGTAGGTTCTTTGGACTTGATCACTTGGATTTTGCACTTAAATTCTTTGACCTTTGCTTCTTTGAATCTGCTTCCCTCAAACTCCGTTTCTTGGGTTTTTATACCAAGTCACGGAGTTTTTTTGTTAAAATAACCTTGGTATTAGGTGATTACGCAAACAACTACGGTTTTTTGCTACCGAATCCAGTATCCATACACCCGGGATAATTTAGATTAAGGTCTAAATTAGTGTGGCGTATAAAACTTAAAAAATGAGGATACTTGGTGCAAGGTACTGGGGGAATTTAGTTCACAAATAAGATTCAACTTTGAGAGTAATCAAAAAGTGGTGGTATAGACGGTACTTTGTACATAACGACTCCGATGGCGATCTCAACCTGTTCAATGTCAAGCGTGACAGTGATGATCGTTGGCTCAATGCTAACTATGGTAAGCCTGATAACTTCTGGAATGCCGGCGATCGCTTCGTGTTCGTCTCCCGCCAGTTTTCTCATTTCTCTCCTAGCTTATGCCGGGAGAGTTTTGTTTTTGCAGGTACGAGATCCAACCACCAATCATTTTACCCATTTCGTCCAACCGCTTAGATAGGATTATGTATTTCTTGTCGTCTATGGATTTTGTTTCCCACAAAACCATCACTAGAACTTTTAAGATGTCATTTTTCCTTATTGTTATGTTTATGAAGTCCTGTTTCTCCGGTGGTTTAGAAAAACTTGCGGCGGAGAGATTTTCAATGACATTTACAAACAAATCATCAATTTTTGGTCCCAGCGTGTATCTATGGATTTTGGGGAGTTTTTGGAAATAGCCAAACCACATTAGGTAGGTGTCTTTGGCATGTTTTATTATCGGTAGCAAATTCGTGCTATTTTTATACGAAGGTGAGGGAAGAGTAACGCATTTATGATCAAATTCACTCATGACTATCAGAATATCATTTCCATTGATAATCTTCTTGCCGCTTGGAAGGAATTTAGAAACGGCAAACGTCAAAGAAAAGACGTGCAGATTTTTGAGAGCGATCTAATGAGAAACATACTTGAATTGCATGAGGATCTAAAGGTAAAAAGCTATCAACACTCAAAATATGTTGAATTTAAGATTTCCGATCCCAAACCAAGGACTATTCACAAGGCCGCCGTAAGGGACAGACTGCTTCACCATGCCTTACACAGAGCACTTTACCCCTTCTTTGATGATAGGTTTATTGCCGACTCGTATTCCTGTCGGATTGATAAAGGGTTACACGCAGCACTCAACAGATTTTGCAAATTCACCCACAAAGCATCAAAAAAACAATAGAAGAACCGCTTGGGTTCTAAAATGTGACATTAGAAAGTTTTTTGCTTCAATAAATCACGAAATACTTATCGATACACTAAAAGATTTAATTTCTGATGACAATATAATTTGGCTACTTTCAGAAGTCATCAACAGTTTCGAAGTAAATGCTAGGAAAGGGCTTCCTTTAGGGAACTTAACATCCCAGCTTTTTGCCAATATCTACATGGACAGGTTTGACAAATTCGTTAAGCATGCTTTGAAGGTTAGATTCTATATACGCTACGCCGATGACTTTATTTTTATGTCACATGATAAAAACTCCCTAGTAGAGCTGATCTCCAAAGTTAAAGAGTTTTTGCGGAATAATCTTGATTTGGAGCTTTGTGAGAGTAAGACTTCGTTAGAAACTGTAGCTTCTGGGGTTGATTTCCTTGGTTGGGTACATTTTCCCGACCACAGGGTACTAAGGACGGCTACAAAAAGACGGATGTTTAGAAACATTGCATATGACAGCAAAGAGACCGTACAATCATATTTGGGTCTAATTTCTCATGGAAACACTTATAAGTTACAGCAAGAAATTATAAGGCTATGGCCGACGACATAAAACATAGGAATAACGCCCGTTCTATTTATTGAAAGAATCTAGAAAAATTTGTTTCGACGACGTAATAAACGCTATAGAACGAGGCAAATTAGTTGGAAATATAAAGCATTTTAATCAAAGGTTATATCCTAGCCAATTTCTGTTCCTGGTTGATATAGACACATATATCTATGTTGTGCCCTATGTCGTAGATAAAAAAAATGAAACGCTACATTTAAAAACGGTTTATCCGAGTCGAAAGTTTACTAAATTGTATGAAGAAGCAAAAAATGAAAAAAATAAAAAATGACATTTTTGGGGGTTTAGTACTAGACAAATACGAACAAGAAATTGAAGGTTCGGTTGCAGATATAAACGTTTTTAAAATATCAAAAAAAGAGCAAGAAAATTTTGCCCAGATTGCTAAAAGTCATAACCTATTTAAAGTGTCAAAAAGAATAAATATAAGAATAAACAATCAGGATCTCGCGAAGGTTAAATCTAAGGCAAAATTCAACAATATACCCTATCAAACACTAATAAGTTCTATTGTCCATAAGTACGCAAGCGGCGACCTTAAGGTTAGTTTATAAGTAATATTGAATGGTCTAAGTCCACCCACCCGGACCAATAAATTTTTAAAGACGCAAAAATATCAATTTAGCTAATACTTATATCAATTAACTTCTTTTTAATTTCATCCGTATCAACAAAGTAACCATCCTTATATACAACTTCTTCAGTGTAATCAATATCCGCATGATAGCTAAGTTGTTCTCTCAAAAGCTTTTCACTAAACTCCCCTTTGAAAATCTGCTCAGATTGTTTAACAATTTCACCAAACGAGTGCTTTTGCAAAATAAAATATAAATCTACGTAGTCTTTCCATTTTGCCCTCTTACCCAAAGCAAACACTTTCATTGTTGCCAAAGTAAGCAAACTAGGTACACGGATTACATCATCAAAAGGCACATCATAAGGTATGGCAAAAGGATAATTATAAAATGTTAATTGAACGTCATTAGTACGTAATGTATATTCGTCAACATTTTCTATACGAACTTGCTGTATTGGAAACAGCTTGTTAACGGCTTTTTTCAATTTAAGAATATCTAAACCACCGTTTTTAAAAAGATCAAAATCTATGGATTCCCGGTGACCTAAATGTAATGCAATAGCAGTACCACCAACTAAACCAAATTCCCCAGATACATCTTTAAGTATTGGTAATAGACCTTTTTGTTTATCAGTTAAAACCTCATTATGCATTGTTAAAATATAAATTAAAGTAATGCTTTACACGCGGTTTCATATTACTACGTGGGCTATCTGCTAAGGATTTATATAAATTTATAGTATTTTCCATACCAAGTATTTTTATTGATTCTTGCACTTGGTTCCACGTACCGTAGTTTAAAACATGCTCAAATATACTTGAATCGCTCAGATTAGATGTGTTATGGGTATACCAAATTAACGAAGGATCTTCCTGGACAATTTTTTGTAAACCTAGTGATTGCACAAGTAAATTATACAATTTTGATAAGATAAATACGAGCAAGAAATTGAAGATTCAACTGTCGTTTGTTCATAAATATGCGAGCGGTGATATCAAGGTTAGTTTATAATCAGCATGCTATCATATACCAATGCAAACTATAATTGTAACCGGCGGTGCAGGTTTTCTTGGTAGCCACCTTTGTGATGTTCTCATTCAAAAAGATGAAAAAGTAATCTGCGTGGACAATCTTTTTACCGGTAATAAAAACAACGTCAGACATCTAACCAGTCACAAGAACTTTACCTTTATAAATCACGACATAATTGAGCCGTTAAATCTAGAAAATTTTATGATCGATCAGGTATATAATCTCGCTTGTCCGGCTTCCCCAATTCATTATCAGGTAAACCCGGTTCGAACAATAAAGGCGAATACACTTGGTGTAATAAATATGTTAGGAATGGCAAAAAAGCATAAAGCACGAATTTTGCAGGCTTCAACTTCGGAAGTTTATGGTGATCCTTTAGAACATCCACAGACCGAAAGTTATCGTGGAAATGTAAGCACTATTGGTCCGCGTGCTTGTTATGACGAGGGTAAACGCGTAGCCGAAACGCTATTTTTTGATTACCATAGACAACATGCTTTGCAAATTAGAGTCGCAAGAATTTTTAATACCTATGGCCCTCGTATGGCTGAACATGACGGACGGGTTGTTTCAAATTTTATTATGCAGGCATTACGAGGTGAGCCAATAACAATCTATGGAGACGGAAAACAAACTCGATCTTTTTGTTACGTCGATGACTTAATTAACGGGCTATATAAACTTATGAATCACGAAACATTTAAGGGGCCGGTTAATATTGGAAATCCTGAGGAATATACGATGATAGAACTTGCTGAAAAAATAATTAAAATGACGAACTCAAGGTCGAAACTTACATTTGAGACATTACCTACGGATGATCCCATGCAACGAAGACCAGACATCTTACTTGCCGGGCAAGTTTTAGGGTGGAACCCTGAAATTAGTGTTGAAGAGGGGCTGGAAAAAACAATTAAATACTTTAAGAGCTTACTGTAGGCTTATTGTATCTTCTTTTAATTTTCACATCCTCTTTCAACATTTTGTACAAGTTGCCAAGTTTAAAAGAGGTTGCATCACTGTGCCGTCTATATACTACCGTAGGTTTGTCATATATTAAAAAACTATCTTCTTTCAAGACTCTAAACCACAAATCATAGTCCATTCCTATTTTGATTGATTCATCAAATTTGCCGTATTGATCAAAAAGGTCTTTTGTCATGAATAAGGATGCGTGAGGTATTAAATTGGCTATTTTAAGCAAAAATATAATTTGTTTGTTAGTAAAATGTTTTAGAATGCGAGAATTAAACAGTATGTTTCCGTATTGAAGGGTTTCCGGCCCGATTAAAATTTGCTTTTGAGTTGACTCTATTAGCCCGTTTATGTAAGACAGTGTATTACTATCGTAATACCAGTCGTCTGAATGCAAAAAATGTATATATTCTCCGGATGCGACATCTATGCCGATGTTCATGGCATTTGATATGCCTGTTGGTTCGGTTTCGATAATTTTCACACCGTCCTGTTGATACTCAGTTATGATCTTTCTTGTGGCGTCCGAAGAATAACTATAAACAATAATATGTTCGTAATTTTTGAAAACTTGGTTTTTTACAGAAACCAAACATTGCTGTAAATATTTTTCTCCGTTATAAACGCAGGTTATAACCGAAAATTTAGGTTTATCCATAGTGATAATTCTAACATTAGCGTTATAATTTTGTGGTGAACACCAGAAAAACCTCAACCTTTTTAATTATTGCCGGAGCGATACTCGTGGTTTATGCTTTCACGCCGTTTATTTTAGAAGAAGGTTGGTATAGATTTTTGCAGTTTAGACACAGAACGTACGTTTTGGATATAAACGAGAGCAATGAGAGTACCCAAAGTGTGTTTGGAAAACTTATTTCAAACAGAAATTTAACTATAGAGCCGATCAATCGGGATTTTTCGTTAGTTATCGAAAAAATAGGGCTTAACGCCCCCGTAGTTATGGGTGTGTCAGTCACAGACCCAAAAAAGTATAACGAGGCCTTAAAAGACGGAATCGCGCACGCAATAACATCGGATTTACCATCAACCGACCCAAGTAACGTGTATCTTTTTGCACACACCTCCTTTAACTTTTGGGGAATAAATAAATATGCTACTACGTTTAACCTGTTACGTAAAATGAACACGGGCGATGAGATAAATATTTTTTACCGCAACAAACGCTATGTGTATGAAGTAGTAAACAAAGAGATAATGACGGGCTGGAACACATACCCGCTAACGCGACCCGTTTTGGAGCCTATTTTGACCATGCAGACATGCGATCCTCCGGGAACTACATTTAATAGACTGGTTGTAACGGCAAAACTTAAAAGTGTGCTTTAGCGAATACCGATTGTATACAGATCCGTTTGTTTTCCGGATTTAAATGATGTCGAGATGATAACCTTATCACCGTCACGGGTGCTATATACCGTGTCAGAAAATAGGGTATTGTTGTAGATTTCGGTCTTGTTGGTTCCATCTATTCTGATAAGGCTAATTATTCCCACTGCGTCTACACCGGGATTGCCTTCAGTAATAATCAAATGAAAACTGTCGGGATACCAGCTAAACTTTGGTTGTGGATCTATCGAATTGGTTTCAAAAACCATATTTTCACTTTTTTCGCCGATTGGCAGTGGTTTCTCGAGGTTATAAACTTTGTATTGAATCTTTCCATCAACGGTAAGCGGATATAAAAACTTTTTATCGTCGGGAGCCCACACTGCTTTGTCTGACAACGCTAATTTCTTAATATCGTCAGCCACCTCAAGCTTTATCATCATATTCCGTCTTTTATCCGTAAGTATTTGTTGCCACGTTTGTCTCACTTTTTCAGGAGAAGCTGTAGTTTGAGCGGTATTCTTTTCCAGATCGATTAGATAGAAAATACTGTTTGAGCCCTCAACTAATAAATTTAACTCGTCGGGCGACCATTCCATTGATTTTCCTTTAGAATACTCGGTTACCTTTGTATCCTTTATAGCCAGATTCGAATTAGATCTAAAAAGATTTATATTTACACCGCTTAGCGGAATTATATAGATACCGGGTTCGTTTATATCTTCCGAAAAGTATACAAGTTTACTCAGGGTACCGGAGATTATCGGGTTGCGTGCCCCGGTGTTTGTTAAAGGTTCTAATCTCGGACTTTGTGAAACCAAAACCGCCGTCATATCGGTGACTAATTCCGGGAATACTTCGACATCTTTTGACCAATCTACAAAACCTTTTTTACTTATTTTTAAAGTATGTTTACCGGGGCTGACACCTGCTATTGCGTCGTTAGTAACAGTGATTAGTTTCCCATCCAAATACACGTTTGCGCTTTCGGGAATTGATTTAGCGTTAATCATTCCGGTTTTGGTTAGATCAATTGTGGTGTTGGTACCGTTTTGTAATCTGTATCCGGAAGTGTATAAATAAAGCACGGTTGTTATACCTGCGATCATTGCTAATGATAAAATAGTCTGTAGAATGTCTTTGATACCGCTTACAAACGATGGACGCGGTGTTATAGGAGTAGCTTCGTTTTGCATGAGGTTATTTTACCACTTAATTATGTTTGTTAAAAAAATTGCCATTGATTTAGGCACAGCAAATTCACTAGTTTACGTATCCGGAAAGGGAATAGTTCTAAAGGAACCCACAGTGGTCGCGGTTTCTACCGATGATGATAGAGTCATGGCCATAGGCAGTGAGGCCCGCGAAATGTTGGGCAAGACTCCCGAAAACATAGTCGCAACAAAACCGTTAAAAAATGGGGTAATAGCCGATTACATTGTTACGGAAGCTATGTTGAGATACTTTATAAACAAAGCCATGGGCAGATACCGATTTTTTAAACCCGATCTTATGGTTTCAATTCCCGCCGGTGCTACGTCTGTTGAATCCCGAGCTGTTTTAGAAGCCGCATACTCAGCCGGAGCCAAACAGGCATATTTAATGCCGGAACCTTTGGCCGCGGCAATTGGCGCAGGTTTGCCTGTCGGAGAAGCATCAGGAAATATGATAGTAAACATCGGCGGAGGTACAACAGAAATAGCTATTGTTTCGTTATACGGCATGGTTGTTCACGGAAGCATACGTGTCGCCGGAAACGCTTTGGATGAAGCTATTTCGACTCACATCAGACGCAAGTACGGACTGGTGATAGGGGATAATACCGCAGAACTTGTAAAAATATCCATTGGGTCGGCAATACCTTTTAACAAGGAGAAGTTTATGGAAGTAAAGGGAAGAGACTCGGTTTCAGGGTTTCCTAAAACAATAAATGTCGGTTCTGCAGAAATTGTAGCTTGTTTAGCACACCCATTAAATCAAATCGCGTTGGCAATAAAAAACGTTTTAGAAAAAACACCTCCCGAGCTTTCGTCTGACATAATAGATAAGGGAATTATAATAAGCGGAGGTACCGCGATGCTGTCAAATCTAGACAAACACATATCCGAATACACAGGAGTAGCGGTGCACGTTGCTGACGATCCTTTGCTTTGTGTTGTAAAGGGTTTGAGCAAAGCTTTAGATAATCTTGATATTTTAAGTAGAAGTATGATTAGAAGATAAATATGTTAAAAGAAGAAAAAGTTTTAGGCGTGAAAATAAATATCGATCTGGATTATGCAAAAACCCTTGATTATATAGAAAATACTTTGTTAAAAGATGGAAAGTGCCACTACATTTGTACTACAAACCCAGAATTTATTATGGACGCGCAATCAGACCCCCGGTTTAAAGATATTATTAATAATTCTGACTTATCCGTTCCCGATGGGTCGGGAGTATTATTTGCTCTTGAATACAACCGGCGTATTTCAAGATACTCAAAAAAATCATTAATGTTTCCTTTTATTGCGTTTTTTACGGGCTTGACCGTTGGCCTACAAGGATTTTTTAGGGCAAATGCGTTCGGAGAGCGCATCTTTGGCGTATCTTTAGCTGAAAAGATATGTGATATCTCCTCTAGAAAAAATTACAGTGTCTTTTTTTTGGGAGGTTGGCCTAAGGACCTTTTGGGTAATAATATCAGGACAAATATTGATCTAGCTACACAAGCGGCGGACGTTATGCGCGAAAAGTATCCAAATATATACATCATAGGTGCTACGTCGCATTTCGGCAGTGATGAAAAACACGACGACGCTACCATTGCTTATATAAGAGATAGTATGAAAAAAGAAGGTGTAGAACGCTTAGACTTTTTATTAGTAGCATTTACTCACTTGTATCAGGAAAAATGGATCCTGAGGAATTCTAAGAGGATACCGGCCAATGTTTCGGTAGGCGTTGGGGGATCTTTTGACTACTTCGCTGGTATTAAGATGCCAAGTCCGGATATAGTTATACAAAGGAATTTAGGGTGGCTCTTTAGATTTATTACACAGCCTTGGAGACTTAAAAGAATATTTAAGGCTTTTCCTCTGTTCCCTTTTAAGGTTTTTTTAAAATCTGTTAAATGAAACTACAATTTATAACGTTACCTATTGACATGACTTTGTACGCATGATTATATCTAAGTATGATTCAACTAGAAGATAAACTTTATACGTCAACAGAAGTAGCAGATGTTTTGGGAGTAAGCCTTCGCTCGGTATATAGATACCTCGAAGAAGGAAAGTTAGACGCTGAAATAAAAACAGCAACAGGTCGTCACAGATTCTCTAAAAAGAATGTTTTAGACTTTTTATACCCGGATGGTTCTGAACAAAAAATTAAATCTACGCCAAAACCTATTTTGACAGAAAAAGAGCCTACA
Organism: uncultured Candidatus Saccharibacteria bacterium; assembly: GCA_964480825.1. Taxonomy (GTDB): domain Bacteria; phylum Patescibacteriota; class WWE3; order UBA101185; family UBA10185; genus CAYZRJ01. Next base: position 4,014 of record CAYZRJ010000016.1, on the reverse strand, counting down.
CCAAAGAAAAGTGTCGCTGAAGCTGTGAAAGTTGAGGAAGTTGTAAAGGTTGAAGAAATAGAAGAACCCGCTGTAGTTGAAGCTCCTCCTGAGGAAGCAAAAGTTGAAGATGAGCCTGTCGACTGGTTAGCCAAGTTTAGAGAAGCGGCCAGCAAATACAAAGAAGAGGCCGAAAAAACAAAAGTGAGCGATGTCGAAGAATCAATGTCAATGGCCGACACCATGCGCATTTCACATGAAAACAAACCTGTTCAGGATATTACGGAACCAAAAGTACAAGAAACTATTAAAAGACACTATTACAGATCAAGTTTGGGCGGGCTTAAAGATATTGCTCAAAACATCGACAGAGGTTCAAAAAACTCTCTTTTGGACTATGCGTTTACTCTAAATGCGGGTCTGTCTTTATATAAACCGATTAAACCGTTTTCTATGTTGCACGCTTATATTAAGTCCGGCGATCTGGCATTTTTCGAAAAGCTTTTAAGCCTTACCCCTACCGACGAGGCAAACGCGCAACTATGTTTGATACTTTCGGAAGAAGCCGGCCTTTACAAAACCAAAGAAGAATTGCACGGCTTGTCTGTAGTCTCAAAAGACCGTTTATTGGCCGATGTTCAGAGTTTAGGTGACAGTGTATTAACCGCAGAAGCTTCGAGCATACTCAAATAACCTTATCGGTGGTAAAATCTACCCATGAAGGTAGCAGTAAACTGGCCAGGAAAAATAAAAACTCCTAACACAAAAATTTTAGTGGTGGCCGCTGAAGCACTTCCGTACGCGGCGGCGGGCGGTGTTGCACAGGTTGTAACTAATTTATCCAAAGCCCTGCACGTGCTGGGTGCGGAAATTGCTGTTTTTATCCCAAAATTCGGTTCAATAGATGAGGAAAAATATACACTGACTACAGTGTACGAAGGTCTAAAGGTTCCTACCGGCGATGAAGCGACACCTTATTTGATCTGCAATGTTAAATCAGCTCAAAATGAATCAGGCATAACATTTTATTTTTTAGAAAATCACGAATATTACGAAAAACGCGCCAATATTTACGGTTACAGCGACGATCCTTGTCGATGGGCACTGTTGTCGCGCGGAGCAATAGAGTTTGTTAAACTCGGAATCTTTGTACCGGATGTCATACACTGCAACGATTGGCATACGGCACTTATTCCGAATTACTTAAAAACTAAATACAAAAGTAACCCGACTTTATCCAAAATTGCTACTGTATACACGATCCACAATTTGGCTTTTCAAGGAATGTTTGACCACAAACGTACTTCGGAACTAAATTTTGACGATGGAAAAGCAGAAATTGCCTCATTTTTTAACCCGCGTTTAAACGCGCAAAATTTTATGAAGCGCGGTATTTTGTATGCTAACGCGGTCAATACAGTTTCGAAAACCTACTCAAAAGAAATACTTACTTCCGAATTTGGAGAGGGTCTTGATAAGTTACTTTTAGAACTCAAAGGCAAGCTGTTTGGAATAGTAAATGGCATTGATTATCAGGAATTTAATCCGGCTACGGATAATTTAATCGAACAAAACTATGATTTAAAATCCATTGGTAGCCGTGCAGTAAACAAAGCATTTTTACAAAAAGAGTTTGATCTTCCGATGAAACCGCACACACCGTTGTTGGCCTTTGTAGGCAGACTGGACAACATGAAAGGAGTAGATTTATTGCTGGGTGTTTTAAAGTATGTTCTGCGTGATTTTGATGTACAGTTTGTTCAGGTTGGCGGCGGAGACGGAGGACTTATCGACATGCTTCACACTTTAAAAAATGAATTTCCGGACAGAGTGGGCATACATCCTTACACAAACTTTTCTCTCCCGCGCGCTGTTTTTGCAGGGGCCGATTGCGTTTTATATCCCTCAAGGTTTGAACCCTGCGGAATAGTACAACTCGAAGCTATGCGTTATGGAGCCATTCCGATTGTACGTAAAGTCGGCGGACTATCTGACACTGTTCAGGATTTTGATTTAGCAACAAACAAAGGTACCGGATTTGTTTTCTCGATCTTTGATGAATTCGCGCTTTATGGGCAGATAGTCAGAGCAACCGAACTTTATAAAAATCAAACTATATGGAGTAAGATTCAAAAAAATGCGATGAAAGTAGATTATAGTTGGGTATACAGCGCAAAGGAATATTTAAAACTTTACGAAATAGCGAGAGGTTTTAAGACGCAGGCAGGACCAAGAGAGAGGTCTATAGATAATCTCTTGTCGTAACAACATCCGACAGATATTGACATTTCAAGTCAAATTAGATAACATCGGGATGTTGTAGCTTGGGGGGTTGCCCCTGGGAAAGACATCGTTTCTTAAACTGTGGGCAGGAGTTTAAGAAATCGTCTCTTCCAGGGTTGACCTCCTAACTTTTTTTACGGATAATAGGCACTGTGAACATGGCTTTTTTATTACATCTGTACCAGCCGCCCACGCAAACAGAAGCCGCGTTTAATGTCATCGCGCATGATTGCTATATCCCTCTTATTAAATTAATAAAAACAAAATCGAACTGTAAGTTTACTCTAAATACTCCTTTGTCCCTGTTAGAACAGCTTGAAAAATACGGCTACAGTAATGTTATTACCCAAATTAAGGAGTTGGTCGAGGCGGATAGGGTAGAGCTTGTAGGAAGTGCCGCGTACCACCCACTTTTGACAAAAATACCCGAGGATTTTATGTATAAGCAGATAGTATTAAATGAATATGGACTTGGGTATTACTTTGGTCAAAAACAGGGGTTCGAGGGAGAGATTTCGATGATGGTAAAGGATATTAGAGGATTTTTCCCTCCGGAGCTCGCGATAAATAAAAAAGTTTTAGAAGTTTTAGACGACTTAAACTATGAATGGGTAGTTGTTGATGAATCTTCAACACCCGCCGGATCTAATATTTTTACAATCGACGGCATAAAAACAAAGATTTTATCGCGTGATTCTAAACTGAGCAATTTAATATCTTTTAAACGTGATGACAATGTTGAAGACATCGGCAGTTACATTTTGCAACTTAGAGAGTCTAACCAAGAAACCGTAGCTGTTGTTTTAGACGGGGAAGTATTCGGGCACCACAGTAAAGAGGGTTTATACTTGCTGGAGGAGATCATCGATAGTGCCGAGTCTTTAGGTGTTAATTTAGTCACGGTTTCAGAAGCACTTGACGGCTACACATCTGTTTTACTGCCAAACATTGTCGATTCTACATGGTCCGGTAGTGAGGTAGCCTATTTACTTTGGGCGGATCCGAAAAATGTTATACATAAAAAACTTTGGGATTTGTTAAATCTGGTCGTAAAAGAATTTTCTGCCAAAATAGCGCCAAAAAGTGAGGAAGGTTTTGAAAACACACCTACCTGGAAAGAAAAAGAGTTAGATAAAATTTCTGATATAAAACTTAAAGAATTTGTTGCACTGGAGTTGCTGGTTTTAAAATCCATGCACAGCGACCAGTTTTGGTGGGCGAGTAATACGACAGTGTGCGACAAAGTATTATACAGTCCAAATATGGTTAAAAGTGCTTTAGATACTTATAAAAAGGTTGCCGAGTTTGACTCGATGAAAGATATCGCCGAACAAATTCATCGGTTGTCAGATGATATAAAAGGACACCTGGTCTGATGAAAATATGCATCTTATTGCATTTTTATCAACCTCCGAATCAACAAAGTGACATATTAATGCGTATTGTTAATGAATCGTACCTACCTATTACACGGGGATTGTTAAAAATTAAGAGGGCGCGGGCGGTAATTAACATCAGCGGTTGTTTAACTGAAATGCTTGTTAAAAACGGATACACCGAAGTTATCGAAAATCTAATTCAACTGGCAAAAAATAAGCAAGTAGAGCTTACAGGCAGTGCGATGTACCACGCGTTTTTACCGCTTCTTCCCGAGGATGAGATAGAAAGGCAGATTAATTTAAATGATGAGGTTAATAAAAAATATTTTGGCGAACTATACAGCCCAATCGGATTCTTCTCTCCGGAAATGGC
>CAYZRJ010000015.1:6815-14297 GCA_964480825.1 uncultured Candidatus Saccharibacteria bacterium | reverse complement strand
GGCGCTGTTGACATGACGGTTAAGAGCTTAATTAGATCCAAACTTGGCTTGAGAACCAAAAAGCGAACATTGGGTAATTTCTTATTCTTAGGTCCAACCGGCGTGGGTAAAACCGAATTGGCTAAAATTTTATCAGACGAATTTTATGGCGAGAAATCTCTAGTAAGACTAGATATGAGCGACTTTGCAGAAAAACATTCCATTGCTAGACTTGTCGGTGCACCTCCGGGATACGTCGGCTACGGCGAAGGCGGCGAGCTTACAACAAAAATTGAGTCACGACCTGACAGCGTTGTGTTGTTTGATGAAATCGAAAAAGCTCACCCCGACGTTTTAAACGTCTTACTTCAAATTATGGAAGAAGCCGAGTTAACAGATGCGCGCGGCAACGTTTTTGATTTTTCTAAAGCAGTTGTCATCTTAACGAGTAATTTGGGTACAGAAATACTGCACAACAATGAAATCGGATTCGGGGATAAAAGAATGCCCGACAAAAACGTTGAAGGTAGATTGCGGGACAATCTTAAAAAAATTCTTAAACCCGAATTAATAAATCGTTTTGATGAATCAATCGTGTTTAGCAGGCTAAAAAAGGAAGATCAATTTAGAGTATTAGAGATTCTGATAAAGGACATTGTCGAATCCCTAAAACTACAGAAAATAAAGCTGGTAATGACACAACAAGTGAAAAACTATTTAATTAAAGAAGGTTACTCAGAAGAGTATGGCGCCAGATCGTTGCGAAGAACAGTTGAACGCGAGTTACTGGATAAAATTGCAGAATTTTTGTTAGTGCACCGAGGCAGACCTTTATTGCTGGATGCCACAGTCGAAGAAGGCAAAATTACAGTAACGGGCAAACAGATTGTTGCAAAAAAGAAAAAAGGCAGGAAGTAACAAAAAGTATGTCAGCCAAGCTTAAAACCTTATACGTTTGCCAGAGTTGCTCATACACCGCCGCTCAGTGGGTGGGTCAATGTCCCAGTTGCAGTCAATGGAATACGCTAATCGAAGAGGTTCCGGCCGTAAATTCAAGATCAGGCTTCGCGAGGTCACGCCAAGCGGATTTGACACAAGTACAAAAGCTTTCGGATATTGTTTCGGTAGCTCCAAAAAGATTTTCGTCAAACATCGAAGAATTTGACCGCGTGTTGGGAGGCGGTTTTGTCTCGGGACAACTAATTTTATTGGGTGGACAACCCGGAGTAGGCAAGAGTACACTGCTCACCGAAATCGCGCGCTCGCTTAGCTCAAAGAGCGGACGCGAGGCGTCAAAAAATAAGAACGTTCTATATATTTGTGGAGAAGAGAGTGTTGAGCAAATAAAGCTTAGAACTAATCGCATGGGATACACCGCAGAAAATCTACTGATGTTACCCCAAACTGACGTAAATGTGATTTGCGGTGTTATGGAAACTCACAAAGACATAGATCTGGTTGTAGTCGATTCAATACAAACTTTACTAAGCGGGGATTTACCGGGAGTAGCGGGTTCTATGACTCAGGTTCGCGGGTGTACTCAACTTTTAACTAATACTGCTAAAGCTGTTGGTACGCCGGTTGTTTTAATCGGTCATGTAACCAAAGAAGGAGTAGTGGCCGGACCAAAAGTTTTAGAACATATCGTAGATACAGTTTTATACCTTGAAGGTGACGACCAACATATGTACCGTTTACTTCGTACCGAAAAAAACAGATTCGGACCTGTTTCAGAAATCGGTATTTTTGAACTTACCGAAAAAAGCATGAAGCAGGTTGAAAATCCGTCAGAACTATTCTTGAGTCAAGTTTTGAAAAAAGCGGCGGGATCGGCAATCACTGTAGTTATGGAAGGGCAACGCCCTTTGTTATTTGAAATCCAAGCGCTGACAGTTAAAACAAGCTTTGGTTATCCCAGACGCACTACAAGCGGATATAACGCAAACAGGTTACAGGTATTGCTCGCACTTATGGAAAAACGATGTGGGCTTAATGTAAGCGCTTATGATGTATATCTAAATGTTGCAGGTGGTTTTAAAATCAGCGAATATGCTTCTGATCTTGCGGTATGCGCCGCTATTGCTTCGGCTCTAAAAGACAAACCGTTACCGGCTAAATCAGCTTTTTTTGGTGAATGCGGTTTAAGCGGAGAAGTACGACGCGTACCGCATCAAGAAAGACGTATCAAAGAAGCCAAAAAGCTGGGATATACAAATGTTTATTGTGCCGACGGCGGCAAGACGTTAAAGGATGTTTTGTTAGGTTTATTTTAGACACTATACGTGCTTTAATTGAGCTGTTATGACGGTAAGAAATAAACCACAACAACCCAAAATGCTACCCGCACCTACAAGCGTTTATACGCGCAGACAGGTATTAAAAACTACAATGCGTTTGGTAAGTACTTTGCTGTTGGCGATCATCGGTTTTAACTTTGGAAATAGTGATTTTTTTAAAGATTTTCCACTTTTTGGAGTAAGATACTTTTCTCAAATTTTAACCACACTTATGGCTATTTTAATCGGCTATTACATTGTTCCCGAAGTTCTTAGCCAAATTCAGTACTGGTTTGAGCGTCTGATAGTTAATACGGTTGTAGAAATAGTTTCAAAGTTTTGGGAACTTCAATCAAAAAAAATTCAGGAACAACGAAGAATAAAGCAAAAAACAAAAGCAGACGGCGAGCGGGCGAAACTCGATGAAGTTTTAAAAACAGCAGTAGTGCTAGACACGTCGGTGTTAATTGACGGAAGGATATTGGAAATCGTGAAATTAAATTTTTTAGATGTGCCGCTGATCGTTCCGCAAGAAGTAATAGATGAGCTTCATTTGCTTTCGGATAGCAAGGACAATTTAAAAAGACAAAAGGGTAGAAGGGGATTGGATATACTTAAAGAGGTAAAAAAGAAATCTACGACAATAATTAAACCCATTAAAAACGGGAGTAAAGAAACGGGCGTTGATAAACTGTTAATCGAGTTTTGCAAAAAAACAAATACCAAAATGGCAACGTTAGATTTTAATTTGTCAAAAGTTGCCGCAATAAGCAGTGTAAAAGTTCTTAATATAAACGCGTTGGCAAGCTCGATAAAAACAGTGCTACTACCGGGCGAAGAGGTTGATATAAAGGTAATCCACGAAGGTAAAGAAAAACAACAGGGAATAGGTTATTTAGAGGATGGAACAATGTTGATTATTGATGACGCTAAAGATAGGGTGGGACAGCAGATTAAAGTTACTGTCACTAAAATTATTCAATCTCCGGCCGGTAAGATTATTTTCTGTGTGGCTGCGCCACCTTCCTCACTACGTTCGGAAATAAAGTAATAAAAAAACGCTCCACATGAGGCGACATATAAAGCGGCAACCACAGAGCGTTTTTTCTAGAAACATGACATCCTGAGATGTCAATAAGTCCATGTTTCTGGACAGTAGAAACATGTCAATAAAATAACTTTAGAATATTTTGAAAATTTAACAAGCCACACGGGTTGCAAGATCAGACGTAATTTATGGGGGATAAGAGCAAAAATAGTTTTAAATCTAACGTACGTTGCATATTAGTATGTATTAGCATATGTATGGTTATGTGGTATATTTTATTTAGTGTAGATTTTGTTATACCCTATAAGTCCGAAAACTTGTGTGGATAACTTTTAGATCTGTGGATAAAAACAAAAGCGACAAAGTAAAAACAACAATTTTAATCAATAAAACTATTAAAAAACTCGCGCAAGTGTATGCAATACAAAATGACACCACTTTAGGCGATCTAATAGAAGAAGCTTTAGAGCAGAGAATAGTGGGTAAATAGCACAATCTTGACAAAAACCCAGTCCTATAGTAGTATTGGCGCATCTAATCCCGCTTCAAATCATCAACAAGAAAAGGAGTTTACGATGAAGAAGATTATTTTTATTGTGATTGCTTTTGCGTTCGTTCTAGCGGCATGTTCGTTGCCGGCGTTTGGTCAAACATCCGCGCCGCAGCTTCCGGCCAACGTTCCGTTGCCGACACCGGCACTATTGGTGTCGTCCGAACTTCCTTCGGTGCCTACCGTTGTTGTCGCGCCTATCGCGCCTGCGTGGGTCGAGCTCGGTACCAATGAATCATCCAACCCTGTATTTCCGGACTGGCGCGATCTCTCGAAGTCGATAATTTCACACACTGTGACCGACGACGAGCAAATCATTACTATCCACAGCGATCCGGGTACGGTTTACTTTGAACGCAACGGTGATGTCAAGTGGACTCGAACCTTTCCGATCAAAGAAGGTGACGTTGTTAATGGTATGTTCGTCGTGATCGAAGTTTTACCAGGCGATGTCGTTTCGGTGCAAACCGAGTTTAATAACAACGGCCACTTTGGCTTTAGCGCAAATACCGGCTACTGTAAAGGCGTTTCGGTCACACTGTGTTCGGACGCATGGTTCGGCCGTATCCAAGGTATTGGCATAAGCGGCGCCGAAGCTATCGTTAGTGCGTATCTGGTTTTCGGAGTAGATTCTCGTACTACACAAGATCCAAAGCCGTGGGCCGTGTACGTTAATCTCGATGGTATTGAAACTGTAATTGCTCAGCCGTAAATATTTCTTCGCGGCGTAACCGATTCACAGTAAGTTTTACAAATACCCTCACATTCACAAAATGCGGGGGTATCTTTTTTCTATGAATACAAGTAATTTGCTATCATTAACCCAATGAACACTTCAAACATTTCAAAACGATTTAACATCAAACTTTTACTGCTAATAGTGTTTCAATGCGCGTTTTTTCTGTTATATCAAAATCTAAATAGGGCGTATCAAACTTGGGACAGTGCAGGACATATTGCCTTAAGCTTTAGGATGGCTGATGAAATCAAGGATATTTACAACAAAACCCCGGGTTCTTCGCCGGTAAATTTAATAAAGATTTCAAACTATTACCCTCCGTTTATACAACTGCTGGGCGCTGTGTTTAGCTTAACCTTTGGTTACTCTTCAGAAAATATGTTGTTCATTACGTTATTTTTCTTTATCTTAACGATCGTTTTTACTTATAAACTTGCATTATATTTATCAAAAAATGAAAATCTGGCCTTTTACACCGCTCTGATTTTTTCTTTCTTTCCGGAGGTAATAGAACAGTCTCATGTATTTCACTTAGATCTACCCCTAATAGCGTTGTTGCTATCTGCAATTTATTTTCTTTTAACCTCAGAACTTTTTTCTAAACGCAAAAATACTTTTTTGTTTTTCTTATTTGCGGGACTTGCCCAGAATACTAAATGGTACGGGGCAGTGTATCTTTTGCTACCTTTTCTTTATGTTTTTGTGCCGTTTATTGTTAAAGCAGTCAAAGGTCAAATCGGTATTAAAAAGTCGATTATCAACCTTTTTATTGGCTCTACAGCGGTATTTGCGTTATGTTTTCCGTGGTATTTCTATAACTATGCCGATCTTATAAAGTTTTCAAAGATCTTTTCTACTGCAGAAAGCGACGACCCCGCGGGTCTATTTTCATTAGCCAACTTATTTTTTTATCCGGCATCTATTTTGACTTATCAAACTTTATTTTTGCCATTTTTATGCATGATTTCAGGAATCGTTTTAATGCTTTTTAAGGATAGAAAACAGTTCCCGTATCTTGTTTCATATCTTTTAATTTCTCCGCTTGTATTTTTAATAATCGCCAATAAAAATTTAAGATACGTTTTGCCGCTCGCGCCTTTATTCGCTTATTTCATTTCGTATTTTTTGTTTGCCCTGCCCAAGAAAGTTACGTGGTTAAAGTATGCGGTAATTGCTTACCTGATTGCGGGTACAGTGTTTTTAACATTCAACCAAATGCGCGCTCACGATAGGTTACTATTGCCAATCTCGTACGCTTTTGTTGGACCGTACTACAGCGCTTGGTATGATATTGACCCAACTTTTTACTCATACGATCCTAATCACTACCCGATAGATCAGATTTTGGATTTTATATACAAAGACGCAAATAAATTTGGCAAAAATCCGTTGGGAATCGGTAATTTAAGCGATTCGCAAAAGTTTTCGGCGGCAACTCTCGAAATGATCAGGCTAGAGAAACATATGAATAACGTTTATTTACCCGTTCCTTATTTTCAGTTCGTACCTTTTAATTCGGATATCGAAATGGACACGTATCTAACAAATAATGGGGTAGAGTATGCAATAGCACCGAGTTGGGTCGGTCCCGAAGGCTTAAGAAATTTTGCGGCATTAAGACAAATGTCCGAGTATCTTCGTTCGGGACGTAATGTAAATTATCAAAATATAAAAACTTTTGAATTTCCTGATGGCACAGAGGTAAGTGTTTTCAAGCGCCGCGGGGTAGAACAGAAGTTTGTAATGCCGGGAGAGTGTAGTGATAAAGCGGGATTTCTTGACGGAATAGAGACGCTGAAATTGATTCCGGATACTACTTATATTCTGTTCACAGGTCATTTTGCACTTCAGGATAAAATTTTACGCGACTTTGAAGCAGGTACTTTGTATGTAATTCAGATTGAAAACGCGATTCATAACAGTCTTCTGGACGTTCATAACTTACCCAGAAGCGGTTCGTCACTCTGCGTAAGGACCGGTTTGGGCTTGGATGTATCTGACGAGATTACACTGCCTTTGGTAGAAAAAAACCATTGTGGGGATGGAGTAGATTGCAAAAAGGTCGTCCATGTATTTTGGCGTGTAGGCGAGGCCGAGCTTATTCTCACAGAATTTAAAAGAGAGGATTACTCGAAATAGAAATGTTTAAAGCCATCGCCTCATTTTTACGTTTAAACTTTTTGGCAATCGTACTCGTACTTATTACTGCTTATGTTTGTGTACAAAATTACACTCCCGGTACATTTTTAACCGGTTGGGATACCCTGCATCCTGAGTTTAACTCCAAATTATATTGGGTTCGCATCATTAACTCGGTTTGGCAAGAGCATCAGGGTTTGGGCGCTGTAGCAAGTCAAGCTCACGCAGCCGAAATCCCAAGGGTTTTAATTTTACAGCTACTAAGTTTGTTTATGGGTGTAAACGAATTGCGCTATATGTACGCGTTTTTAATGTTGGTGCTAGGCCCGTTGGGTGTTTACTTTTTTCTGTCTAAAGTTTTTCTCAGGAATTTTAGCAAGCCACAGCCGGGAGCCTTTATCGGAGGTTTATTCTACCTGTTCAATCTAGGTACGCTACAGCACTTCTACGTACCGCTGGAGATGTTTTTAACTCACTACGGACTGTTAGGTTGGGTATTCTTGTTTGCGTCTCTGTTGTACGAGAGTGGGCGACGACGGGATCTACTGCTGTTTTTAGTTGCTTCGTTTTTTATTATTCCGCAAGCGCACACACCGACGCTATTTTATGCTTACTTTGGCGCCCTTTTCCTGTATTTAGTTACACTGGCGCTTAAGGATCGCACTCAAGAAAAAATCGGCCGCGTAGCTATAATTTTAGTTTCTACGGTGTTGTTAAATGCGTTTTGGTTTTTGCCGCATCTATACTTTGT
>CAYZRJ010000015.1:0-6805 GCA_964480825.1 uncultured Candidatus Saccharibacteria bacterium | reverse complement strand
AAAAATACACCACTTATTTTCCGAAGAAGCGTTTTTGCAGAATCAAGAGTTCGGCCGTATTCAAGATGTAGCGATTTTAAAAAACTTTTTATTTAATTGGGGGGAGCATGTTGGCGGCGGTACGTTTGGTGATTTGCTGGATGAATGGAAACTGCATTTAGAAAACCCGCGTGTTTTGTACTTAGGTTACGTGTATTTTGGTATAGTTATTTTAGGTGTTTTGTTCTCTGTAGTAAACAAAAACAAGTATGCATTTGCGTTGTGTTTGGTCACTTTATTTTGTCTGTTTTTTCTGCTAAATAACAATTGGGCATTCCATTACTTACAAGACCGCTTGGTATTGTTTAAAGAAGTTTTTAGACTCCCTTTTACAAAGTTTTCGATATTTTTAATGTTCGCATATGCTTCATTCTTTGCATTCGCGGTTACAAGCTTTGGAGAATCAATTGGGCGCTTGTTTTCAAAATATAAATTTATCTCTGACACAATTATTTATTCGTTGATAGCGTTTAGCCTCATTTACTACGCGAGTCCAATGCTGAGTGGCTATCTAATAAGTCCTTCGATGCGCGTGAATATACCCTCTAGATACTTTGAGCTTTTTTCTTATATGGACAAGCAAAACGAGTACGGTCGAGTAGCAAATTTACCCATAAATACTTTTTGGGGGTGGGTATATCACGACTGGGATTCAACAGATCATACGGGTTACCAAGGAGCAGGTTTTTTGTGGTTTGGCATTAAACAGCCGCTACTAGATAGAGAGTTTGATCGCTGGGATATTTTAAACGAACAGTATTATCGCGAAATGTCTACTGCAATCTATTCACAAGATGTGGCCGCGCTCCAAAATGTTCTGGAGAAATACAAAATAAAATGGATACTCTTAGACAAGAGTGTAATAGCACCCGGAGCCGATGAAAAATCTTTGTTTTACAAACAAACAAAAGAGCTTTTTGGTAAATCGAAACTTATATTCTTAGAGAAAGATTTCGGAGGTGGTTTAAGCCTTTTTAGCTATAGCGGTGACTTCGCTCGGGAAGAGGTTCTGGAAACATTTATATACTCTAACGACAGTGTTTTTAAAGAGCACGATGATCCGATATATAAACAGTATGGCAACTATGTTTCGGTCGGCAAATCTAATTACCCGTATTTAGGTATAACTAACTTCACGGAAAATCTAAAGGATGCGGTCGTTTCGTCTGATGACCAGTATGTATATTTTGCAAACAAAACGTTTGATGCAGAACTTTTTGCCAATGATAACAGCGTTCAGTTTGTCGTTTCAATCGAAGGACCTCTTCTGAAAATTTCATCGGTTCAAGCAGGAATAGTCGAAGAAGTTCCGGATATAGATATTTCGGCAAATATAGACGTGGTTGTTATAAACGGAGATTTGCCTATAACAACGGGAGATTCTAAAACTTATACGTTTAGCGCAAAAACCTCTGAACCGATCAAAGTATCTTTATACAAATTAAATGACCCCCGAGTGTCCGATTACGCTTCGATTGTTGAACGATGTAGTGGAGTAGAAGGAGGCTCTTCGTATGGAATAGAGTACTCAACAGGTGGATTTAACTTAACTGCCAAAGATATAGTGAGTTGTGTTACGTTGAGACTCGATACTTTGATGTCAGAAACGCCTAAGGTACTAGTTATTAAAGCAGATGTGTCCGAAACAGAAGCACTCGCCGGTATTTGTGTTTTTGACGAGGTAACAGGTTTGTGTAGAAATAGACCGTATAGAGATGGTTCGGCGGTCGCGTTGCTTGAACAAGGAAGTTATCTAATTAGATTTCTAGCCTACAACGTTGGTAAAAAAACTACTTCCGAAGGAAAGGTGACATTTAACAATATTCAACTATTCAACAGCGAACAAGTGTCAGAAAAAGAGTTGAATGTAATTCGTACTCAAAACTTTAAAACAGGTGACAAACTGGCTTTTAAAAAAGACTCAGCTTTTTCGGGAGAAGTTGTCAAACTAACGTCTGTTCCCAGACTTTGTAACGGAGGAGAAAGCAACTTTGAAAAATCCTTTGTTGATTCGGGTTCCGGTCAATATATTGAGTACGAATCTAACGGTGAATCGTTGTGCGATTCGTTTCAGTTTCCGTTTGCACCCCACAGCAGTGGGCATATTTTAGAAGTAACTTCAAGAAACCTTGTTGGTATGCCAATTCGTGTGTGTCTTACAAACGAATACTCAAAGAGATGCGACTTATATATATCTTTGGGCGAAAACAAAGACTTTGAGACCGCGTACTACATGATTCCACCAATGGATGATGGCAAAGGATACACAGTTAACATTAGCAATTTAGTCTTTGGAGAAGGGAAAAGTGTGAATGATCTAAAATACATTGCGCTTACACCGATTTCTTATAGTTTCTTTAGGTCATTACACAAAGAACCAACCAAGTCTGTCGGTGAAAAACTTTTGGTATTAAACGAGGCTTACGAAAAGGGTTGGACCGTATTTTGTGGATATAAACTTTGTGACGCGCAACACACGTCGGTAAATAATTGGTCAAACGGATGGATATTTAAAAACGGTGATGTACCTCTAAACGCTAGAATTTTGTTTGTACCACAATTATTGCAATACCTGGGATTTGCGCTATTTCCTCTCGCGTTTTTCAGACTAATTCCCCAGCCCCATAGTCATTGACATCACGCCCGCTATAAGGTACAATAGCGACAGTTAACTTGAGGTTTAGACCCTTATACAGCGCCAAATAGGCTATGCAATATCGGACAATTCTCAAGTTTTCGCGTTAAATACATGAAAAAAATATATAAAGGCGGTTTAACTAATTTAATACTTTCGAGTCTGACTGCTGTCGTGATGACAGTGTTAGTCGCCAACATTACGTCTAAAACTGCGTTTGCTGACTGTGAATCAAACTACGGAGGCGGTGAAACCTGTACCTATACCAAGCAGTTTAAGATACAAAAATGGGTCAAACTTGACGGCGATAATACCTGGAAAGATGAAGTTGTAATCGATTTAAACAGCGGCAACGAAATTGATAAAAAAATATTGTTTAAAGTTGAAGTTAAAGTCGATATATCAAACGCTTCCGGAGTTGATACAAGCAAAATAAAATTCGACGAGATGAAAATGAAGGATAAGTGGCCATCTGAGCTTAAGTTCTTAGAAGATGAGAGCGAAAGCAACTTGACCGAAGAGTGGGATAACTTTAAGCCGGGTGAAACTAAGATCTTCTACTTTGCCGCAAAAATACAGGGTTCCGAAAAGAATAAAGAGGGTGAGTTTCAGAAATGTGTAGTCAATAAAGCTTCATTGTATCGCAAAGGTGATTTTCAGGCTTCGGATGATGCTGTAGTTTGTTACAAAAGAACAACTGATGTTTTAGGTGTAACTACACTTCCGGAAACAGGTGTTTTACCCGTAATCGGGTACATCGGTATGGCCTTAATGTCACTGGGTGTCGCTCTTCGAAAGTTTAAAAGAAAAGCTTAATTTCAAAGTACCCCATCCCAAGAGTTCGCTTTTGGGTCGGGAACAGAATGGTTGGGTTTGGCCCCTGCCTTACGCGACCATTCTGTTTCCGATGGACAAACTTTTATCCAAATGTTAAACTGGTTCCAGTCGATAGATAGTGGCCATCTCCCATCTTTAGAATTTTTAATTTGTAACCTAAGTAAATATCAATTTTCAAACAAATATGCCAACAAAAAAACAAATAAAAGACGATGCAGAGGATAAAAAAGTTAGCCTGGATGTCGAAAGCGTGCCGGTTGTTCATGTAATTCCCGAAGAAGTGACCAGCGCAGTAGATCCCAGCAACGCGCCTGAAACTATGCCTCAGGCCACGGCGAATGTTCCATTTACGAGCTCTAACTCTGCCGCAGCAGGTAACAACAGCTATCAATCCAATAGATTTCCTCAACAAAACGGTTACTCGCAGCAAAATAGAACACAACAAAATTCACGTATGCCACAAAATGGGGCACAACGAAGAAACAACAACATTAGACCGATTATTGATAGCGTTGTAAATATTGACCCCGCTAATTACACCGGAGATGTAATAGCAGTAAAAGGTTTGCTCGAAATACTACCTGATTATGGCGTGATACGACAAGAAAATCATCCGTATGACAACCCCGACTTACCAAAAGACGTTTATATCAGTCAATCGCAAATTCGAAGATTTGCTCTAAGACCCGGCGATGTGGTAAACGGCTTTGCGCGACCACCAAAAGAGGGAGAACGATACCTTTCTTTACTCAGAGTTGAAAAAGTCGCAGGTGTAGACCCGGAAGATGCTAGAAAGCGACCGCAATTCACACGACTTACACCGATATTCCCACAAAAGTGGATAAAATTGGAGACAACTTCAAACATTGTTTCAACAAGATTAATAGATTTGGTCGCTCCGATAGGGCGTGGACAACGCGCTATGCTTGTTGCACCTCCTAAAGCCGGTAAAACGTGGCTTTTAAAGGATATTGCAAACGGTATTACAGAAAATCATCCGGATATTACTTTGCTGGTCGCTTTAATAGGGGAAAGACCCGAAGAGGTTACTCATTTTAGCCGAAGCGTAAAGGGCGAGGTTTTCGCAAGTAACTTTGACGAAAAGGCAGACGAACAGGCAAGGATAGCTGAAATTTGTCTGGAGAGGGCCAAAAGAATGGCCGAAACAGGAAAAGACGTTGTTATATTAATGGATTCTTTGACCAGACTTGCTCGTGCTTACAATATGGTTGCACCTCCATCAGGTAGAACATTAACCGGTGGTTTTGACCCCGCAGCCTTGTACCCTGCCAAACACTTTTTTGGTGCAGCTCGTAACTTTGAAGAGGGTGGTAGTTTGACTATTATCGCTACGGCTTTGGTAGAAACAGGTTCCCGTATGGATGATGTTATTTTCGAAGAGTTCAAAGGCACCGGCAATATGGAATTGCGTTTAGATCGCGCCTTAGCCGAAAGACGTGTTTTTCCGGCAATTGATATTAAAGCCAGCGGAACCCGTCACGAAGAATACTTGCTAGACAAGTCAGAGCTCGAAAAGATATTTAGACTGCGAAGAATGGTTGATTTACTTGATGATAGAGACTCGGCCGAACTTGTCATAGACCGACTTAAAAAGTCAAAGAGTAACAAGGAATTTTTAGACAACTTGCACAAGGGTGGTCAATAATCAATTCGGGCCGCGTGTATGTTTTTTAAAGCCTTACTCGGATTTATACAATCTCTGCTTACATACATCATTAAACGTTTCCAGCTTTTAATCAATTTAATAGTTAGACTTGTTAAATACATCAGCAGTTTACCCGCACTAGCCAAGAGGGAACTTGTGCGTAAGCTCATCTGGTCACGCGGGCGATTGGGTAGACCCATTGCCACAGCCATTATTTTGACAACCGGTTTCTTGGTTTTTTTTGTCGGCGAATTTTTGAGCGGTTTTGCAATAGTTGTTAAGTCCGAAGTTAATTCTGACTACCTTACATCTTCTGTGGATATGATCGCCAAAAAGGAAATTACAACAACCGAGATTCCGGATATTAGAAAACGTATTGAATCGTCTGATTATTTTGTTCAGGAAGGCGATAGTTTGTACGGAATAGGTAATAAATTCAAAGTTTCTATAGATGCCTTAAAGTATGTAAATAATCTGACCGATGACTCAGTATTAAGAGTAGGGCAGAAAATTGTTGTCCCTCCGGTTTCAGGTTTAATTCACACGGTTAAAAGCGGAGAAAATCTTTCATCTATCGCTAAGATATATCAAGTACCTTCTCAAGCAATCGCCGATTTTAACTACCTGTTAGACAATAAACTGGCTATAGGAACCGAACTTGTTATACCGGGTGCAACAGTTCCACAACCGGTTGCGCCGCCGGTGTATGTTGCTCCTTTTGTTTCGGGATCAAGCAATTTTGGTAATAGAGCGAGTCCAAGTAAAAACTACTGCGTATGGCCGACCACCGTTCATATAGTTACCCAGAATTTCAACTGGTATCACAACGGGTTGGACATCGCAACCCCGTGGTCGGGCGGAATGCCTCCGATATTTTCGTGCACCGGCGGTACAGTTATTAGAGCCGGCTGGGATCCGTGGGGATTGGGTTTGCACGTTAGAGTTGACCACGGAAACGGTTACACAACAATATATGGGCATATGAGCCGACTTGATGTAAGATACGGTCAGAAAGTAGGCCGTGGCCAGCAAATAGGATTAATGGGAAGTACAGGCAGATCTTCCGGTCCGCATGTACACTTTATGGTTAATTTTAACGGTGTGCCTCAAAACCCATTTAATTACACAAATTGAAAACTGACATATGATGAAAAAAGAAAACTACCAACTTATTGATACAGCAAAAATAAATATTCAGGCAGGTAAGGGCGGAGACGGAAAGGTTTCGTTTAGACGTGAAAAGTTTATTCCGGACGGCGGCCCTGACGGCGGAGACGGCGGAAAAGCCGGCTCGGTGTACTTTTTAGCCGACCATAATATGGAAACTTTGCTTGATTTTAGATCTAAAGCTATTTTTGCGGCCGAAGACGGTCAATCCGGCGGCAAGAAAAAGATGTCAGGCTTAAACGGCAATGATTTGGTGATTAAAGTACCGGTTGGAACCTTGGTTTACGAAGAAAGACCTGAAGGCCGTATTTTAGTTGCCGACATGACCAAAGTCGACACAAAATTTTTGATTGCAAAAGGCGGTTACGGAGGAAAAGGTAATTGGCGCTTTAGAAGTTCTATAAATCAAGCACCTATACAATATACTCCCGGAGCTTTGGGTGAAGAAAAACTGGTAGGGT
>CAYZRJ010000014.1:0-14349 GCA_964480825.1 uncultured Candidatus Saccharibacteria bacterium | reverse complement strand
TAACAACACCGGCTAAAATACCAATAATAACGATAACTATTAAAAGCTCAACTAAAGTGAAACCTGACTGAGAACTGCTACTGCTATAAGATTTATTTTTTAAATTTATTTTCATAGGGCATTATGATTGTCTTAATTATGCACCTCTAATTTATAGCGTGTCAAGATTTAAAATTGACAACCAAGAACAGAGGAGTAATATATTACTCATCAACACTGTGGGTTGTATATCACCCACAATCTATTAGTAAGAAAGGAGAAAACTACTATGACTTCATTCTATGCGCAGTTTTCGGTTGTGCTTGAAAAAGTTGACGAAAATTCATGCAACGGCGGGTGCACTCATGATGTTAACCAGGGTGGCGATATTACCGATTACGAATCGACGTAATGTATTTCCACGGCTTAACAAGGTGCAGGGCGTATTGGGATTAGAAATGCTACTCAAGGCTATCTAATCCCAATTTTTAAAACATAAAGACAAAAAGGAGTTTACTGTGTTACTTGTTATCACTTTTTCGCACGACAAAACAATGCACAATGTGACGGACTTGGTAAAAAAACCCGTTGTAAGACTCAATGTGGATGATAATCCGTTTCCTAACATGAGTTTTGCTTGGAACGGCAAAACATTCAGCCATATTCTGGACAAACTAAATCTAGATGAAATCACCTCTGTTTGGTACAGACTGGCTTATCTGCAATACTTTAACGAAAAACCTGGCACGTACGACATGCTAAATCGATTGTGTCGGGAGGAGATGGTTTTTCAACTTCAAGGTATTCTTCCCAATGCTTTGTGGGTATCAAATCCCTCATGTGTTAAAAGTGCGGATAATAAGCAGCTTCAACTTGAAGTGGCAGTCGATTTAGGGATGATAATACCACAAACCTTAGTAACGTCTTCATCCGAAGAAGTCGCAACTTTTAGAGCACGATTAGGAAGAATTGTTGTAAAACCGGTTGCTAAGCAAGTTATTCGCGATGAAGAGTCTAAGTATCATGCGATATTTACTAACCGCATATTACCAGAAACGCCTGTTGATTTTAGCCTACTGTCGTCATCTCCGGCTATATTCCAACAGGAAATTGAACGGGAGTTTGATATACGCACAGTCGTGGTTGGCGAACAAGTTTTTTCAATGTCGATAAAGCAGGTAGGGGAGAAAGCAGGTGATGTTGACTACCGCGACCAACGTGGCAAAAATTTGGAATGCGCGCGTTACGATCTGCCACGCGACCTACAAAAAAAGTGTGTCGAGCTAGTCAAACATTTTAATCTGAAATACAGTTCTATGGATTTCATTCTAGGAAAAGACGGCATCCACTACTTTTTGGAAAACAATCCCAACGGTGCGTGGCTTTTCGTTCAAAACGGCGGAAATCATCCAATCGCCGAAGCTCTCGCAAAAGTACTTGATTGACTTAAGGGGTTAGTTACATAAAGTAACGCCCCTTTTTTAAAAATGAACGAAACAAAACAACTAATCACAAATATATATAATCTTGACCAACAACTAAGAAAACAGCCCATCTGGAGTGTAGATATAATCTTGGAATTTAACATCGTTACAACTAAACTTCTAAAAGAAATAGTTGATAAAACTGGAATACCTACACCCAAAAGGGTGGGGGAAGAAGCGGCAAATAGATTTGCTCTACTTTTGTCGCACTGTAATGATTTAGATTTTGTCAAAAAAATTGTGTATTCAAAAGAGCTTTTAGAGGAACCATTTGACAGAGAAAATCTTGCTATAGCCATAGATAACTTATTAATAAAAAGTGGACAAAAACAACGTTTTGGTACTGTACTAAGATCGATAGAAAAAAACGGTGAGATAACTACTAAACCTATGCCAATAGAAAATCAAAAAAGTGTAAACAAAAGACGCGCTGAATTTGGAATCAAAACTACACTAGAGGAACACATCGAGCTTGGAAACAAAGTTTTTAAAAAGATTAAACGATAACACCTTCGCTACATAAAACCCAAATACCACTTAATAATCTGTTCGCCCCATACAAAAGCAACGATACTTCCTAAAATCAAAAACGGCCCAAACGCGATAGTATCTTTTATACTTTTTCTCTTAAGCGAAATTAAAAGCAAGCTATACAAAGACCCAAACAAAAAACCAAGAAAAATAGCCAAAACATTTCCCGGAAAGCCGTTAAATAAACCGATTAAAAATCCAAGTTTTACATCACCGCCACCCATACCTCTACCTTTTGTAATAAAGATCAGCGTCATAAAAAAGAACGATATAAAAAATGAGCTCGCGATTAAAACCATAAACTGCTTAAGCACTAAAAATAAATGGTTTTTCCAAAAACCGGCTTTGATCAGATACTGCCCAAATGTTCCGACCAATAATTTGTCGTGATAAATTTTTAAGTCCACTAAATACAGCGTCAAAATAAAAAGTAATGTCACAAAAATCGCTGTGTAAACTATCTTGTCGGGTAACAACCTGTATTTAGCGTCGCTGAAAAATAAAATAATAAAAAACGATAAAACGGACAGTAAATATAAACAAACAAGAAGAGTACTAAAATTAAAGTTGATTAGTACTTTGCTGTAATATGCGGAAAATAGAAACGCAGATCCGGTCATAAATTCTGAGATAGGATATGACCAAGACAAAGATTTTTTACAGCACGCGCTTTTACCCCGTTGCATAAAATACGACAAAAGAGGAATTAAGTTCTTGGGGTTAAGGGGGTTTCGACAATAATCACAGACCGATCTACCGAATAAAATTGACGAGCCCGAAACTATTCGGTCTGAAACGAGGTTAAGAAACGAACCAAAAACGGTTCCGAAAGCAAAAAACAGAAAATAGAATGGATAGAGTTCTATCATATTAATCTAAGTTAAGCACTTTTTTAAGGCGACCGCAATTGCGGTCGCCCAAAGAAGGTCTCGAAACGACCTACAAATACAAACTGCCCGTGGCTAACACAGTGATTAGAGTATCGTCAACGATGTCCCCATTTCGTAAATACCCGCAGCGTTTCCACCGTCTGTACCCAATCTTGCTTGGTTATCAGCGTGCTCTAACACTGAGTTTACTTCGAAATTTGTACCGTCAGATCCGTATGTATAGATGTTTGTAGCAGTGTTTAACGGATCGACCGGTAATGTCGGGATAAATTTCGACAGACCTGTTTTTCCGACCGGTATAGTAAATCCCACATAGCCTGTTCCATCCAATACAGCTGTTCCGTCTAAACTGTTACATGTTGTACAGCTTGACGTATCGGTTAGTGTAATTTCACCGTCTGCTAAGGCCAAGTTTATTGCCTTTACCAACGTGTCAACGTCTTGTAATCTTTTTGAATCACGACCTTTTTGGATCATTGACTGTGGATTGATTGCAATAAGTAAGGCACCCGCTAATACTGCAACGATTGCGATAACTACCAATAATTCTATAAGAGTAAAACCTTTTTGTGTTTTCATTTTTTTAATTTTTGTTTTGTTCACCTCCTTTGGTATGCGTGAGCATTAGATAGCCGACGTAATTTTATAAATTGGTGTAATTATCGAAATAATCAAAAATCCGACCATGCCGCCAAGGATAACTAAAATAATTGGCTCTAGAGCGGCCGACAAACCTTTAATCAAGTGGTCAACCTCACCGTCATAAAACGATGCGACTCTTTCTAAAACCTCGTCCATTTTTCCTGTTTCTTCACCTACTGCCGCCATTTGGCTCACAACCGCGGGAAACAATGGGTTAGACCGAAAATACTGGGATATAGGATTTCCTTTTTCAACCTGTAGTGCTGCTTCGCTAGCGGCAGTTTTAAAAGCTCGGGTCATAGCAACAGTTCCTACAATGTTTAAAGCATCTACAATAGGAATAGCTGAGGACATCAGCAAAGACAAGGTTCTAACAAACTGAGCCAATTCCTTTTCTTTATTTATTTTTCCAAAAACGGGTAGTCTAAAAACTACCTCGGTTAAAAGTACTCGTCCTGCCTCGGTTCTAAAAAATGATCTGGTTAGTATAACTGCCACAATTCCAAAGATTAATATTAAAAATTTAAATTTAACCATAAAATCGGACGCAACGATCATTGCCACCGTGACCGGGGGTAGGGGAACATTTAATCCTTTGTACATATCAGCCAATTTTGGAATAACAAAAATCATAAGTATAAAAAAGACTCCAATCATTGCCATAAAAACGATAATCGGATATACCATAGCACCTTTAAATTTTGAGTTAATTTCTCGGTCGCTTTCCATTGTCGAAGCCAATCTTTTTAAAATCTCATCCATTTTTCCAGATGATTCTCCTGCGCGCACCAACGCTTGATATGTAGGTGGAAAAATCAACTCGTATCGACCAAGGGCAGCTGATAAAGACGAGCCGCCTTCAACCGAACGTAAAATATCCATCAAAATCTTTTTAAAATGCATTTGTTGGGTCTGCATTGCTAAAACCTCGAGAGCGCGCGAAATAGGCAAACCGGCTGAAATCATTGTTGATAACTGTCTTGTAAACGAGACGACTTCGCCTGTTGGAACACCTCTAAAATCAGTTAACAGCTCGACGATGCCATCTTTTTTTTCGTCAAGTTTTATAACAGTCAGACCTTGGGTTTTTAAAAGATTTAACGCGAGCTCCTTGGTTCGAGCGTCAACCGTGCCGTAGCGGTTTGTTCCGCCAATGTCTTTAGCTACATATTTGAAAATTGCCATTTTTAGATCGCTCCTTGCGATCGCAAAATTATCATTTTAGCTCTTCGCTCCCGACTTAATTAACGCGTCATAAAGTCTTTTTAATTCTTCCGGCTTGCTGGAATATCTAATTGCTTCATCGTATTCAACCAAACCACCTGCAACTAACAAAGCCAGACTTCTTTCTAAACTGTTCATACCAACCTGTGCGCTTGTATTTATGACGTTATCCAATAAGTGCGTTTTACCTTCGCGAACAATATTTTTAACACCGTCGGTGGCCAACATAATTTCTACCGCAGGAACCATTCCTTTTTTTGGTGAGGGCAACAAACGCTGACAAATAACAACTTCTAAAACTTGCGCCAGTTGTACTCTAATTTCAGAACGCTTGAACTCAGGAAACGACGCAATAATTCTTTCGACTGTATTTGCGGCCGACGTAGTGTGTAAAGTTGCAAAAACTAAATGTCCGGTTTCGGCAATTTGTAGAGCGGCTTGCATGGTGTCTATGTCTCTCATTTCGCCGATTAAAACTACGTCTGGATCCTGTCTTAAAATAGATTTAAGAGCCACATCCCAAGAGTGTGTATCCAAATACATCTCGCGTTGCTCTATCAAAGATTTTTTGTTTGTAAAAACGTATTCGATCGGATCTTCGATAGTAACCACGTGCTCGGGTCGTGTGCTGTTTATTTGATCTAGCATAGAAGCTAATGTTGTAGATTTACCTTGACCAGTAGGGCCGGTCACCAAAACCAACCCCTGTTTTAATTCACAAAGTTTAGTGATGATGGGAGGTAGGTTTAAATCTTGAATTGTAGGTACCGCCATTGGAATAACACGTAGTGCAACCGAAGGATAACCTTTTTGATAAAATGCATTTACTCTAAATCGCGACTTATTTCCAAGAGATATAGAAAAATCCAATTCTTTATTAACTTCTAAAATCTGACGCTGATCCTGATCTAAAATTTGGGACAAAAAATATTCGACATCGTCCACTGCAAAAGGTTCGGCGTCATTTAGTGGTTGTAAGACAGTGTTTATTCTGACATAGGGTTTAGAACCAACAACAATGTGCAAGTCGGACGATTTCATCTGTAATGTTTTTTCTAATAGCTGTGTTGCGGGTATCTTCATTTGGCGACTCTCATAACTTCCTCTAGAGTTGTCGAGCCCTCGACTACTCTTAAATAACCATCCTGAAGTAATGTAAGCATACCTTCTTCTGTCGAAATTTTCTCTATGACGTTTGCGGGGTTATTTCCTACTATTGCGTGAGCCAAAGCATCGCTCATTGCCAATAACTCGTAAATGCCGAGTCGACCTCGGTATCCTGTGTTGGCACATCTATTGCAACCGGCTCCGTGGTAAAGCTTTACTTTTTTCTTATCAATTGTTTTTACGAATCTGGCAAGCTCAACATCTTTGGTCATTAAAACCTTGTTTGCTTCTACCTGCTCTATAACCTTATAGATGTCGTCTCTTATTGATTCCGGAGCGTCAGTCTCTTGTTTGCAGTCGGCACAAACTTTACGAACAAGTCGTTGTGCCAAAACTGCGTTTAAAGTCGAGGATAATAAAAAGCTTTCGACACCCATGTCTAGTAAACGAGGCAATGCACCGGATGCCGAATTTGTGTGCAAAGTAGACAAAACCAAATGACCGGTTAAAGCCGCGTGAACGGCCAATTCGGCAGTTTCACCGTCTCGAATTTCTCCAACCATGATAACGTTAGGATCCTGTCGTAAAAACGAACGTAACCCAGTTGCAAACGATAAACCCGCCTGAGGATTAATTTGAACCTGATTAACACCGTCAACGCGAATTTCGACCGGATCCTCAAGTGTTACGATGTTTACACGTACAGTATTTAGCTTGCTAAGTGCGGAAGCCAAAGTAACTGTTTTACCCGAACCCGTAGGACCTGTCACCAAAATCATGCCGTTTGGTTTGAGTAGTACTTCTTCAAAACGACGCAAACTTAATCCCCGCATACCAAGATCCCGAAAAGTATAAACAACGCCTTCCTCTTTTAATAAACGAATAACAACTTTTTCACCGTAAATTGTAGGTAATGTCGAAACTCTCAGGTCTGTGCGACTGTTTCCGACTTGGACACTAAACCGCCCATCTTGCGGAACACGCTTTTCGTCTATTTTCATTTTTGCCAAAATTTTAATACGCGCGATAACCGAATCGTGCATCTCTCTTGGTATTTTTCTTTTCTCTTCCAAAATTCCGTCTACTCTATAGCGCAGTCTCGAACCATCTTCTCCGGGCTCCAAATGAACATCCGAAGCCCCGGTTTTAACCGCAGTCTCTAAAATCATTCCGACGATTCTTGCGATAGGAGCATCACGAAGCGTGGCTTCAGTTAAATCCTGATTGGTTTCTTCGATTTTTAAAGTTGTCTGCTCAATTTCTTCCAGAGCGGCTCCGATTTCTTCACCAAGCTCTTTACCTTTTTGCTCTTCTAAAACCTTTTCGATATTTTTTTCGGTAGAAATATAAGGAATAACTTTGTGTCCGGTTTTTCGTTCAACAAAATCTATTGTTTGTAGATCAAACGGATCAACCATCGCCAAAGACAGCTTATCGTCCTTAAGTTCAAACGGGGTGATTCTATATTTACGCGCGACAGCAAGTGGCACCAAATCCATAAGTTCTGCCGGCATTTGCGAAGTTGTTAGTTGTATGTACGGAATATCAAAAGTATCGCCGACTGCCTGAGCTAAATCTTCGGCACTAACGTATCCGCGATCTTTAATGATCTGCTCTATACTTTTACCGGTATTTACATGTTCAAATTTAATAGCAGATAGCTGGTCAGATGTGATGACCTTTTTTTCAAATAACCTGTCGGCGACGGTTTTTACTGTATCAATCGAAAAAGACATAGGGCAGATTTTATTCCGGTATTTTTAACACCAAAACTTTTACTCCCTAAATGATAGCAAGTAGTAATAGCAAACGGCAATGCCTAGCTAGTTTTATGTCTTAATTAAAGAAAGAATATCGTCTTTACTTGATGGTTTTCCAACCGAACCTAACAACCAAAGAGCCTTATCAAAAACTAACCAATTTACATTGGCTTCTAAACACGCTGAGTTCCACAATTTTTTTACAGTTTGGATATTTTTCGATGACATCTCGTCACTATCAACAAAGTCCATAAGCTTTGCGATTCGTACATCGTGAATATCAACCGGTTGAAAGACAGTCTCGATATCAAGCAAATTAAAATTAAATGTAGTAACCATAGATCTAAAAAATAGATTTCCAGTTTTTGGCCCAAAACCCCTAAACTCCCAAACTTTTTTGAGAACTTCAGGTGCACTGCCGTGTCTAAAAATGTTTCTTGGGTCACCTTCGTACTTATCGAGCATCTTACAACTATTTACTTTATACCTATAAACGGCCTCATTGATATATCTGGGGCGTAAATATTTGCTCAACAAATCTGCGAGCTCTTTGTCCGAGAGTTCGTAGATTGTTTCAGCCATGAAAAACTTTGCGTTTACATCATACAAATTTAGGGCGCCTTGATATAAGAGCGAGGATTTAATAGCGTAATCAAGTTGGGTCAAGAAAAATAAAAAGCTGGCTTTGCCTTTTGGATCCAAGTCTTGTGGAACCCAGTCTTCCACATTTACTTTGTTTGCAAAAACACTAGTACGCTTTTCGAACAAATCTACGACCGTTTCTACAAATTCGTTTGGTTTCATATTAATCATATTAATAAAGTATAATACAAAATGAACAAACTATGCGCGGACCCGTAATTATATTTAGATCATCACAAAAAGCTCGTGAAAACAAGGCTCTTGAAATAATCGAAAAGGAACTGGAACAGAAGATAAACTGGAATTATTTAACAAATTATCCCGACATAAATATCATCGAACCGCTCGAAGACAAAAAGAGCATCGGGATCGCGCAAGTAAAGCAGGGAATTAGCTTTTTGCAAGAAAAGCCTCTGTCGCTTTCGACCAAGATACTTATTATAAGTAGGGCGGATCTTTTAACTCCGGATGCACAAAACGCGATGCTAAAGATTTTAGAAGAGCCTCCGTTATATGCACTTATTTTACTTTTGACCAAAACCGAAAATAGTTTATTACCCACCGTTGTATCTCGCTGCCGAAAGTTTAAAGCTAACCCGGGCACCGACGAAAACGAGATGAAAGTTAAAACTGAATGGACTTTTGAATACGTTCTCGGGCTGAGTTTGGGCCAACGCCTCGACTGGACGGAAGAATTCGCCAAAGAAGAAAAAGATACTATTATAGAGATTTTAGAAGGTTGGGTCACGGAGGGTAGGGGAATGTTGTTAAACAAGAATAGCCTTGAGGTCGCGTTTGGTTTAGAAAAAATTATTAGTACAATTGATGATTTAGAAAATACAAACGTTGGGGTTAGACTGGCGTTGGAACAGTTGGTTATCCAAATCTAGGCAAAAAAATAGCAGATGTTGGGGATTTCAACATCTGCTGGTATTACTATTCACGTTGCTTCGCTGACTTGGCCAGAGCAAAAGTGAACAATTTTTTCGGTAATCTTTCGTCCTAAGACACGCGACCGAAATTACGCTTTTGTGTGCTAAGCGCTAAAAATTTGCACACGCCGCTAAAGAAAGGTAGTATCCCCGTCACAAGTCATTAATTGGTGTTATTGACCTGGACGCTACCTGGTAATTTCTGAATTTCAATAACCCCATAGTATCATTCGGGAAGTTTTCTGTCAATACCCAGAAAAATAAACATTGATTTTTGGCCTAAACAACGTACTATTTGTACTATCTAACCAAAATAACAAAGGAGAACGAAATGTGTAACTGGTGCGAATTTCATAATGGCGAGGACGTGGACACCGATTGGGTGGATGACAACACCCGTAAACCTGGCAAGTATAACGAAGAGGATGCGGCTGAAGAAACGGGTTCCTCTAGCAGTAAAACAGAAGAAGCTTGGCACGAAGCTCGCGAGCATGCACAAGAGGACGGTGAATTACCCGAGCGCGCTACAAACAAAAACGATGATGAAGATTAGTTCGAATTTACAAAAAGTGCGATAAGCTAAACGCAAATCGCACTTTACATTTTATTATGAGCAAAATTGATCACAAAAATACATTAAAAAGATTTGACCAGCTTGTTACAGCTGTAGCTAAAAAATACGAGGGCGACCCCGAGGAACTCCGTAAAAAAGGCTTAAAGGGCTTGAGTAAGGGAATTTACGAGTATATGCAGCATAGAGGAGAGGTTGATTTTGAACCCTACCTTCTATACTTTATAAAACTATACATTGAAAAGTAACTATCAACAGCGAAAGGTTGCCAGATCTAATATCTTTGCTATAGAATGATCTTTACGTTATGCCTCCTAAATCAAACTACACATCAGAACAAATACAAGTACTTGAAGGTCTTGAACCGGTTAGAAAACGTCCGGGCATGTACATTGGCTCTACAGGTCAAGAGGGACTTCATCACTTAGTTACCGAGATTGTTAACAACTCAATGGATGAGGCTATCGGCGGTTTTGCTAATCACGTACGGGTCGAACTTCACAAAGACGGCTCTGTTGTGGTTTACGATAATGGTCGGGGTATCCCTTACGATATTAAAAAAGAATACGGCGTTAGCGCACTCGAACTTGCTTTTACTAAACTACACGCAGGAGGTAAGTTTGGCGGCGGCGGTTATAAAGTATCAAGCGGTTTACATGGTGTCGGTGCGTCCGTGGTTAATGCGCTATCCGAGTGGTGTCGTGTTATTGTTAAACGCGGTGACGAGATTGTTATTCAAGAGTACGCAAACGGTGGAAAAGTTTTAAGGCCCGTCGAAAAATTAGATGCAAAAAAACCGACAACAAAAATAAAAGGAGCTCAGTGGAGTATTGATCTTAACAGATGGGGCCACGAGTCAGGAACAATCGTTCAATTTTTACCCGATAAAGAAATCTTTGAAACTACAAGATTTGACCCTAAATTTTTTATCGCGCAACTCAGAGAATACGCATACTTAACGGCGGGTATAAAGTTTGAGCTTATCGATGAAATTGGCGATATATCACGTTCATTTTATTTTGAAGGAGGCATAAAAGCTTATCTACTTTCACTTAATCGACACAAAGGAGTTTTAAACAAGGTTCCGTTTTTTGTAAAAAAAGAAGTTGACGATGTAACCGTAGAAGTCGCATTTCAATACAACGACTCCTTTACCGAAAACGTCGTGTGTTTCGCTAACCACTTAAAAAACTCCGAAGGTGGAACACATTTGACGGGGTTTAGAACTGCTTTAACCCGCGTTATAAATGAATACGCACGAACCAAAGGTTATTTAAAAGAAAAAGACGCGGGTCTAACCGGAGAAGACTTGCGCGAAGGCTTAACTGCAATCATATCAATTAGCCTGGATTCAGAAACTCTGCAGTTTGAAGGCCAGACCAAAGCCAAGCTGGGAAACACAAATGTAAGGCAGGCAGTTGAAACCGCCGTTAAAGATGGCTTGGAATCATTTTTACAAGAAAATCCACGCGACGCCCAAGCAATAATCGAAAAAAACGTTTTGGCCCTTAAAGCTCGTATGGCCGCAAAAGCCGCACGGGATACAGTTATCAGAAAAACGGCTCTTGAGGGTGGGGGAGTATTGCCCGGAAAACTCGCTGACTGCTCGTTAAAAGATCGTGAAAAAACCGAAATATTTATTGTCGAGGGAGATAGTGCCGGAGGAAGTGCAAAACAAGGGCGTGACCGAAACACTCAGGCAATACTGCCGTTATTTGGTAAGGTCTTAAACACCGAGCGCGCGCGTCTAGACAAAATAGTTGATTCTGACAAGTTTAAATCTTTAATAATCGCGATAGGCGCAGGAATAGGTGAGCAGTACGAGGCCAGCAAACTTAGATACGGAAAGGTTATCATTATGGCCGATGCAGACGCAGACGGCATGCACATTATGACTTTGTATCTAACGTTCTTTTTTAGACACATGCCCGAAATAGTAAACGGCGGACATATTTATGTTGCAGTTCCTCCTTTGTATAAAGCGACTTGGGGCAAAGAAAAAAAATATCTGTTTGATGATATTGAGCGAACTACTTTTTTGAAAACAGCAGGTGGTTCAAAGGCTATCATTCAACGCTTTAAAGGTTTGGGGGAAATGAACGCCGAAGAACTTTGGGAAACTACCATGGATCCAAAAACCCGAAAGATGAAAAAGATAAATATCGCTGACGCATCTCACGCAGATGAAGTATTCACAATGTTAATGGGCGAAGAGGTCGCTCCACGAAAAAGATTTATTCAAACACACGCCAAACAGGCGAATTTGGATATTATGTAGGTTTCGCTAGTTCCCTAAGAGATTCACTAATTTATACATTGCTACAGGTTAACATCCACATTTTGAGCTTTATAATAGCGCTATCGAATAAAACAAAGGAGAATTGTATGGATATCGTAGCATTAACTGAAGATTTTGTTTGGCAACCGTTACCAACTGGGGAGATTGTTGTGTACAGTCCCAATGGTTCGGCACAACCGTTTATATTGTCGGGAATGGCACTTTCTGTATTTCAAGCACTTTATAAGTCCCAGGATTTAAGTGAGTTTCCATCTCAGACATTAGAAGCGGTTCCCAATCACTTTGCGAACGAGGGCCTTTTGAAAGGGCGCTCAGCTAAGTCGACCGAAGCGCAACCACCAATCAAGTGTCATTCCAAAAACAAAGAAGTTGGTTTCTGGATACACACAACAAACAGATGCAGTCTTCGCTGTATTTACTGCTACGTTCCGAAAGGCAAGTGGACAATATCCGAAGAGGTGATGGATAAGTTGTTTGCTACAATACTTTTGGACCACAAATTGCATAATTGAGGTGACGGACTTGATCTATCACCTCAATTAGTGCTTCTACAATTTAAAAATTCAACTTTGTCCAACATAGAAGAGGTACTGGATAAAAGGCATAGTAGTAAAGTAAAATAGCAACATGTACTGGCCAGAAATACTATCAAAAGAAATACAAAACAAACTAGATGAACCATATCATGTAGACGATATGAAAACGCCATCTGGTCAGATTCACATCGGATCTCTACGTGGAGTTCTCATTCACGACATAGTTAATAAACAATTTTTAAAAGAGGGCAAGAAATCCGTATACACGTATATTTATAACGATATGGATCCTATGAACAAGGTACCTGTCTATTTAGAGGGCTATGAAGAAGACCTTGGTAAACCACTGTTCAAAATTAAAGCACCCGAAGGAAATTCAACATTCGCAGAATACTTTGCGGATATATTCACAAATACCTTTAACGCCATGGGAGCAAATCCTCAAATCTTGTACTCTTCCTACATGTATAAAACGGGAAAATTTAATGATGTTATAAGAGAAGCTTTAGACAAAGTTGATACTATTAGAAAAATCTATGAGGAAGTGGCAGGATACGAAAAACCAAAAGGTTGGTACCCACTACAAGTAATTTGTCCAAAATGCGGAAAAGTTGGAACCACAATTGTAACTAGGTGGAATGGAACTACAGTTGAATTTGAATGTAAATCAGCTTTAGTAAAATGGGCAATAGGCTGTGGTTATAGGGGGGAGATTTCACCGTTTAATGGAAATGCCAAACTTATGTGGAAAGTGGATTGGCCAGCACACTGGAAAGTTTTGGGTATAAATGTGGAGGGTGCGGGAAAAGATCATTCCAGCGCAGGTGGTTCCAGAGATATGGCCAAAGAACTTTGTAAAATGTTTGGCATACCAGAGCCTGTGGATATTCCTTATGAGTGGTTTCTAACCAAAGAAGGAAGCAAAATGTCTACTTCAAAGGGAATCGGTATGTATGCAAAAGATTTAGTAGATTTGTTACCCCCTGAAATAGCGAGGTTCTTAATTTTAAGAACTAATTACAACACCGCGATTTTGTTCGATCCCAATGGCGACACAGTACCTGATTTATACGACGAATTCGACCGATGCGCAAAGAACTTTTATTCAGAAACTCCAGATGATATCGATGCATCAAAATATTTTGGGGCTTCGATAATAAGAGATTACTTTAAGAAAAGTAACTTTTTACCAAGATTTAGAACTCTAAGTATACTAATACAAATGCCTTCGTTAAATATAATTGAATGGGCAAAAGCCGAAAAAGGTGCGGAACTTTCTGATATAGAAAATCAAATTCTTGAAGAAAGAATAAAATACGCTAAAGTATGGCTAAAATCTTACGCACCCGAAAAATACTTGTTTATGTTCACCGCCACGGTACCTGAAATTGCAAAAACATTGAATGAGGATCAAAAAACGTTTTTAAAAAACATTGTTGAAATGTTACAACAAAACTACGTGAATAAAGACAAAACTGCAGATGAGCTACAGTCTGATATTTTTGAGTTATCTAAAAAACAAAATGTAACCAGCAAAGATGCATTCGGAAGCATGTATATTGCACTTATCGGAAGGGCGTCTGGGCCAAAGGCAGGTTGGTTAATTAAAGATATTGGATACTCAAAGGTTATAGAACGATTTAACAGAATTAATTAAAATAATTTATGGGAAAATGAGTTCAAGTTTAAAGTGCCGAACCTTAATGGTTCATAACATATGCGACAACTTCCATCGGTGTTTTTAGATTGATA
>CAYZRJ010000013.1:0-15258 GCA_964480825.1 uncultured Candidatus Saccharibacteria bacterium | reverse complement strand
AAATTGTTTTTCTGTGTTTGTTGATAATCTTAAATATTTCTTTTACCTCCATATTTTTTTTTTCATTATCCTGCGCGCGGGGGTAAATGGACAAGCCAATAAAATTCTTGTGTAATTACGAATAAAAAAATATACTTAACATAACGAAAAACTGCCCATATGAAAAGTAAAAACGTTATTAAAAAATCTGCATTGGTACCGACTGCGCTCGTCGCCGGAGGCGCCGGTTTTGTTGGATCGCATCTATGTGAGGCTCTCCTTGAAAAAGGCGCCCGTGTAATTGTCTTAGACAGCTTTACTACAGGAAAACAAAGTTACATAAATCATCTTTTATCAAACCCCAATTTCGCTTTATACGATTGCGATATAAACAACGGAATTCCCGAAGATATCCAAAGTGTAGACTATATTTTTCATTTGGCGGGACTCGAAGAATACTCGTACACCAAAGAAGTTTTGAACCTCGGCTCACTTTTAACTAATGCTTTTGGAACTAAACACCTTTTAGATTTGGCTAAAATATCCGGAGCGAAGTTTTTGCTTTTATCTACCACCGATGTCTACGAAGGTCGGATGTCACAACTTGAACTCACTGAATATTTCGGTCGTAATAAAATCGAAGAAAATAGATATATGCTGGCCGAAGCCAAGCGCTACGCAGAGGCTTTAGTTTGGGAATACTTTAAAAAATACGAAAGCGACGTCCGCATAACCAGAGTTCCGGAAATATACGGTCCGCGAATGAATTTAGTTTCGAGCGGAAATTTAGGTCGTCTATTATCCGAGTTAATATCCGGTCGGGAGCTCACAATCTTTGGCGAGGGTTCTGAGAAGGAGTTTTATTTATACATTGATGACGCGATTTCAGGAATCTTGAAAGCGATGTACACGGATAAAGCAAAGGGTAGTATTTTTTCTTTAATTCCAAACGAACCGATAAGTGTTTTAGAAATTGCCTACATGATCAAAGGTGTCGCGGATTCGGGAATTAGAGTACGTTTTGAAGACGCACAAAACGAAGGATACTTTAAACCCGGTGTTTTAAAAATGCCGGATACATACAATCTGGACGAAATTCATTGGGAACCAAAAGTATTTTTAAAAGAAGGTGTCGCTAAAACTTTAGAGTCTTTCAATTATTTAACCAACACCCACAGCTTTAAACCGGCAAAACTTATCGAACAAAAAATTGCTTCTCAAGCTCCGGAAAACAATCTTTTTTCTTTGATGGACGTAAAAAAAGTTTCTGTTCCTCAGCCTCAACCTTTAGTTATAGAAGCTTCGCGAAATGGTGCAAACTTTATAGAAAAAATAAAGCCCAAAATACATTTGCCAAAACTGCCCCGACTATCGTTTAACATTTCGAGCAGACTACAATTTGTGCTGGCACTTTTGATGCCGGCTTTAACAATCTTTTTGGTAATACCGACAATTAGTATTTATGTAAACGCAAAAAACGGAGTTCGCAATTTAAGACAAGCCGCCGATTCCGGTAAACAACTTGAAATCGATCAGGTTAAATCTAAATCAAAAATTGCTTACGAAAGTTTTTTAAAAGCCCGTAGAGCTTTGCCGACTCTGCGCCCGTTGTTTCTACTTGTAAAAAAGGAAAGCAGTTATAGAAGTTACGACAAACTTTTGGGTTCGCTGACATTTTTTTCGAAGACAGTTTATGCCGGAGCAAAAGCAACAAAGCCGTTGGAAACTTTGTGGGAAGTTATAAGACCCGATACCTCGATAGAAATGAACGCGGCTGATTTTGACGAAGCTAGAAATCAAATGAATATCGCAAAAAATAACCTTCTTTTAGCGCAGGCGGATTTTAAGTACGTATATCCGCAGGATATTCCAAAAAAATATCGTATTTATTACGAAGAGTACAAAAAAGTTTTATCTACGACCGAACAAAGTATCGACATGTCTTTACCTCTTTTTTCCTCACTCCCGAATATTTTGGGTTCGGACAAACCCAAAAAATATTTAATACTTTTTCAAAACTCAAACGAATTAAGACCCACGGGCGGATTTATTGGTTCGTACGGTTTGTTAACTTTAGAACGTGGGAAAATTAAAAATTTAGTTATAGACGATGTGTATAATCCAGACGGCCAAATAGACCAACGAAATATAGTCTCTCCAATTCCAACACCGCTTGCAGAATTCTTAAAGGAAACAAAACTGCATATTAGAAACGCGAATTGGGATCCCGATTTTACCGTTTCGGCGAATACAATCGAAGATCTGTATTTTAAAGTTACAGGCGAAAAAATGGACGGGGTAGTAGCCGTTGATCTATATTTTATCCAAAGTTTATTAAAGGCCACCGGTCCGTTATTTTTAACCGCCTACAACGAAGAAGTTAATTACCAAAACATATACGAGCGTTCAGAATTACATAGTGAGTTTAACTATCAAAACGGCTCCGATCAAAAACGTTCGTTTTTAACGGTTTTGGGGTCAAAACTTTTAGAAAGGTTATTTTCGCTTGGACGTGAACAGATTCCTTCGTTAGCGAATGCTTTTATGACATCACTAAACGAAAGGCACTTGCAGATTTATTTTACAAACGACCCGATAAACCAGCTTTTGAAGTCTAACAATTGGGACGGCTCACTAGTTAGCACCCAAAATGATTATTTGTTTGTTGTGGATTCTAATTTGGGTGGAACTAAAGCAAATTATTACGTAAAAAAGAAAATGGATTATCAAATTAATTCTCTTACCCGTGACGGACTTTTGAGGGCGACTTTAAAGCTTGAATACAATCACACCGGAAAAGATACCGCTTGGCCCGGCGGCCCTTATACAAATTATTTGAGAGTTTTAGCTCAAAAAGGTGCCAAGCTTACTGCAGCTACCATAAAATTTGACGACGGCACCGAAGAGGACATTTTTAAAAAGGTTGTTACATCAACACAGGGTAAATACACGTCATTTGAAAATAGTTTTATCTTACAACCGCAAAGTAAAGCACTGCTAACAATAAGTTATGATTTAAACCCCGAACTTTCTTTATCGAAAGGCGGAAATAATTACCGGCTTTATTGGCAAAAACAAGCCGGAACCCAAGATGACGGGTTTTATTTCGCAATGAACAAGGCCTTTGGTTTTGTTGTAACCGAAGCAAGTCAGAATATTACACAAACTTCGGAGCGGCTTGAGGTCGGGGGCACGCTGACAAAGGATAAAAGTGTATATGTTAAACTTCAATAAGATATGCCTTTAGCTGACTTGCCACAATCAAATAAAATGCACGCGGTTCCCCAGAACATAATGGATGTTGAGTTTAAACTCATCGGAGATTTAACTATTCGTCAATTTATTTATCTCCTTATTTTTGGAGGACTGGCCTATGTCGGATCGGTTGTAATGGTGGGTCTTTTTAAATGGCCGCTTGTTTTGCTTTTAGCAATATTGGGCATCGGATTAGCATTTGTACCGATTCAAGAAAGAGGTCTAGATGAGTGGATCGTTAATTTTATCAGATCGGTGTACGCACCGACTCAAAGAATCTGGATGCGCGAGCCCTCTGTTCCGTCGGTTTTTATGCACGACAACTTGGCAGTCGTGAAACAAGAATTGATAACCTTAGCTCCTACGTCAAGTCGCCGACGTCTGGAAGAATATCTTGAATATCAATTAAACGATGATGTTGTTGATCCGTTGGATATCCCCGAAAAAGAATATTCTAAAAAAGTAAGAGATGCTTTTGCGTCTGAGATAGCCGCAAAACAGCAGTCGGCTTCGGTGTCGGTTGGAGTGCTGGAGCCAGAAGTTTCTGTTATAGAACCGAAGGAAGAAACTCCTCCTCCCCTACAATTAGAAGCTCCAACGCCACCGGTAGTAAAAGAGCACAGGCACCACGAGAAACCGGCGTACAGACGCTCGACGACGGCCTTGACGCCAATGACCCCCGACATGCACTCGGGAAGAAGATTTACTAACTTATTACCGACTGCAGGAGAGTTAATATTACCTATCCGCGGGGAGCGCACGATAAGAACAACAGAAGAATTAGCAGTAGACGATGACATTCAAGAAAAGGCCGAAAGATTACAACAGCTTTTAGCTCAAATAAAACGTGAGACGGGAGTTAAAGATGTAAAGAAATACAGTCCGACACAGGCTAACATCACTACTTCGGCGGTTGAAATTAATACAAAAGTCGCGGCACCCGCGCTGGACAATGAGGCGCGCTATTTAGCTGAAAAACTCGAAGAAGAGAAACAACGCTTATCGGGTGAGATATCTAAATTGGAAAATCAAAAATCCACAACGACAAGTCCGGCCGAAATCGAGGAGAAAGATGCAATGATTAAAAGACTTCGGGTTGAAAAAGAGAGAACTCAATCGGATTTTGAAGCACTGCAAAAGCAAATATTGGATTTGCAGAACAAATTAAAAGAGCAAGAGGGGTTTAATATCAAACCTGCCACAGCGAGCGTAGTTTCTCCAACGTTTATAACTGCTCAACAACCAATCGGTCGCGCTAATGTTGTTTCAGGTGTAGTTAAAATGAAAGACGGTACCACAAAAGAGGGCATGCTGTTAATTATGAAGAATCAAAAAGGAGAAGTAACGCGCGCATTCAAGACAAATTTGCTCGGACAGTTTAAACTTTCTACACCACTATCAAACGGAATTTACACCGTCGAAGTTACGCCGGATAATAATGGTTCAACCTTTGATATAATTTCAGTTCAGTAGAAGCAAAAAGAGAACCGATACAGCAAATTGAAATACTTGGAAAATGACCGAAAGAATTACAAACACAACCCAAGAGCATCTTGATATCTTAGATATAAAAGATGATCTAGTCGTTTTAAAAAACGGAATTATTTGCGCAGTACTACAAACAACTGCTGTTAACTTTGACCTTTTATCCGAAATCGAACAAGATGCAATCATCGCGGCGTTTTCGATGTTATTAAACTCAATAACATTTCCTATTCAGGTAGTTTTAAGATCTAAAAAACTTGATATTACAAAATACATCGAAAAAATACAAAGAGTTGAATCAAAAATAACTGATCCGCTAATGAAACATCAGGCCGAAGCCTACCGAAAATTTGTCCAAGAGGTTATTAAAACTAACGAAGTTTTGGACAAAAAGTTTTTTGTTGTAGTTCCATCGGGGGCGACGATGAACTTGGAACAAACCGGTGCTTTTGACTGGGTTAGTAAACTTTTTGGCGTTCAAAACAGGCGTGTGAGAGTGAACGTGGATAAGGCTATTCAAGAAGCGTCAATTCAATTATCTCCAAAAGTTGACCACGTCGTAAAAGAATTTAGCAGACTTGGTGTTAAGTCCAGACAGTTAAATACCCAAGAATTAGTCGAACTTTATTTTGATATTTACAATCCGACAACTTTATCGGGTCAGAGAATTAGAACAAACGTGGAGGATTATAAAACTGCTGTGGTAAGCCCGGCAATTATTGAAGAATGACGCTAAAGCGTCCGAGAAGACTATGGCACTAAACATTTTTAAAATATTTGGAAAAAAGAAAAAAGTTGTGTTAGCCCCGGGTGGAGAACAAATGGTACCCGGAATGCCGGATGACGGAAAAACTCCCGCTCAAGTTTTGGCTGAAGGAATGGTCAACGTTCGGGATATTATTGCCCCCTCTGCTATCGAGATTGATTACAGTACTTTGCGAATAGGGAATACTTACTTTAGAACAATTTTTGTTTCGGGATACCCGAGATTTGTCGGAGCAAACTGGTTGTCGCCAATAATCAACTTTGATCATTCGCTGGATCTCTCGATGTTTTACTATCCTGTAAAATCTAAAATGATTTTGGATGACTTGCGCCGAAAAATCACTGAACTTGAAGCAACAATCATGAACACTAGAGAAAAAGGTAAACTCGTCGACCCGGTTGTTTCTGCGGCACTTGAAGACGCGAATACTTTGCAAGAGCAGTTAGTAAAAGGTGTTGAAAAATATTTTAAGTTTTCTTTTTATATAAATATTCCCGCAGGATCGCTGGAAGAACTTGAATCTGTGAGCGCACGTTTAGAGTCTACCCTCGGTTCATTACTATTGATTTCTAAAGTTGCCTCATTGCAAATGGAAGATGCGTTTCAATCTACTATCCCATGTGGATTAGACAAAATGTTGATTACCAGAAATATGGACACGACAAGTTTGGCTACAACGTTTCCGTTTACTTCATCTGATTTAACAATGGAAGAAGGAATAATGTACGGGATAAACAAAAGTAACGGGTCGTTGATTATTTTCGAAAGATTCTCTCTTGAAAATGCAAATACCGTTGTTTTTGCAAAATCCGGTTCTGGTAAGTCTTACTTTGTAAAACTTGAAGCATTGCGTCTAATGGTTTTTGGCGCCGAAGTTATGATTATCGACCCCGAAGAAGAGTATCGCGCTTTGTGTGATGCAGTCGGTGGAAATTACATAGACTTTTCGGCTAACTCGGTAAATAAAATTAACCCGTTTGATTTGTCAGGTATTGCCGTCGAAGGTGAAAACGAGCTTGGCCAAAAATTAATTGCACTGATTACTTTGTTTAAATTAATCATGCACGGAATGTCAGCGATCGAAGAAGCTTTGCTTGACCGCGCCTTAATTGAAACTTACCGAATCAAAGGTATTAATACCGACCCTGAGACCCAAATGACAAAAGAGCCTCCTGTTATGGAAGATTTATATAAAGTTTTGCTTGGCATGGATGAGCCGGAAGCGCGAAGCATGGCCGAACGTTTGGAAAAATTTATTAAAGGTTCGATGACCGGTATTTTTGACGCGCAGTCCAACATTGATCTTGAAAGCAAAATGACAGTTTTCTCTACTAAAAACTTAGAAGAAGCTTTAAGGCCAATCGCGTTTTACATGATTCTGGATTTTATTTGGACGCGAATTCGACGTGATTTGAAAAAACGTATCTTAATTGTCGAAGAAGCTTGGTACTTACTTCAAAATGAAGATAGTGCGCGATTTATTTACGGCATCGCCAAACGTGCCCGTAAATATTATTTGGGTTTGACTACAATATCGCAGGATGTCGATGACTTTTTAAGCTCCGAATACGGAAAGGCAATTGTTACAAACTCCTCAATTCAGGTTTTGTTTAAACAACACCCTGCGGCTATTGATAAAGTTGCCGAAACCTTTTACCTGTCCGAAGGCGAAAAAAGGTTGTTGCTGGCGTCAAACGTTGGAGAGGGTTTATTTTTTGCCGGAAGCAATCACGTTGCAATTAGAGTTATGGCTTCGGATGCTGAACACCGTTTAATAACCACGAACCCGGAAGAAATATTAAAGCTGAAAGCCGAGGGGTTAATTAAGACAAAATCAAAACAGATGCAGAGGCCGACTTACAGACCCATGGAAAGACAAGCTGATCCGAATAAATACACAACATTTGACGCGCAGGGAGTTGCTAAAGCAGGGTACGAACCAAAGGCTGTTGGACAAGCCCAACCAAAACCGAATGTTGTACAAAATACCCCTGCGTTTTTAGCTAAACAGCCAACAATCGAACAAAATCAGCAATCAGAGCCTCCGGTTAATACGATTAAAGATGAGATGACTGAGATGGGACAGGATTTAAAGGATGCGCAGGGAACAATTAAATTAAACTAAAACTTAAATCTGCATCGGCATTATTATATGAATAAAGTTAGGATGAATTTCCGATTTAAAAATACACGGGGCAACGTTACCCTTTGTTACAAAAGTTATGGTTTCGGTTTTAATGTTATTTAAATAATCCAATAAATACTTAGAGCTAAACGCGACTTCAACCATGTTCCCCTCGATTTCTCCCGACAGTTCGCTCACGTGTTCACCGGCCTCTTCGGATAGCGACATAATACGTATCACTCCGGATGGGTCAAATCTAACCTTTATCGCGTTATTGCCTTCTTTTGCAAAGACGTTTGTTAGTTTTACAGCTTCGACAAAATCAGCTGTCGAAAAGTTTGCGCTCAAAGTTTTTTCTTGAGGAATAATTTTTTTGTAGTCAGGGTATTCGCCGTCGATAATTCGAGTTGCAATTGTTGTGTCCTCTGATTTAAATAGAGCTAAATTATCATTTCCGTTCAATGCAAATAACAAAGGTTCGGTAGATGTAGCAAATACACGCGATACTTCGAGCAAAGTTTTAGCAGGAATAATCGCAGAAAAGGGTTCACATTTTTTGTCGAGTTCTAACAATTTTTCGGATAATCTAAACCCGTCTGTACAGGCAACGGTTAAAAGTTTTCCATCGCATTTTAGACATACTCCGCTAAATATCGGTCGGCTATCATCTGTTCCTGAAGCGAAAGCAACATACGAAATTATGTCGGCGAAAACTTTGGAGTCGAGTTCAATAGCTTTAGAATCTTTAGGAAAAATCGGAAGATCCGGGTATTCGTCAGCAGTAATTCCGTTAAACTTTGATTTTGTTTTGTCGGAACTAAGGTGTAATGTATGACCGGTTAGGTGCGCGTTGATGGTAGACGGAGGTAAATTAGAAATAAATTCTCTAATTAATTTCGCGGGAATGGTTATCGCTCCGTCTTCCTGAATCGAGCAAGGCACATATGTGGTAATCGCAGTTTCTAAATTTGTAGCACTAAGTTTAAGTTTTCCATCCTCGGTAGAAAATAAAATGTTTGTAAGTATGGGTAACGAACCTTTAACAGGAACCGCTTTTGAGACGGTTTGTAGACCTTTTTCTAGATTTTCCTGTAGACATGAAAATTTCATTTTTTAGTCCGTCAAGCCGTCCGCCTTAGCCCGGCTTTTTTTAGGTAGTAAATACAACTTTCGATTTTTACCTTCACCGCGACTTTCGGATTCGACATCATCGTAGTCAGCCATGTAGGTGTGTACTTGTTTTCTTTCCCACGGGTTTAATACCGGCATTTCGACTTCTGCCCTAAAGAATCTGACTCTGTCGATAAATCTTTTTGCCATATTGTGAAGTCGTTCAATTCTTTGTTGATTGTACCCGTTTATATCCAGCATTAAGTGCGGCCACTCGTTGGTTTTCTTAAAAATCATATGAGTTAGCAAGTCTGACAAAGCATCTAAAGACTGACCGCGATAACCGATTAAATAGCTTAAATCGTCGCCTTTTATGTCAACTTCAACTAATCCTTCTCCGTTTTCGTTAACCTCGATTTGAGGCTTTGTTCCGAAGAATTTAAATATTTGATTGAGCAGATCTTTTGTTATTTCTACTTTTTCCATAGTTTTTTAATGAGAGGCTTCATCCCGCCCCACCCACTTATAAAATAATTTTGTGCAATTGTAAACAAGGTGGTTACTACTATATATAGCAAAACCCCGGATGGCAAGGCTACACCTATAACAACGTTCATGATCGGCATCATATATAAGGTCTGTTGTTGCATCTGAAAAGCAATATCATCTGTTTTTGGTTCTGTCTTTTCAGCGATTTTTTCGGCTTTTTCGACAAACGGCATCATCATTTTTGATGCTACAAACTGGAGAATGCCCGAAAGTATCGCGAGTATTAAATAAGGATCAGCTTTTGCCAAGTTTAAATACCCAAACTGTGTGCCCACCGTTTCGCCTTCGGAGAAACTAAAACTTGGAAAGTAAATACTCGCGTTGATCGTAGCATAGTCGCCTTTTATGGTGATAAGTTGAATCACTGAAAATAACGCGATAAGTACAGCTATCATGACGATTTGAGACAAACATCCCGATGCCGGATTGATATTGTGTTTTTTGAAGAGTGCCATTTGTTCCTGAGCCAGTTTTTGTTTGTCGTGCTTATATTTTCCCTTTAATTTACTGAGTTCGGGTTGTAGATCTTGTTGTTTTTTCATACCTTTCATCGAAGGCAGAACTATGGGAATAAGAACAGTCCTAATTAAAATAGTGAGTAAAACAATAGACCAACCGAGACTTCCGGTTATTCTGTACATCACCACCAATAGGTTTAAAAGCGGGCTGACCAATATTAAGTGCCAAAGGTTACCAAACATAGCTTATGACATATTACTTGCTGTTAAGGGAAAATTCAAGAGTTGTTAAGAATAGAGAAGCTCCAAGAAAATAGAATCTCGGAGCTTTGTATTGTTTAGCTTTGAAAATCACTATGTAGTAACCGCTTCTTCGACGTGTTGAATTTCAGAAGCCCAGTAACCGAACTTATGCACCAGCGATATTACTCTGGATACCAAGTCCTCACGACATCTCATTTCGATGTGTGTCGTTTTTTCTTCCAAAACAACTCCCTTCATGTAGGTTTCAAGAAAGTTTTTTAACCCGTCCAAATCCTGTGTCATGTGTTCATCTACTTTTATAATTACGATTTTGTAAACCATCTTTATATTCTCCTTTGTTAATCGAGTTATACCACAGGCGTAAATGATTACACAACCGGGTCGTACCCACCTTTGTTAAAAGGATTGCATCTTAAAACCCGCCAAAAACCCATTAAAGATCCGCGTAAAACACCGTATTTTTCGATTGCATCCTTTGTGTAATCGGCGCAGCTGGGGGTAAAACGACAGGTATGCAGGCCAAAATTACTTGGAGACAGTAATTTTTTGTATAAATTTATCAACTTGATTGCTAATTTCTTCATAAGTCTTGTTTAAAATTTTGTGATTTACTGTTATCGCGACCCACTTGTTGGCCGGAATTTTATCTAGGTTTAATCTTACCGCTTCGCGTAAAAGTCGCTTAACGCGGTTCCGTTTTGCTGCTTTTTTATGAATAACGTTTGAAACAATGAAACCTATTTTTGCGTGTCCCTCGTAATTTAACGGTTTTAAAATCGTTGCAGTGAAAAAATCAAAATTATGTCGCGTGCCAAATTTACGGATAGTATTGAACTGAAACTTTGTAGTAATTCGATTCTGTTTATGGAGCATTGCGATAAGTACTACTTACCTTTATAAGCGACTGCCAAAACCTTGCGGCCTTTAAGTCT
Source organism: uncultured Candidatus Saccharibacteria bacterium (assembly GCA_964480825.1). Taxonomy (GTDB): domain Bacteria; phylum Patescibacteriota; class WWE3; order UBA101185; family UBA10185; genus CAYZRJ01. Next base: position 4,335 of record CAYZRJ010000013.1, on the reverse strand, counting down.
GCGTCTTTTTAACACATTTCGACCGTTGTGAGTAGCCATACGCTTCATAAACCCGTGTTTTCGGACTCTTTTTTTCTTTTTTGGTTGCCAAGTGCGTTTTCCTTTTGCCATAACAGAGAGATATTACCTTATAGACGGCGGTGCGTCAAATAAAAAGCAATGCTGTTATAATATCTTCGTGATTACTTACGATGATTTCTCAAAACTCGAAATAAAAGTGGGTACGATAATAAACTGTACTCTCGTGGAGGGTTCAGTTAAGCTCTTAAAGCTCGAGGTAGACTTTGGTACATTGGGAACTCGTATAATTCTTACCGGAATGGCGCCGTACTACAAACCTGAAGAGTTTAACGGTTTGCAAACATTATTTCTCTACAATTTGGAGCCGCGGAAAATGATGGGGGTAGAATCGCAAGGAATGTTGTTATCTGCAGGTTTGGATCACAGCAAAAAACCTATTTTAATAAAACTAGCTGAAATCGCAGAAAATGGCGATGGTGTAAATTAAAGCAACAATGACCTTATTTAACTTAAACGCAATTGATAAAAATGAATACTTAGATTTAGTAGATCCAAAAGATATAGTTATTGGTCAAGCAAGTCGCCGAGAAATATTTAAATCCGGAGTAAATAACTACCGGGTTGTGAATGTATTTGTGTTTAATAATAAAAACGAAATACTTGTTCCTAAAAGAAGCAAAAATAGATCAATTTTTCCAAATTGTTACGATTTTTCGTGTGGGGAACATGTCATGGCCGGTGAACTCTATTTAGAGGCAGCAATTAGAGGCTTAAAAGAAGAGTTGAATCTGAAAATATCAGAAGAAAAACTCGTCTTATTAGGAAAGTTGACACCAGCGCAGGTTTCAAGTTTTATGTGTGTTTATAAACTTGAAGGTATAGATAAGATCCCAAATTACAACGAAAACGATATTAGCTCAGCGACTTTTATATCCATTGAGGATATGAAAAAACTTTCCAGAAATCACCCAGAACAATTTAAAGAAGATCCTCCAAAAGTTTTGTCGATACTGTTCTAATGAAATACTACATAAAAACATTTGGATGTCAGGCAAACGAGGCCGACTCAAATACCATGGCCGGAATATTGGAAGCGTTAGATTTTGAGCAATTAAAACCTTTTGAAATCGCAGAAAATGAAAAAGAAGCACTTTTAGATCTACTTCCCCGGTTAGATTTATTCATTGTAAATACTTGCTCGGTCCGCCAAAAAAGTGAAGACAAGGTTTATGGTTTGGGCAAAATAATCAAGAAACTAAAAGATCGAGGAGAAAAACTTCCATACATTGTTATGTCAGGGTGCATGGTCGGATCAGTCACCGGCGAACGAAAACGTACCGAGTTTGAAGAATTGCGTAAAAAAACTCCGTGGGTTGATTTATATATAAACCCGACACAAATTTGGGATTTGCCCAACTTTTTACACAAAAACAATATTTTGAGTGAATGGGCGATGCAAAAATATAATGCCGGCGAGGTTGTCCCAAAAACCGAGGGTAAAACCCAAGGCTTTGTAAATATTTCGAATGGTTGTGATAACTTTTGTACATTTTGTGTTGTACCTTACTCACGCGGAAAAGAAACCTTTCGAACTAAAGAAGAAATTTTACGTGAAGTTCGTCATTTGGCTTTACGTGGGATAACCGAAGTTATGTTATGCGGACAAAATGTTAACTCGTGGGGGCTTTCGGTAGGAGAAAAATTTAAGTTGCGCGCGGGAGGTGACCAAAAACTTCCGTTTGCAGATTTACTAAGGGCAGTAGCTGAAATAGAGGAAATTAAAAAAATTAGTTTTATCTCGTCAAATCCGTTTGATTTTACACAAGATTTAATTGAAGTATTGAAAAATCCAAAAATATCGAATTACTTACACATAGCGGTTCAATCAGGAAACAACGATGTGCTAAAACGTATGAACCGCAGACACAAAATAGAGGACTTTCTTGCCTTAGTAGAAAGGATAAAACTTGCAAAACCCGAAATCGAATTAGGTACGGATATAATAGTTGGATTTCCCGGTGAAACTAGAGAACAGTTTATGGACACCGTAAAACTTTTTGAGAAAATAATCTTTAATGTTGTTTACATTTCGATGTATTCAGCACGTAAAGGTACGGTTGCTCAAAAAACGTTTACCGACGACGTGCCACTTGTCGAGAAAAAGTGGAGAAGTGCTTATTTGACTAAAATTTGGCAAAAATCTAAAAAGGTTAGCGCGAATGTATAAGATCCCAATTATTTTAGGTCCGACTTCAAGCGGAAAAACTTTGTTGGCGCTTGAATTATGTCAAAAAAGGGATGCGGTAATAATTTCGGCGGATTCACGTCAGATCTATAAATTTATGGATATCGGAACGGGGAAGATTCCTGTGAGATCGAGTGTAAAAATACGCGCACCAGCGCCGACCGAATACGGTCTAAAAAAAGATGGGGTTTGGTACCTGAACGACACCGCAGTTTACGGGTATGACCTTGCTACGCCTGACCAGAACTTTTCGGGTTACGACTACGCAAAATATACTCTAAATATCATAGCAAAACAAAAACGTTGTGTGATCGTAGGTGGTACAGGATTTTATATTGATTTAATTACCGGTCGCCGACAACTTGATGGAGGTGCTTCGGACCTTCGATTACGCGAAGAACTGGAGAAAGAAACTTTAGAAGATTTACTTTTGCGTCTTCAAGAATTAAACGCCGATGATTATGAAAAAATTGATAAAAATAATAAGATCCGTGTATTGCGCGCAATCGAAAGAAACGTTTCTCAAAATGTAGCCGAGCCGTTACCCCATTTAAAAGATGTTGAATTTGTACTTTTTGGTCTCGACGCCCAGCGTGAATATCTATACGAAAAAGTTGATAAATGGTTAGACGAAGTGTGGCAAAACGGACTGCTCCAAGAAACAACTTTTTTAACGAAAAAGTTTCCGGATAGTTTAAAGCTAAAAGGTTTGGTATATAAGTCTGCCGTTAGTTTTTTGCGAAACGAACAAAGCGAGAAAGAAGCGGTACAAAGGGCTAAATTCGATTTACATGGATACATCCGCAGACAGCTTACGTGGTTTAGAAAAAATCCGGATATAAATTGGCTAAATGTTGCAGACCTGTCGCGTAAACAATGTATAATGAAAATAGAAAAACTATGGACAAAAACATCGTAATTTCAATAAAAACAATACTGCTTACTTTTCTTATCGCGATTGGTGTTTACATCGTCTATCGTTTAGGATCGATCATAGGTTTATTTTTGTTCGCGCTGTTGCTTGTGTTTGCAATTGAGCCTTTAATTAAAAAATTGATGCAGCAAACAATAGTAAATCGTAAAGTTCCACGAAGTGTGGCGGTAATCGTTTCGTATGTTTTGCTGATTTCAGTAATGGCGCTGGTTGTTACTATTTGGCTGCCCCCGTTTTTAAACGAAGCTCAAAAATTAATCAAAAATTTACCAAAGATTTTAAGCGTAATTGATTTGGGCGACAGCTTTAATTTGGCGAGCATCCTTCCGCAAGCATCCGAAGTTTCCGGCGGAATACTTACCGCAACGTTTTCAATTTTTTCTAACTTAACCGCGATTTTTAGTGTTTTTATTATGGCGCTATACTTGTCGATGGATTGGCCGAATTTGAAGCGTCGTTTCATATCTTTATTTCCGGCAAAAACCGAGGATGCTGTTTTAGAAACAATTGATGACATCGAAATAAACCTAGGCCACTGGCTAAAAGGCGAAGCAATCTTAATGTTAGTCGTCGGATTCGGGTGTTTTGTAGGCCTAGTTTTATTAGATGTTGATTATCCCCTAGCCTTAGGACTTATTTCGGGACTTTTAGAAATAGTTCCGATGGTAGGCCCGATTATTTCTGCAGTTTTTGCGGCTACAATCGCTTTAGCCAGTGACCCAATAAAAGCTGTTGGAGTTGTCGTACTTTACATAATCGTTCAACAATTAGAAAACAACATCTTGGTTCCTAAAGTTATGCAAAAAGTTTCCGGTTTTAGTCCCTTGGTAATCTTAACCGCCCTGTTAATCGGCGGCGAATTCTTTGGAGTCGCGGGCGCTGTGATGGCTGTTCCGGCTACTATGACTTTAGGGATTATTATTAAAAAGATTTTTAGATTTGTTAGATAACCTATTATTTACAGGAAGCGAGTAAGCCAGGTTCTGTTACCCCTTGCGGGTTGTCAGTCATCTATCTACGCCCCGTCTTTGTACCTCGCCAAGCTAGCTGATAGCGGTACGATCGCGAGTTGCTGCAGGTAGGATTGCCCGTTTCATACTTTTCCCATGACCGAAGTTTTTAGACGGTATTCCGT